>JAFYYW010000026.1 GCA_017548985.1 Bacteroidales bacterium
CCGCGGGTGTCGCGGATCGAGATCCTCTTGCCAGTGCCGTTCCATCCGGTGTTGACGAGGTAAGCCTTGGCACCGCTCTTCTTCATCCTCTTGACAAGCTCCTCGGCATACTTGGTCGGATGGAGCTCAAGGAAAGCCTGGCCGAAGCAGGCGGAGAAGGTCGGGGTGGGCTCGGTGATACCGCGCTCAGTACCGGCCAACTTGGCTGTGAAGCCGGAGAGGAAGTAGTACTTCGTCTGCTCAGAGTTGAGGATAGAGACAGGAGGAAGCACACCGAAAGCGTCAGCTGACAGGAAGATGACCTGCTTGGCGGCGGGTCCGTGGCTGTCAGGACGGACAATATTATCGATGTGGTAGATCGGGTAGGACACGCGGGTGTTCTCTGTCACGCTCTTGTCGTTGAAGTCGATCTTGCCGTTCTCATCCACGGTGACGTTCTCAAGGAGAGCGTCGCGACGGATAGCGTTGTAAATATCAGGCTCGGATTCCTTGTCAAGCTTGATGACCTTGGCGTAGCAGCCGCCCTCGAAATTGAAGACACCCTTGTTGTCCCATCCGTGCTCGTCGTCGCCGATGAGCTTACGCTTAGGATCGGTTGAAAGGGTGGTCTTGCCGGTGCCGGAGAGACCGAAGAAGATCGCGGTGTTCTCGCCATTCATGTCGGTGTTGGCGGAGCAATGCATCGCGGCGATGCCCTTCAGAGGGAGATAGTAGTTCATCATCGAGAAGAGTCCTTTCTTCATCTCTCCACCATACCAGGTGTTGAGAATCACCTGCTCACGGGAGGAGACGTTGAAAGCCACGCAGGTGTCGCTCCTAAGGCCCAACTCCTTGTAGTTCTCTACCTTAGCCTTGGAGGCGCAGTAGACGACGAAGTCGGGAGCCTGGTCGAACTCGGCCTGGTTCTTCGGGCGGATGAACATATTGGTGACGAAGTGGGCCTGCCATGCGACCTCCATGATGAAGCGGACCTTCATCCTGGTGTCCTTATGGGTACCGCAGAAACCGTCGACGACAAAGAGCCTCTTGCCGGAAAGCTGGTTCTGGGCAAGTTTCTTGACATCCTTCCAGACCATCTCAGACATCTCGTGGTTGTCGTTAGGATACTCAGGAGTGTTCCACCACACTGTGTTCCTGGAGTTCTTGTCCATGACAATGTACTTGTCCTTGGGGGAGCGGCCGGTGAATACACCTGTCATCACGTTGATGGCGCCAAGTTCGGTGACCTGTCCTTTGTCATAACCGGTGAGACCGGGCTTGGTCTCCTCGTTGTAAAGAACCTCATAGGTGGGATTGTAAAGGACTTCCTTCACTCTCTTGATACCGTACTTGCGTAAATCCAATTTTGCCATAATGAATTATTAAATTATAAAGTTAAACTAATATCTTGCAAGCCATCGCGAATTTACGGAAAAAAAGCGCATAACTCAAACCTGTCGGCGATTAATTTCGTACATTTGTGAAAGCGTTTGAAATCCCTGCAAATTATTTGCCATGAAGGCTCGCAACCGATTGTGATAAAACGATTTAAAAATTTTAATATGTCGCCAATTGAGGTATTGAAGGAATATTGGGGCCACGATGGTTTCCGTCCGATGCAGGAGGAGATCATCGGGGCCGCTCTTGAGGGGAAAGATGTGCTGGCGATCCTGCCGACAGGCGGGGGAAAATCGGTCTGTTTCCAAGTCCCCGGATTGATGGCGGAAGGGCTTACGATAGTCGTGACTCCTTTGATCGCCCTTATGAAGGACCAGGTCCAGAATCTGGAGGACAGGGGAGTGAGGGCGCTCGCGATCCACGCCGGAATGTCAAGGCATGAGGTGGACCTGGCTTTGAACAATGCCGCCTATGGTGAATACAAATTCCTGTACCTTTCGCCCGAAAGGGTCGGGACCAGGTTGTTCCAGTCTTACCTTGATGTCCTTAATGTCAGTTATATAGTTGTCGATGAGGCCCATTGCATCTCGCAATGGGGATATGACTTCCGCCCTGATTACCTTAAGATAGGAAGTCTGAGGGAGCGTCTGGACGTTCCTGTTATAGCTCTGACAGCGACCGCGACTCCTGAAGTGGCGGAGGACATCATGGACAAGCTCGCCTTCAAGGATAAACTTGTCTTGCGGAGCGGTTTCGAGCGCCCTAACCTCAGCTATATAGTCCGTCATGTGGAGGACAAGAATTCCCAGATTGTCAATATATGCCGTGGAGTCCAGGGCAGTGGTATCGTCTATGCCAGGAACCGGCGAAAGTGCGAGGAACTTTCCTCGATGCTTAAGTCGCGGGGAATCAGCGCCGAGTTTTACCATGCGGGCCTTGGCCAGAAGTCGAGGTCGGAACGTCAGGCGGCATGGAAGGAGGGAAGGATCCAGGTGATGGTCTGCACCAACGCTTTCGGAATGGGAATCGATAAACCTGACGTGCGTTTTGTGGCTCATTACGACCTGCCGGACAGTCCGGAGGCCTATTTCCAGGAGGCTGGCAGGGCGGGCCGTGACGGGAAGCGCTCGTACGCTTTGCTGCTTTGGAACGGGATTGACGAGCGGCGTCTCTCTCAGATTGAGAGTGTCACTTTTCCCTCTCTTGAATATATCGAGGATGTCTACCAGAAACTCCATGCCTTTTTCGAGATCCCTTACGATGCCGGAATCGGGCGCCAGTTGCGGTTGTCTCTTGAGGATTTTTGCAAGGCATACGGTTTCCAGAGGGCGCCGGTCTACCATTCTCTCAAATACCTTGAGCGCTCAGGGCACCTGACATATTCGGAGGAGATTGACATTCCGACCAAGGTGAGGATTTCTGTTGACCGGAAGTCGTTGTATGACATTGATTTGCCGAGTCAGGAGATGGCTTCTTTACTGGAGATTCTGATGCGCGCGTACACGGGGATTTTCTCATTCGTCCAGCCTATTGATGAGGAATATGTGGCCGGGCGGATGGGAACGACCGTGACCCAACTTCGCCAGATCCTGTATTCTCTGTCTCTGGAGCATGTTATCAATTATGTTCCAGCGGCTCATTCGGATGTCGTGTTCTTGCATCATGACCGTCTGAGACCCGGTAATCTGGATCTGATGCCGGAAAGATTCGCGATGCTCCAGAATAGTTTCCATCGCCGTTGCCAGGCTATGCTTGAATACGCTTCGCAGACCGCCGAATGCCGCTCCCACTTCCTCCTTCGCTATTTCGGCCAGGCTGAATCCCATGATTGCGGAACTTGCGATATTTGCCGCTCCAGGCAGGCCCGGACCGATGAATCCCTTGTCACGCGAGAGGAAGGCGCCTGCAGGAGCGATGGGGATACCGCGAGGATGCTCGTGGATTTCATTAAACAGAAAGGGGGAGTATATTCCCTGAAAGAGATTGTGGCTGAGTTCGATAATCCCGCGATTGGGATAGCGGATAGTTACCTTGTTGTTCTCCGAGAACTGATTGATAACGGAGTTGTCCCGGTTTATAGGGCATAGTGGTATGTGATTTGTAGAGTTATGGCGCTGTTTAAACCTATATATTTGCGATTCAGGATAATCATAACAACCCTTTTGGTGGCCTTGTTCCAGTTCCCTTTCACTGCCCATGCCCAACAGGATCGTGAAGATACTTTGAAGGCCACTGTCTTCACTTCCCGCAGGCAGGCAAACAGTCTCTCCAAGGGCAAGGAACTCCGCACAGAAGTTATTTCCTCAACTGGTCTTATGAAATTGGCCTGCTGCAATCTGGCGGAGAGTTTTGAGAATTCCGCCAGCGTCACGGTCGGATATTCAGATGCCGTCACAGGAGCCCGTCAGATCCGTCTTCTGGGCCTTTCGGGAGTATATCTTCAGATGCTTGAAGAAAACCGTCCTGTTATGAGGGGCTTGAGCGCTCCATTCGGATTGTCCTTTGTTCCAGGCCCTTGGATGGAGAGCATCCAAATCGCTAAAGGCTCACCATCAGTTATTAACGGCACTGAATCCATGACCGGCCAGATCAACACCGAATTCCGGAAGCCGACGGATGAGATTCCCCTGTTCATCAATGTTGTGGGCATGACCGATACCAAGACTGACTTCAACATCGCCTCTTCCCTTCAGTTCGGCCCGAAACTGTCCACCATCCTACTCGGTCACGCCGAAGGTAATTTCAAGTCCCATGACATGAATATGGACGGGTTCATGGACGACCCGATGAGGAAACAGGTTAACGTCGCCAACCGTTGGTTCTGGTATACCCCTGAATTACAGATCCGTTGGGGAGCGAGCGCCTTGTACGACTCTAGGCTTGGAGGGCAGGAGCACCATGGATGGCAGTCTGACATAAACAATACCCGCCTCAATGGCTACATTAAGATTGGGAAACCCCTGCGAGAGGATAACTCCGCGAGTGTCGCTGTGATAGGGGATTACACGTATAACAATATTGACGCGGGCTTCGGGACATCCTTTTACTCTGGCCGCCAGCATTCCGGTTTTGTCAACTTGATGTTCCGTGATGCCTTTTCCGAGAATCATGACTTCTCGGCGGGTTTGAGTACAATGATAGATAGCTATTACGAATCTCTTGACAGATACCTTCCCACCGGAGTTAATAATTCATTCAGTCCGGTCACTACCAACCTGGTTAACGCCAGGGCATATGCGGAATACACATTCCATCAGGAGGATAAATTTTCGACTATAATCGGACTGAACGGTGACTGGTTCAAGGACAATGGTTTCCGCCTGTCGCCCAGGGTTACGCTCAAGTATCAGCCATTCGAATCCGTCATCTTGCGCGCCAATGGCGGCAGAGGGTTGAGGAATGCCCTTCCTCTTGTGGATCACTTTGGGGTGTTCTCGACCGGAAAGGGTTTTATAGGGAACTACCTTTCCCATCAGCTTGAGGATTCTTGGACCTATGGTGGTAATGCCACATTTTATTTCCATGAGGATAACTATCTAAGTCTGGACTATTTCTCGACCAGGTTCTCAGAGCAACTGATCGTTGACTACGAGCTTGCGCCAGGCCAGATCGCTTTCTATCCGTTGGATGGGAAGTCGTTGAGTGACAGCTATCAAGCTGACTTCCACCTGGAGCCCTCATCTCATTTCACGCTTGATTTGACCGCCAGGTACACCGATGCCAGGACTACTTACCTTGCGGGAGGCATGAAAGAGGTCCCGTTGACCAGTCGTTTCAAGGGAGTGCTTAACCTTCAGTATAAGACCAATCTAAGCCGTTGGATATTCGACCTGACCGGATCTGTTAATGGATCAGCCAGGGTGTATGATTTCATGAAAGATCTAAAAGATGAGAGCGGGAATCTTCTTTATCCGGAGGGAAGGACTCCCGTCTATCCTCTTGTTTACGCTCAGGTGACCCGCAGGTTCAAAGGATTTGACATCTATGTTGGAGGCGAGAACCTGACCGGGTTCCGTCAGAAGAGAGTGATCCTCGGTGAGAGGATGGCTGACGGTATGGTCAATACCTCCACCAGTGATTTCGATGCCAGTGCTGTCTGGGGACCCTTGATGGGTGCCACGGTATATGCTGGTATTAGAGTGACTATTTGGAAAACAGAATAAAACCAATTGAATATGAAAGCGTTATTTATTGCCCTTTGCCTTTTGGCAGGTGCCCCCGCCGGGCCGGCTTTGACAGCTCAGGAATCAGTCACTATCAATGACCAAAAGCCTAAGAAGGCCGATCCGGTCACAGTGACCTTCAAGACCTCGATGACTTGTAAGAACTGCGTCAAGAAAATCACCGAGAACATGTCTTTCGAGCGGGGAGTCCTGGATCTTAAGGTGACTCTCGACAGCAAGGAAGTCATGATTAAGTACGACCCTTCCAAGACTGATGAGGAGACCCTCGCGAAGGCTATCCGTAAACTCGGTTACGAGGCGGAGAAGGTCGTCGAGAAGAAGTGACGGCCAGTAAAACAGAGACTATTCAATAACCAGCCCGTCGTAAGCTGGGAGGACTGTGGAGTGGATGTGCTGTTCCTGGCACATCCGCTCCATGTCTTTACAGAATCGCTCGTGGACCGGAAAGGAGTGTGATAGATGGGTAAGCCACGTGTGGTCGGGGCGTATCCGGTCGGCGAGTGTTAGAGTCTCTGCGAGGCTGAAATGGGAGTGATGTTTGTTATAGCCGACAGTGTTGAGTGTCAAGTGCTTCAGCCCTTGCAGCTTGTCGAACTCACTCTCCGGAATCTCGCTCATGTCCGTCAAATACGCGATATCTCCGAACCGGAATCCCAGCACCGGCAACTTGTCATGCAGTCCCCGAATCGGAATCACTGTTATTGATTCTTGCTCAATAGTTCCGGCGGCAGGCTCTGTCAGTCCAGACTCCTCGCTTCGCTCGGCCCCTCCCATCGCAAGCGATGGGCCCCTCCCTCTTACGAGCCGAGGGTGGCTACGGTCTGGACTTGCCAGACCTGCCGCCGGAACAGCGGTGTCTATCATGTCGTCGAGACAGCGGGCGGTGGGGACGAGGGAGCCGTCGTTCATGCGGTAGTGATAGCCGACGTCGTGAACCCAGACGAGTTCTTTATCGGTAGAGTCTTTGCGGAGAATGAAGGGGCGCTCGTCAATAACGTGAAGCTTCCATTCGGGAGCACCCGGATACTTCGGGAATTTGAACACATAAGGATACTCCCGGATCAAGTCCTCCAGGACATTCCGCTCGCAATAAATCTCTGCCGCGCGCCGGTCAATATAGTTGAGCGACCGCACGTCATCAAGTCCGCCGGTATGGTCTTTATGGTTGTGTGTCAATAAGATAGCGTCGAGGTGGCTGATCCCGTGACTGATCATCTGCATCCTGAAATCCGGTCCGGCATCCACGAGTATATTCAATCCACCATATTCCACGAACACGGAAGCCCGGAAACGCTTGTCCCTGGGATCCGTAGAGCGGCACACCTCGCAACCGCAACCTATAATCGGCACCCCTTGTGATGTCCCGGTGCCAAGAAATGTCAGTCTCGCTCCGCTTCCCGTCATAATATCACATCTTCTATAGTGTTCACTTTCAAAGGGTCGTAAGGCCTTTCGACCCTGATATAATTGCCTGAATATCCTCCCATCATCCCATCTTTCACATCAGACTCCCACAACACTTGCGAAAGCCGGCCGCGATTCTTTTCCACGAACTCCGCGTGTAGCTCATCGCAAAGAGCTTCCAGTCTTGCGACCCTCTCTGTCTTGACCGAGTCACGCACCTGGTCTTTCCAACCAGCGGCCACGGTCCCCGGCCTGCGGGAATAGGGGAATATGTGGATAAAGGCGGGCTTGATCGTGTCTTTAAGGAATGAATATGTCTTCTCGAAGAGTTCGTCTGTCTCGCCGGGAAGCCCGGCGATGACGTCAATCCCGAAGAACACGTAGGGTTTCAGGTTGCCTTGTGGCTCTCCTGGCCGTGGATCCATCCGTGAGCGGATGTAAGCGATCCTGTCGGCAAAGAACTCCGTGGTGTAACGCCTCCTGACACGGCTCAGGATCTCGTCTGCCCCAGATTGGAGCGGAATATGGAAATGTGGCTGGAATTTCGTCCCGGAGGCGATCCAGTCCACGATATCCTCCGTGATCAGGTTCGGCTCAATCGATGAGATACGGTACCTCTCGATCCCTTCCACATCGTTCAGGCGCTTCAGCAACTCCAGGAAACTCTCGCCTGTAGTGCGGCCGAAATCACCTGTGTTGACTCCTGTGATAACTATCTCCTTGATTCCTGTGGCGGCTATCTCCTTTGCTTGCTCCACGGCTGAAGATATCGGGATATTCCTTGAGAGTCCCCGGGCGTAGGGGACTGTGCAGTAGGCGCAGAAGTTGTCGCACCCGTCCTGCACCTTCAGGAACGACCGCGTCCTCTCTTCCGAGGAATACGCCTCCAAGAGCGATTCCGATGAGCCGGAGGGAGGTATTGTCCCCGGCGGGTAAATCCCTCCCATCGCAAGCGATGGGCCCCTCCCGCTCACCTGGCCACGGGCGGCCAGGCCCGGCGGGGGCAATACCTCCCTCCGGCCACCTGACAGGAGTGAAAGCGTGTCGGAGACGACACGGGTCTTGTCGGCGGCGCCGAACACAAGAGCCACACCCTCAATGGCTTCCAGCTCCTCTCGCCGCAACTGCGCATAGCACCCCGTCACCACGATTATAGCCTCTGGAGAGACCCTGTGGACCTTGCGGATCACATTGCGGCACTTCTTCTCAGCCCTCTCTGTGACCGAGCATGTGTTAATCAGATAGACATCCGCCTTATCCTCCCATTGAACGACCTCAAGTCCAGCCGCCACGAAACCCCTCTCATAAGTCGAGGTCTCAGCGTAGTTGAGCTTGCATCCAAGCGTGAGGAAGGCTATTCTCATATTCAGAAAGAATCGTTTATCTTCTCTTGCACAAGATCAGCTCCACAGGTCGCGGTCACTCTTGACCAGGAACATGTCCCTCCGACGGGAGGGTTCTTCTTGGAGACCCTGACCTGAACGAACCAGAACTTTAAATCAGCCGCCATGATGGCGTCAACAATCCTTCCGGCGACATTCTCCAGAAGGTTGGATGGCTCTGCCATCTGGGCGGCCACAATCTCATAGATCTTGCTGTAATCGACGGTGTCCTTCAGGTCATCCGATTTGGCGGCCTTCTTCCCGGTAATCTTGCCTCGGAAGTCGACAATGAAGGTGTTCCCCTCCTTCCGTTCCTGCACCAGGCAGCCATGGAAGGCGTGAAACTCCATTCCAGTCAATTCTATAGTCATGTCTCTATCTATCATCATATCGCTCAGAATCAACTATTTCGCTAAAAAAAGGAAAACGCACGGCCTTTTGCCTATTGTGGGTGTGGATGCCCGCCAAGCCTTGACGGTCTTTGTGAGGATCGTCTCGTCCTGAAGGGTGATGTCGGCAGCCACACATAGCTTTGTCGAGGGCTGCAGAGTGGCCAGAAGGTCAGACATCATCGAGTCGTTCCTGTATGGGGTCTCGATGAATATCTCGGTTTGGCCGAGTTGTGATGACTTTTTCTCCAGGTCTTTGATGGCTTTTCGCCTCTCCTCCGGCTTGGCGGGGAGATAACCCTGGAAAGCGAAGCTCTGACCGTTAAGCCCCGATGCCATCAAAGCCAGCATCAGAGAAGATGGACCCGTGAACGGAACCACTTGGATATTATGCTGGTGACATAAGGCGACTAAAGCCGCCCCGGGGTCTGCCACGGCAGGTAGCCCGGCCTCTGAGATGAGCCCGACATCGGTCGGATGCCCTTCAGCGTCTGAGAATAGCTCGAGAAGGCTCTCTACATCCTCTGGGCGTGTGTGTTCATTGAGTTCCCTGAATTCCAGGTCAGCGATATGGCCCTTCAGGCCAGCCGATGATAGAAAACGCCTGGCGGTCCTGGTCTCCTCGACCACATATCTTTTGATGTTGGAAAGCCTTTCCAAGACTGGACCGGGGATAACATCCTTCGGATCATCTCCACCAAGAGGGGAGGGAATCAAGTATAATTTGCCGTTTGCCATTTCTCAGGCAAATTTACTCAATTTTTATCAGTCTTCCGAACGATCTTGATTATCGCCTTGTCGAGACTCTCGGACGGCTCTATGATATTGTAGTCCTTCCAGAATTCCGGATCGTAATCTGCGGTGGCCTTTTCCGCGAGGACATCCCTGCTGCTGAAACTTTCCTTGCGGGGGATTATCTCAATATTGTCCGAGTGGCGGTCAGTTGTTACTAACTCGCTGATAGCCGTGTAGTCAGTCCTCAGAAGGCGCTTCTTCCAGTCGCATTTGAAGCGCATCACGGTTTTCACATAACTGACCCTTGAGACCCCCTCTGAAAGAGTGTAGTCGTACCGGATAGAAACCTGGGTCGGAGTGAATTTCAGACCGGCGGGCTTGCTGATCAGGATAGTACTGGTGACTTTATCCTTGTCAGTCATGTCATATTCCAGTTCGAAACGAGTGAAAGCGTAGGTCTCCCTGTCGATATAGATAACACCATTGTACAGAGGATAGTCGACTTGCCACCTCGGTGTCAGCCTAATCGCGAATTGAAGGCGGTCGCCGATCGTGGCCGGCATTTCCATGGCCAGCTCATAGTTGGCCAGTTCCTCCTTGTTGAGAAGATCATTATTTTTCACGACGTCGAGCTGGACAGCTTGAACCGGCCCTCCAACTACCTTGATGGAGAGGGTGTCCTTCTTGTCGGGACTGACAAGCTGACGACTTTTGTCCACAGCCATCCTGTCACCTATTATGCCGAGCCTTGTGTAGGAGGATTTGAACATCCTGGTGACCGCCTCGGAAATGTAGACGAAGCGCTGTCTTTTCTGAACTGTCTCCCTGTAAAAGCAGTCGAACATCTCAGGCTGGTTGGGATAGTTGTCTTCAATCTTTGAAATGGCCTTGTACAAGACACTGTAAGGATCGGCTATGACAAAAGCTCCGTCAAGGGTGAGTTCTCCACGGGGCATCTTGATCATCAACGGCTCACCATCTTTCGGGAATATGACCCTTACGGTTTTATAGCCGAGCAATGTGAAATCTATGGTCTGGGGCTCGGTCGCGGACTTCAATGTGAACACTCCGTCCACATTGGTCACAGTAGCGTATCTCTGACCGGTGAAGGTAACACCTACATACTGCAGGGGTTTCCCTGTCTCGGAGTCTACCACGGTACCTGTGGCACTGAAAGGAAGCGTTTGTGAGTCAGTTTGGGCGTATGCTGAGAAACTGACCAGCAACAGGATGGGGAAAAGAAATGCTTTCAGTCTCATATTAGTTCATTTGGTCACAATATACGAAAAATCCGTTCTTTTTTATATATTTGTCAAAATATAATTAATTTATGAATAAGTTTTTCCTTTTCCTCCTGGCGGTGTCGATCCCGTTCGCTCAAGTTTATTCAGCTGACAAGTCACCCAAGAATGAGAAAGTAAAGAATGTTATCTTGATCATCGGTGATGGGATGGGTCTCGCAGCCGCTTCCTCCTGGATGATTGATAACTACTATGCTCCCACTTGTTTTGACCGTGCCCAGTTTGTCGGAATAAGCAAGACATATTCCGCCAACAACAGGGTCACTGACTCCGCGGCGTCCGGTACCGCGATGGCTTGTGGAGTAAAGACCAATAACAGCATGCTTGGAATGGGTCCTGACACGACATCGGTCCCCAGCATAGCCTGGTACGCCAAGCAAAAAGGTCTCTCTACAGGAATCGTGGTGACATCTCACGTTTGCGATGCCACTCCCTCCGCTTTTTACGGCCATGTGCCGAAGAGGAGCATGAGCACAAAGATTATCCAAGACATGCTTGAGGCCAGATTGGATGTCGTCGTAGGTGGCGGCAGGAGTTATTTCACTGATCCTGAGAAGGTTCCCGAGAATATGATCGAAAAGGCCATCCGTGAGGGTTTCACATACGCCGACACTCCCGAGGAGTTCTACGCGACCTCCAAGACTCCGATTATAGGTCTTTTCGCTGATGGGAGCTACCCGATGGCTATCGAACGTGACACTGACTTCCTCACTGACGCCGCCATGCACACTCTCGACATCCTTGACGAGAACAAGAAAGGTTTCTTCGCGATGATCGAAGGCTCTCACATCGACCATGCCGAGCATGCGAACAACGCGGAGCAGCTGACCTTTGAGATGGAGGAGTTCGACAAGTTGGTCAATGCCGTGTTTGATTACGCCGACACCCATAAGGGCACACTCGTCGTTGTCACCGCGGACCATGAGACCGGAGGAGTCACGCTCCTTTCCGGAAGCAAGGATTTCACCAAGGGTGACACCGGTATCGAAGTCAAATTCGGAACCACCGGCCACTCCGGTAGTCCTGTGCCGATCTACGCCTACGGCGCGTCCGCCTGGAAGTTCGGTCAGGTTATGGAGAACACGGAGATATTCTCGAAAATCAAGGCCTTGCTTATTGACAAGTAGCCTATTTGTCGGAGAAACTGGAAAGAATCGTGGCCAGGAGGATGTCGATATCCCCCTGGCTTTTCATTACCTCGATCGGGAAGCCGAGGCTGACAGCCTTATACTTCCCGGTGTCAAAGTAAATCCCGGCGTTGGCGCCTGTGTCTCCGTACCGGAGGAAAGCCACGGACTTCTCGTTGGCCGGGGCCAGGGCGTCAGGGGTCTCCACATTGTAGATGAACGGGTTACATTCCATCCAGAACTCCATAGTGACAAGCTTTCCTTTGAGTGGAAGGACACTGTTGCGCATCGGCCGTATCGTGCCGATATGCGAGGCGAAATTGCCGGCCCAGCGGTATCCGAGGACGTCTTCGACAAAAACCTTCGTTTGCTCAGCATTCGCGGGAACTGTCTGCCCCGGGAATATCTTGTCCCAAACATCGGTGCCGATATGCGCGCCAGAGACTATCAGGTTCCCTCCAGCCGTGGTATATTCCTTCAAAGCCTTCTGGAGGTCTTTCGGGAACACTTGGAAACGGCTGCCTTTGACTCCGTTCCCGAGTGGGGTAGTGACTTGTTTCCCACAGATAAGGTCCAGGGCGACATCGCTCCCGCAGGGGACGGCTCCTTCCGCGAATGATGCGTAACTGGCTGAGTGAACGGAATAGCCTGCTTTAAGGATGGCCTTTCCGTGGATGGCGGCGAAGTCGAAGGTGTTGCCTGGGATGACTACTCCCGCATGGTCGCTGAACGACGCTCCGAATCCGGGGTTGTCATCGTCAATCCACGGCAGTTCCCGACGGATCTGGTATTGTTCTCCTATGAAATTGATCTCCCGCATGTAAGGGACTCCGGCATCAAGCCGGTTAAGGAATCCGGCATAGTCGGGGGAGTCGAACCACACGGGGGCCGAGAGTCTTGTGAAGTTGTTGACAACCAGCGCGGTCTTCCCATCACCTGTATCCGGTACACCGGCGCAGAGGGTCTCGGAGGGGAAGCTGCGGCCTCCTTCATTATAGGCTATTATCCTGAAGCTGTATAGTATACCTGGCTTGATGGAAACATCATGGAAACACCTGCCATTCTCACTCTCAAACCCGATCTCTTTCCCGTTGTCGAACGCTCCGTCACCTATCCTGGTCTGAAGGATGAAACCGGTGGGGGTGGCGGTAGGTTCAAGGGAGTCGGTCACAGCTGTCCAGGACAGCCTCACGGTAGCCTCTCTCCCGGGTTCCGGACCTTTAGCGAATGATGTCGCGAATGAGGCCACCGGAAGTGGTTGGACGGCATATTCATGGCCATATCTGGCGCTCAGGAATTTAAGGATTCCCTTATATGCGGCCCTGCTGACAGCGAACCTGAAAGTCGGGTCAAGACCGAACTTCATGTCCTCGAAGTTCTGATGGGAGAGGGACTCAAGTATCATTCCCGGAACCGTGGAAGTGCGTGACTCGCTGTATGAACGGTCCCATAGCCCCCTGCGGGTCCACTTGGGATTGAACATGCGACGTATGTCATCGACAATCTGGGTCTGGACGAAATCCGCGAGCAACCTCCCTTGCCATCGGCTCTCACCGTTGGGATACTTGTCCTTGTTGTCGGCGAGAAGGGTATAGATGGCCAATGTGCCGACTATCGAGTCGTCCGGGAAAGTCCCGGCGTCGGAATGGAAGGCGAAAGACATGTCGACCGGGATCTTGAGCCCCTCTTTCTGGGGATTGGTCCTGGAACCACCTGACATCCAGTCGACCCACGCGCCTCTCTCCGCGAAATCAGCGGTGTAGTCGCCTTCATGAAGATCGAGAAGGGTTGAGTCCGCCCCGGCCCATTGTGTCCAGTAATACGATCCCTCGGCGAAGGAGGGGAGTCCGGATAAGGTATATTCAGAAGGATCAACGTCTTTCGGACCTCTGGCGACCTTTCCCATGCCGCCACCGAATCTCACGGCGTCCGCCGTCACGACAGTGTTGTTCCCAACATGGTACCCCTCCGGGGCCTCGTTGTCGAGAGTGACATAACCATTCCGCCCCTCACCGAACTCGAAAGTGCCGAGGTAGATCCATGTTCCTCCACCCATCTTCTGGTTAACCAGGAACTCGCTTTCGCCGCCGAGGTGCCGTACAGTGTAGTGGGCTTTCTCTGAGCTGTTAGGAAAAGATTTGTAAGAGATATAAACGGCGTACTCGCCCCGTTCGGGAATATCGGGCGTCCAGACCGCCTCTGACCTGTCGGTCTCCTCGTCATCGAAGCATACGGCCTGTCTCGCGGTTCCGGCCCGGAAAGGGTTCTCCCTGCCGGTGTAGACGGCCTTGAAATCGGCGAACCCCGTACCAGCGTCATGCCAAGATCCTGATTCTGAATAAAATCCGGAGGTCCTGACCCCTTCACCACGTCCTTCCTTGAAGGCGGGATCGTTGTCAGCTATGATCTCATGGACTTGTGGATCCCTTTCCCTGGGAGTCATCACGTAGGCTCCGGCATTCTCAAGCATCGGCATCAGGAAAGGAAGCACGTAGCTTTGGGTGTACATGTCCTCTACAGTCTGGAAGAGAGGGGCCCTCTGCCATTTCCACCTGTCAGTGTTCTCATCGTAGTACCGGCCATGGCTCTGCCAAAGGGCTATATTGCGCCCCGAAAGACCTTTTGTGAACTCAGGTTCCCCGACCCTTGTGACGAATCTCGGTTGGGCCCTGTGGTCCTTAGTCCTGAACATGGCGGTGCGAGGTTTGCCATTGCTGTTCAGCACAGGCATCACATAAGAGTCTATCTTATTGTTGCCCACATAGATATCCCCGACAGAGGACTTTGACCACTCTTCCGGAAGAAGATTCTTGAGTTTGTCCCGGAACCACTTCACATCCGAATCCCTCCATGGGTAGTCTCCGAATGTGTTCGTGAAGTGGAAGTCGAGGACATTGTCCCGTTTCACAATCTTCTTTGCCCTGATCTGCGACGCGACTCTCGTCCTCTCCCTGAGGAGGGTCTGCATTGAATCCAGAGCCTCTTTGAATTCCTGGACTTTCTGGGCCGATGAGGTGACCGGGATAGCCAAGACAAGAGCGATAGTGAGCAGGGTTCTTTTAAACATCAGCTGAAGGCCTTCTTTTTAATAAAGACAAGTATAATCGTTATTATGGTCGAGACACAGAGGCCAACGGCATCGGCGAAAAAGTCCATGGCATCTCCGGAACGGTAACTGGTAAGGGACTGGCCGATCTCGATTCCAATAGCGAACAATATTCCCGCTATGAACACCGGCAGAAACAACCACAACTTGGCCCGGAAAGATTTCCCGATAAAGTGTACGGCCATGAAGCAAAGTGTCACGAAGGGCAGGAACATCACGAAGTGGATAACCTTGTCGGTCGGGATTCCAAGGATCTCCCTTTGTATTTTCGGCAAACTTGAGAAATCACCGAAACAGCACCAGAATACCAGGCCTAAGTAAACCAGGAATAATATGAGACTTATGATGTTGTACCTATTCATCTAAAGTTTATCTTAAGATAATCTCTCCGAAAAAGTCAGGCCTATGGAAATCGGGTTTCGGGACACCGACCGGGTTCCAGCTGAGGAAATGCGGATGGGCGGTGAGGTCTCCACATTTGTAGAAATTGCCCCTTACGCTGACAGGTAGATTGTCAGGGTCAATCCCGATGAGATCGAAGGGGATCAACATCGCGACAGTCCAGCCAAAAATCTGCCCGTTGACAACCATCGGCTTACGCTCGAGAGAACTGTGACGTATCACCCTTTTCAGGAGGGTTGGATCCCTGAACTCCCTGTTTGAGCGCCCTGAGCCCTTTGCCCCGAGAAGGGATCCCGCGCAGGTTAGCTCGAAATTATAGTAAGTGCCGTCAAAAGGATCCGAGACGAAAAACTCACAGCAGCTGTCCTCCCAGCTATGCCCGTTGTCCTCCATCTCGGTGGCCCTCAGGTCGAGGCCCCTGACATGGTACATGACAGCCAGATGGGTCTTGGTCCTGGCCACCGAACCATTGCAATCAGGCACGTAGGGGGCGTCTTTCGGCCAATTGTTCTCACATACGGCGAACTTGGCGGCCTTCTCTTCCATCACCAGGTCAAGTTCCTGGAGTCCCATGTTCTCGAGCCCCTCTATTACGGGGACCTTTATTCTTTTGATTGTCTTCATATTCCGTGATTTCACAAAGCTTGCATGTCATTCAATTTGCGGTAATGGCCATCCAGGGCGATGAGTTCCTCATGCCGCCCACGCTCCACGATCTTCCCTTCGTTCATCACGATGATCTCGTCAGCGTTCCTGATGGTGGACAGCCTATGGGCTATCGCCACGGTGGTCCTTGTGGACATGAGCCTGTCCAATGCCTCCTGCACGATCTTCTCTGATTCGGTGTCCAAAGAGGCTGTGGCCTCGTCCAGAATCAGGATTGGAGGGTTCTTGAGTATAGCCCTGGCGATGCTGATCCTTTGCCTCTGGCCTCCGGAGAGCTTGACCCCCCGGTCTCCGATCACGAACTGGTAGCCGCCCTCCTTCTCCATGATGAAATCGTGGGCGTTGGCGATCTTGGCCGCCTCTATGACCCGTTCCATGGTGGCGTTCTCCACGCCGAAAGCTATATTGTTGAATATCGTGTCGTTGAACAGGATAGACTCCTGATTGACATTTCCTATAAGGTTCCGGAGATCCTGGATCCGCACGTCCTTTATCGGTGTCCCGTCGATCTTGATCGATCCGGACTCGGGGTCGTAGAAACGGGGAATCAGATCCACGAGTGTGGTCTTTCCGGCCCCGGAAGCGCCCACAATAGCGATAGTCTTGCCTTTGGGGATCTCAAGATCGATGTCGTCCAATATCATCTTTGACCCGTCCGGATAGCGGAAACTGACGCCTTCAAAGGAGATCTTGTCAGAGAAACCCTCCAGCGGGAGCGGATCAGCTGCCTCGGTGATGTTGTTGTCCGCGTCCAGGACCTTGTTGATCCTCTCCATGGAAGCCATACCCTTCGGAATGGCGTAACTCGCTTTGGAAAAGTCTTTTATCGGGTTTATAATGCTGTAGAGGATGACCATGTAATAGATGAATATCGGGGCGTCGATAATCGAATGGCCTTTAAGGATCAAGGTGCCGCCGAAGAAAAGGGCGATAGTGATAAGGACAGTCCCGAGGAACTCGCTGACAGGGTGGGCGAGAGCCTGGCGCATAGAGACCCTGCTTGTCTTTTTGCGCATCGCCTCCGTGACTCCCTCGAACCTGGCCGACATCTTCTTCTCGGCGATGAAAGCCTTAATCACCCTAAGGCCACCGAGAGTCTCCTCGACCTGTGACATCACGTCACTCCACAGCGTCTGCACATCAAGCGACTTGCGCTTAAGGTTTTTCCCGATGACTCCCATAGCCCAGATCATCAATGGAGCGAATATGATGGTGAAAGCCGTCATCTGCCAGCTTATCACAATCAAGGCCACGAAATAGATCAGGATCAGGATCGGGTTCTTTATAAGCATCTCAAGCGAGCCGGCGACCGAATTCTCAACCTCCTGAACGTCTCCGCTCATGCGGGCTATGATGTCTCCCTTCTTCTCTTCGGAGAAAAAGCCGAGAGGAAGCGAGAGGATCTTGTCGTAGATCTTCATCCTGAGGTTTTTGACTATTCCCGTACGGATCGGGATCATCACGGCGGATGAACCGAAATAGCACGCCGTCTTCAAGGCGGTCATAATGATCAGGAAGACGCATAGGACGAGGAGGACCATGATCTCCCCGTGCTGCGCGATGTTGACCTCAAGGGTGTAGTAGACGTTCTGCATCAGGCTGTTTCCGATCTCCTTCAAAGGCTTGCTCCACACCTCGTTCCAAGGGGTGAAAACGTAAGTCTTGTCCGTCATCCTGAACAGGATACGGAGCATTGGCACGATCATGGCGAAGGAGAAGATATTGAACACCGCTGACAGGATGTTCAGCACTACCGATCCCCACAGGTATTTCTTGAACGGCGCGATGTAGCGCCTCATCATATTCAAAAACCCTTTCATCGTCAAAGCACTTTCTCGAGCCAGTGGAAGATCACGAAGATCCTCCGCTTGAACACGTTGTAATTGAGGCTGCGCGCGTCATCCTCCAGCTTGTTGGTCTTCATCGTGATGCCTGAGGTGAAGACCACACAGGGCGCTCCAGCCTTCGAGAACACACCCTGGTCCCCGACCCTCGCGAGGAACATGTCGGTGAAACCCTCGCTCCCGTAGTAGTCGAAGCCCAGGTCGAGATTAAGACCGTCGGCGTCGTTGGCCCTCTGGAGCTGGTACTTGTAACCGGCGCCTCCAAGCATTATGAGATAGTCCTTGCGTCCCTTCCTCAGAGGGGACAACGAGCTGCCCAATATGTCCAGGACCACCACGTTCTGGATCTTTGCCGGGGTTATTGTCTCCCCGCTGATCGGATCCCTCAGAGTCCCTGAGACAATATCGTTCCAAAGCGCCTCCGCCCCCAGCGAATTCCTCTCCCGGGCGTCTGTGGCCACGAATATTAGGTTCTTACCGTACGACCGTCCCAGTTCCTTCATCCTGGCGAACATGTCCGCTATGCTGAGCATGGCAACAACTCCAGAGGCGTTGCTGTCGGCACCGGGATAAACCGATCCGGCTATCTTCCCGTGGCTGTCGTAATGTGCTGTCACAAGGACATACCCCTCTCTCAGTCCGCTCCTTTTCCCGGGCATGAAACCGATGATGTTGTGACCGGCCTTCCCACCGACCTCGAACGATCTGCTCCATTGCCCTCCCATCTTCATCAAGCCGGCTTTCCGGAACCTTCTCGCTATCCAGAACGCAGCCTCATTCGCCCCCGAGGTGCCTGTGGCACGACCATTGAACAAAGTGTCGCACAGGAAAGTCACCTGGTCTTCAAGCTTCTCAACATTGATGATACGCTCGGCGTTTTTGCCTGAAGGAATCATCTTGGGCCCTGGAGTCTGGGCCAGAAGCGTCCCGGAGACGGTAATGAGGAATATATATATTAAAAAATGAAGCGAATTCGTTTTCAAGGCACGATAAATGTTTATCTTTGCATCTGACAAAAATAGGAATTTTACCCCTTATTATAAAATTAAAATGAAAAGGCTCGTTTTTTCCCTGCTTCTTTTCTTGTCACTGGCCACGGTTTGCCGCGCCCAGTACGACAAGGACGTCTTCATGTTCAGGGGAAGGCAGGCTCTTTCTGAGGGACGTTACGCTGACGCTATCAGCCAGTTCAACATCCTGGCCCGTCTGGATTCCACTGACAGTTGGGTTTTCTTCTACAGGGGTATCTCCAAGTATAACCTCGGTGACATCAGGGGCGCGCAGAGTGATTTTGACGCTTCCGTAAGGCTTAACCCCGTGTTCACGAACGGCTATCATTTCCGCGCTATAACTCTCAGCCGGTCAGGTAAATACGATGATGCTCTCGCGGATTTCGACAAGGCTATGGAACTGCGTCCGGGTCTGATTGGACTGTACTTCAGCCGAGGGGTTACCTACTTCCTCGCGCAGAGGTTCGAGAATGCCGTGAGCGATTTTGACCGCTATATCCGGAAGGAACCTAAAGACCCTTCCGCATATCTGAACCGGGGCGCCTCATATCTCTTCCTGGCTGACACGACAAAGGCCCTTGCCGACTATAACAAGGCCATTTCGCTCGACCGCTTCGACCCTGAGGGTTATATTCGCCGGGGAAGAGTCTATGCCCTCCAGAAGAACTACAAGGGTGCGATCGCCGATATGGACAAGGCGATATCACTGGACACGACCAACACCTTCGCCTATTTCAACAGGGCGCTTATGTTCTACGAGTCTAATGACTACAACTCCGCCATGGCGGATCTGAACAGGGTGCTCCGGGAGGAGCCGGGCAACGCCCTGACCCTATACAACAGGAGTCTCATCAGTGCCCAGGTGGGTAACTTCGAAGATGCCTTGGCCGACATGGACCGTGTCATTAACATCAATCCGGACAACGTTCTGGCCTACTACAACAGGGCATCTTACTTTGTCCAGATGGGCCGGTGGTTGGACGCTCTTGACGACTATGACAAGGCGATCGAGTTGTATCCGGACTTCGCCAAGGCCTATCTGAATCGCTCTTACGTGAAGAATATGCTCGGGCGTACCAGGTCCTCAAAGCAGGACTATGACACCGCCCAGAGGAAGGTACGTGAATATAGGGCCAAGACTTCCAGTGAGGAGGCTTCTTTTGCCGACACTACCAAGAAATACAGTTCCCTTATCGCTCTGGACGCCGATTTCGCCAAGAAAGGCTTTGACAACGAGCTCCTCCAGAACCGGGACATCAACATCCGCCTGCGTCCTCTCTACAAGTTCAGTCTCTCCGCTACCAAGGACAACCGCAATGTCGCCCTTCGTCACAGGTATGAGAACCTGTTGATAGACAAGTTCATATCCGATTCTCCGATCAATATGGCGATATCCAACGCCGACTCGATTCCGAAGCCGCGTTTCGAGCAGGGGATTGACGCCTCGATATATGGCGACTCCTACCTTGCCGCCGGAGATCCTAAGAGCCTGACTGAGGCGGACAGGCAGTTCATCAGAGGCCTCTACAGTGTCCAGTCAAAACAGTTCTCCACAGCCTTGAACCAATTTGACGCCGCTGTGAACGCTCCTCCGGAAGGCCGTTATTCCGAGTATTACAAAGCCTTCTATTATCTCAACAGGGGAGTCTTGAGGGCGGAGATGATCGACTTCATCTCCTCCATTGAGAACAATGTCCAGACTTTGACCATGGACGACCAGGGTACCACCAGGGCCAGGGTACGTGACCAGGTCAGCCGGACTTATGACTATTCCGAGGCGATTGACGACATGCTCTCCGCGGACAGGCTCCTTCCGGGTGTGCCATACATCTACTTTAATCTCGGCAACCTTTATTGCCTCTCCTCGAAGTTTGTGGAGTCGGTTGACAACTATACCAAGGCTATCAATGTGTTCCCTTACATGGGAGACGCCTATTATAACCGTGGCCTTGTCCTGATATATCTGAAAGACAAGGAGAAAGGCTGCATTGACCTGTCCAGGGCCGGTGAGTTGGGTGTCGGGGACGCCTACAGCGTTATTTCCAAATATTGCGAGGAGGAAAAGAATTGACCCTTAAGTTCATGAGCCTCTCGAGCGGGAGCTGCGGCAACTGCTATTTCCTTCATGACGGGAGGTTCGGGATTGTCATTGACGCGGGTGTCAGCCTGCGTCGCCTCAAAAAGATCCTCGCGGAGAGAGGTTTCGGTCTGGACTCTTTCCAAGCCATCCTTGTCACACACGATCATCTTGACCATATACGTCATCTCGGCTCCTGGTGCAAGCACCTCCAGAAGCCGGTCTACGCCACCAAGATTCTCCATAAAGCCCTGGCGTGGCATAGTTTCACCCAGGATTGGATAGATCTGTGCAGGTGTGATCTCGAGACCGGTCCCACAACTCTCCCTCTCGGGCCTGATCCGAAGGACAACCCTGTGGTCCAGCCATTTGTCGTGCCACACGACGCCACACAGACAGTCGGCTATTTCATCCGTTGGCATGGTTGCGGCTTCTTCCTCATGACCGACGCCGGCAGGGTGACCCCGGAGGCCCTTGAATATGCCTCGCGGGCGGATGTGGTCGTATTCGAGTCTAACTACGATACAGACATGTTATTCGGAGGCCCTTACCCCCATGATCTGAAGATGCGCATCTGCAAGGGTAACGGCCATCTTTCGAACGATGAGTGCGCTGAGGCTGTCAAGGCTTTCTGGCATCCTGGTCTCAAGCATTTATTCCTCTGCCACCTCAGCGAGAACAACAACACTCCTCGTCTCGCTTTTGAGGCCTCGGCGGCAGCTTTGCGTTCTATTGAAGTAGGTAACGGTTTGACAGCCAAGGATATAACAAATCTTCAGGCATTGCCGAGAACATCTCCCTCTGGGATTTTCGATATTTATGACTATATTTCAGACTGATTAATCAATCTCGAACCTTTTTATGAAAAAAGCATTATTGACATTGGCGTTGATGGGCGCCGCCATTTTCTCTTATTCGCAACCTCAGCTCCGGAATGACAACATTGAGGAGGTGATTAAGGCGATGACTGTCCAGGAGAAAGCCACTATCCTTGTTGGAGGAGCGAGGGCCGCCATGGTAAATGGTGTGACCTCCGGGATGATCGCCCAGGTGCCCGGCGCCGCCGGTAACACCAGGCCTGTCGAGCGTCTCGGTATCCCCGGGACTGTTCTGGCTGACGGCCCAGCCGGCCTTAGGATAAGTCCTACCCGCCAGGGTGACAACCGCGCTTATTACGCCACGGGATTCCCGGTCGGGACCCTGTTGGCCAGTTCTTGGGATACGGCCCTTGTCGAGAAAGTCACTTCCGCGATGGGCAATGAGGTCCTCGAGTATGGAGTCGACGTTATCCTTGCCCCGGGTATGAATATTCACCGTAACCCTCTGTGCGGACGTAATTTCGAATATTTCTCCGAGGATCCTGTCCTCTCCGGAAAGATGGCCGCGGCATATGTGCGTGGCATCCAGGGCAACGGTGTAGGCACATCTATCAAGCACTTCGCCGCCAATAACCAGGAGACCAACCGTAATGAGAATGACGCCCGCATCAGTCCCAGGGCCCTGCGGGAGATATATCTGAAGAACTTCGAGATCGCTGTCAAAGAGGGAAAGCCATGGACGGTGATGAGCTCCTACAACAAACTGAATGGGGAATACACCCAGCAGAAAGAGGAGTTGCTGACCATAGCCCTGCGCGATGAGTGGGGATTCGACGGAATCGTCATGACAGACTGGGGAAGCAAGGAGAACACCGTCAAGTCCGCCAAGTCTGGGAACGACCTGATGGAGCCCGGCAACCAGAACGAGATAGATCGTATCGTGGCCGCGGTCGAGGATGGCAGGATTACCGCCAAAGAGCTTGACAGGAATGTACGGAACATGCTGAATTACATTGTGAAAACTCCGCATTTCAAAGGTTACAAGCCTTCCGGGACTCCTGATCTCAAGGCTCATGCTGCTGTCGCCCGCGAGGCTGCCGGAGAGTCTATCGTGATGCTCCGCAACGAGTCTAACACCTTGCCTTTGAAAGGAGGGGAGAAGGTTGCCCTCTATGGTGTCACCTCCGTGGACTTCGTGGCTGGCGGAACCGGTTCAGGCAATGTCAACAAGGCTTATGTGGTCAATATGGTGGATGCCCTTGAGGGAGCCGGGTTCACCCTGGACAAGGCCCTGAAGGACTATTACAAGGAATATAAGGCTTATGACGCCGCTTCCAAGGCGCTCAACGCCGGTGGCGCAAGATCGTTCTGGGGAAGCTCCAAGCTTTCCGAGGTCGCCATTCCGGCCGCCGCCATCCAGGCTGAGGCAGAGGCAAATGATGTGGCTGTCGTGGTGCTTGGCCGTAACGCGGGGGAGGGCGCCGACCGCAAGCAGATGGACGATTTCGAGCTGACCCAGATTGAGAGGGAACTTCTCCAGAATGTGAGTACCTCTTTCAGGGCCAAGGGAAAGAAAGTCGTCGTGGTCCTGAATATCGGTGGAGTCATCGAGACGTCATCCTGGAAGGGGCTGGCTGACGCCATCCTTCTTCCATGGTCGCCAGGTCAGGAAGGCGCCAACGCGATCGCTGACGTGATGACCGGCAAAACCAACCCTTCCGGAAAGCTTCCAATGACCTTCCCGGTCAATTTCATCGACCATCCGTCTTCATCCGACTTCCCTTATAACTACGCTCCCCAGCAGTCCCGTTTCGGGGGATTTGGACGTAGAGTCGCTCAGAAAGATGTGGATTACACAGACTATGCTGAGGGTATTTGGGTTGGCTACCGCCACTTCGTGACCCGTGGTGTGGAGGTCTCTTATCCCTTCGGATTCGGTATGAGCTACACCTCCTTCAATTATTCAAAACCTGTTGTCAAGGTTGTCCAGGACGGTTTGGAGGCATCTGTGACTGTCACGAACACAGGCTATGTCGCCGGTAAGGAGGTGGTTGAGGTATATGTCCACGCTCCTGAAGGCGGACTTGAGAAACCGGACCGTGAGCTTAAGGCTTTTACCAAGACCAAGTCGCTCGCGCCCGGGGAGAGCCAGACCGTTACTGTCAAGATTGACAACTATTCGCTGGCCTCATTCAACGAGGCCGCTAATGAGTGGCAGGCTCCCGCTGGCAACTACCAGGTGATGTTCGGAGCGAGTGTCTGCGACATTAGGGCAGAGGCTCCGTACAAGATGAAGAAGGCCGCGTCATGGCCTGTTTTGGCGGCTTTCGAGCTGGATTCTGATTAATCTATTGGTACTTAATTTGCAGAAGGTTTTCTCTCGAAATAACTTTGAAACATAACGGACATAATGAGACTTAAGGTTTTAGCTACGGCCATCGCCACACTTGCCATCGCCTCGACTATGAGCGCGCAGAGCATATATGACTTCAAGGTCACCGACATGAACGGGAAAGAGGTTTCCCTTTCCGAATACAAGGGCAAGGTCCTTCTTATCGTCAACACGGCCACAAAATGTGGTTTCACGCCTCAGTACGAGGAACTTCAGGAGATGTATGACAAGTATAAGGACAAGGGTCTTGTGATCCTGGATTTCCCTTGCAACCAGTTCGGTGAGCAGGCTCCCGGCGACATCGCTTCTATACATGAGTTCTGCACGGAGAAATATAACACGACTTTTCCCCAGTTTGACAAGGTCGAGGTCAATGGGGCTAATGAGAGCCCGTTGTTCGCTTTCTTGAAGTCAAAGCAGGGCTTCAAGGGTTTTGGCAACGGAACACAGGCAAAGTTCATGGATGAGATGATGAAAAAGAGCGACCCCAACTATGCCTCCAAGCCCGACATCAAGTGGAACTTCACCAAGTTCCTCGTGGACTCGAAGGGTGAGGTGGTCGCCAGGTTCGAGCCTACCGCCAGCATGAATTTCGTCAGCACTGTGGTAAGCTCAAAGCTTTATTAATCAACTGCTTCCTTAGTGTAGAAATCAATCATGTCCCTGATCGCCTCACGGCAGACAGGACAGAAAGACGGGTAGGAGTTGGTGTTCATCCTGCAATCCGGGAAACCTCTCCAGACACCCTTGCTCTGATAGCCGCCGCCTTCGTAAAGGTCGACGGCTATTTTTTCTTTCGTGTTCTTCTTTCCCTTCCAATCAATATTGGTGTCGTCGCTGCGGAACTTTTCCCCTACAAGGCTCCGCCATTTCGAGTCGAAATCACGCATCGTAGTGATATTCTTCTCCCAAGGCTCGACATCGGGATAGTAGTACTCCGAATATTGGTCGTCATAGTGGTACTCGTCAGCGAGCCCGGCGAAACTGTGTCCGAACTCGTGGACCACCACAGGCCTGAAACCGGGGTGGTGCGCGGTTGTCAAGGTATATGAGTTATATATTCCTCCTCCACCGTAAGTGTCTGTGTTGGCGAGGATTATGATATGCTCATAAGGGATTCCGGCGAGCAGGTCATGGAGCTGGAAAAGGTGAAGGGTGGTCAGATAGCGCTCCGTGTAGAACGAGTCGAAATTGGAGCCTACAGCGGTCGTTCTCCAGAGGCCCTCCCGAGGCACGCTGACGCCGCTATCCTTTGACGGGCTCTTGACGCATACCAAGTTGAACCTGTCGCTCATCGATTTGAACGGCTCATGGGCCCAGAGGCTCGCCATGGCCTCCTTGGCGTCCGCCATAAAGGTTTCCATCTCCGCCTCGGTGTAACCTTCGGCCACTATGGCGACATCAATCCTCTCATCGCTTTTAGGGTCTGATGACAGATCCTCACCTCCTTTCCAGATCCATTCATATGGAGCGGAATTCATTCCCACAGGCCTTATCAGGATGTCTTCCGGATCGACCACATGTGAGAATGAGCAAGAGATATTTCCGTCCCGGAAATTGAAGAGCTCAATGGTGACCAGGGTCTTCTCGGTAGGCATAGGGGTGAGGAACACATTCTCAAAACCCTTGGCGAGCTTGGTCGCCTCTTCGGTGGTCTGCCATTCCTGGAATAGTGTTGAGAAAGATGTCTTGTATACAACCTTATCAAAATCAGTCCCTTCCGAACTCCGTACACTAAGTGTCAGCTGGCCGTTGCCCTTGAGGGGAACCTTGTCGAGATTGACCCGCTTACCTGCCCATCCCTCAATGGAGCATAGCTCCGCGAGAGTGACGGATTGATCCTTGTCATTGCCACTGAATATATAGTCCAGCCGGAGGGTCCTCGAGAAATCCAATGGCTGCGCGGACAAGGAAACAGTGGTCACAAACGCGGCCACCATGGTGAACACCTTTCTCATATCAGCTTATTTCAAAAGTCTTTTAAAGCCTTTAGCGATACGCTCCACGGCTTCCTGGAGTCTTTCCCGCTGGCAGGCCATGTTGATTCTCATGAATCCGTCCAGGCCATACATCTCGCCTCCGTTGATCCATACCTTCTCGTTCTCTAAAAGGCTCTTCTCTATCTCCATCGAAGGCATCTTGATGGCGGAAACGTCGACCCATGCCAGATAGGTTCCTTCGACCTTGCTGACGGGGAAGAGAGGAAGCTCCCGCTCGAAGAAGTCCACCAGCATGCGGTAGTTGCCTTGGAGATACTCCATAAGCTCTTTTATCCATTGCTCGCCGTAATTGTAAGCGGCCTGGAGGGCATCTACCCCGAAGGGATTCAAATCACAGTGCTCCCATACATTTATCACCTTCTCTATCAGCTTCTTCCAATCAGGATTGTTGGTGATGATGTTGGATATTCCAAGACCGGCGATATTGAAGGACTTGCTGGGGGAGTTCATGGTGATGGTGTTGTCCTGGTCTATCATCGCCATTGGTGTGAAATGGTAGCCTGGCATCTCCAGTTCACAGTGGATCTCGTCGCTGACTATCACGACTCCGTTACGGCGGCAGATGTCAGCCACCTTCTGGAGATCCTCCTTGGGCCAGACCCGGCCGCAGGGGTTGTGAGGGTTGCAAAAGAGAAGGACCTTGGTCATAGGGTCAGCGGCTTTTCTCTCCAGGTCATTGAAATCGATGTACCATGTCGCCTGGTCGCCCTCAAGGTCGTAGATGAGCTTGTTGGCGGCAATCTCGCAGCCGACATTGCGTATTGTGGAGAAGAAGCAGTTGTAGGCGGGGGACTGGATGATAATCTTGGGCAGCTCGCCATCCGGGCCTTTGCCTCCATTCGGTTTCTCGACCACATTGCCCTCAGAGTCAATCTCATAGTGGGTCAACGCGTAAGTCACTATCGACATTCCGGGAACGATTCCATCCACAGGAATATACCAGTCTTTCTCCGTATGCCAGCCGCGGCGTCGGGCCCACCAGCTGATAGCCGCCTCATAATAGCTGTCAGGAATATGAGTGTAGCCGAACACGCTGTGCTTCACTCTTTTACGGAGCGCCTTCACAATCTCGGGAGCGGCCTTGAAATCCATGTCCGCCACCCAGAGAGGCAGCACATCCTCATCTATCGGCCCAGCTGGGCTTACGGCATCCCACTTGACACAGTTCGAGCCGCGCCTCACTGTCATCTCATCAAAATCGTACTTTCCCATCTCAATTAAATAATTGGTTTGTAGTATATCTCGTTATTATAACTTTCTTCAGTCGGGTGAAGGATCCCCGCCAGGTCCCGCAGCACGAGATCAGGACGGACCACTCCGCCTTGCCAGATGTCGTTGCCGCCTTTGGCGTTGACCCTATTGTTGTCGTTCCAGACGACTGGGAAGCCGTCCGGCACCATTCCAGCGGCGTTATCCTTAATCCTGCCCAGCATGTCACTGAATATAGGGTTGACTCCGAGAAGGTCTTTCTCCGAGGAGCACCAGCCCACATTTAGCCAGCAATCGGCTTCTTTGCTTAATGAATATGCCTTCTCGACCGACATCACCGTCGACGCGGTTTTCCCTTCCTCGCAACCCAGGACCTCGCCTCCGGCGTCATGGATCATGACAGCCAGATAGTTGTCCGACGCTGGGACGAACCATTGGTCGTTATAGGGGATATTGAGCAAGACTTTCCTTGGCGTGACGCCACTCTCACTGATGCTCTCGGCGATGGCTGAATAGTTCGTTCTCACCACCGATAGCACAGAGTCCGCTTCGGCCATGTTACCTGTGAGCGCGCCGAACATGCGGATATATGCCGCCCTGGCCAGAGGGTGCCTCTCAAGATGCTCATTCACAGTCAACACCTTGATTCCCAACTGTTTCAGCCTGACTATGAATGGCGACTCAACCCCCGAAACGGCATATGTCAGCACTACCTCAGGCCTTAGCGCCACAATCCTCTCATAGTCTGGCGCGCTGTCGTACCCGACATCGGTCATGATCGTCCTCTCCGCGTCAGAAGATTCCGCCGCAAGCCGGTCAGCAAATATGTAGTCGGGGCCGGAGACGCCGACTATGATGTCGGTGCGGCCGATCGCGTCGAGGAATCCATAGTGCGATGTGCTCATGACGATGAGCCGGCTAAGGGGATGATCGACGACGAGGGAATCCCTGGAGCCGTCAAAAGGGGAGACGGACACTATGGTCCATCCCCCCTGTGGCCTTTCGGTGACACTGAATAACTCCGGCTCACCAGCCTCGGCCCGACTGTCGCCATGATGTCTCCCGCCGCAGGAACACAGAAGAGTACCCAATACGGCAAAAAACCAAATCAAGCGACAGAAATAACTCATTTAGAATAACTTTCCTCCTTGAAACTTTCCTTGGAGCTTGGCCACCGCATCGGTCAGATCCTCACCCTCAAGCGGTTTGCTCAAAGCTTCCTTCCTCTCCCTGTCAAACTTCTCCCGCAAAAGGGCGAACTGCCTCTTAGTGTCCATCGTGAACTCCCCATTCTCGATCCAGGCGAAGTAAGCCGGCTCAGTCTGATAAACCGACCTCGCCGTCCTTCCCTTATGCTTTCCGAAACTGATAACAGCCTCCCCATCAGGTCCCTGGACCAGACGTCCGGCATAATCCAGAGTCCTCGGCCGTCCGGCTACGCCTGACAAGAAATCAACATCATTCTTCAATACCACCTCATGGTACTTGTCAGCCTTCTGGTACATGTCCAGCTGGGCTTTGAGCACCTCGTAAGTCGCCATCGTGTCAGCCTCCGCGGTGTGGGCGTTCTCGAAATCATCCCCGCCGCAATAAAAGCGGTAAGCCGCCTTCAAGTTACGTGGCTCCATGTAATGGTAGATCGTCTGCACATCCACCATCTGTTTCGAATGCAGGTCAATATCGATGGAGGCGAGCATCTGCCTGGCCTTTTCCCTGTTGGCCTCCGGAACCTTATGATCGCCGATACGTCTGACGCAATACGCCCGGACCCTCTCGATCTCCTCAGAGAGTATCGGAAGGTCGAATTTGGCCGAGTTGAAACCAGCCAAGTCGCTGTCTCTCAGCCAGTCCACTACCTCGGGAGCGATCTCGATGAATTTCTTCTCGCCGACCAGCATCTCGTCGGTGATCCCGTTGATCTCGGAAGCCTTCGGATCCATTTTCTTCTGGGTGCCGGTGGCATAGTCCCAAGGGCAGACCCTCCACGTCTTGATCTCGTGGTGGTTGTCCGGAAACACTTTGACGAAACTGAGCTCGACTATGCAGTCAGAAACGATATTAAGCCCCGTGCTCTCGATATCGAAGAACAACAGGGGCCTTTTAAGCGATAGTTCCACAGTGGTTAACTCCTTATATTACTGGACCATGATCGGCATGAGGATGCCGCAGATCTTCTCGCTGGAAGCGTCTTCCTCTGAGGGGACGATAAGGGCCGCCCTGCGGGCGTCGGCAAACTTCATTATGACGGTCTCGCAGCTCATGTTGGAGAGGATCTCCCCGAGGAATGTTGACTTGAAACCGATTGTCAGCTCGTCACCGTTGTAATCGCAATTTACTTTCTCGTATGCGGCGATGGCGAATCCCAGATCCTGGGCGGTGATCTCCATCTGGCCGGGCTTGAGGTCGAGCTTGATGTGGTTCGAGGCCTTGTTGGCGCAGACGGCCACACGGCGCACGGTGTTGAGGAACTGCGCCCTGTCTATCTTGAGGACAGAGGAGTTGTTCTGAGGAATCACATCGCGGTATTTGGGATACTTGCCGACAATCAGCCTGCAGACCATCGTGGTGCGTCCGAATGAGAACACCACAGTGCTGGAGTCGAAAGCGATCTCGACATCTCCGTCCTCCTTGTCGACGATGGCCTTGAGCACGTTCGCCGGCTTCTTGTGGAGGATGAAGGAGCATTTGGCGGGAGCCTTGGCGTCCTTTGTGGTGTAGCAAATAAGCTTATGGGAATCCGAGGCCACGAGGGTGGTTGATTCTGTGTCGAAGTCAAAGTATATACCGTTCATAGCGGGCCTGATCTCGTCATCGGCGGTCGCGTAGACGGTGCTGTTGATTCCCTCAATAAGGCTCGCCGCGGGGAAAACCACCTTCTCGGCGTCGTCAGAGGCACCCTTGATCTCAGGATAGTCCTCAGCGGGGAAGAAGGGGAGAACCGAGTTTCCGGTCGTCCAATCGCACTCGATAGAGCTGTCGCTGGAAGTCCTGAGGCTGACAGGCTGGTCTGGGAGTTCCTTGAGGAGATCGATGATGTGCCTGGCGGGGACGGCGATCCTGCCTTCCTCCTCAGTCGTGTCAACCTCGATTTCGGTCCTCAGGGTGAGCTCCGAGTCGGAAGCGGTCACTTCGAGGATGTTGCCCTTGAGGTCAAACAGGAAGTTTTCCAAGATGGGAAGGGCGGATTTGGCCGGTATGGCCTTGGAGATGTTCATCAGCCCTTTGAGCAGTTCTGTGCTAGAGACGTTGAATTTCATATCGTGTGGTTTTTTAATATTCTTCGTTTATATGGCAAAGACAAATATAAGAAGAATCCGCGGAATATCCCTAATACTGTGGCATCTTATTTGAAAAATACCCCACCGGATTATTTTTAGAAGAAACAATATGTCAATAATGAAGAAAAGTATTATCACAGTCCTGCTGTCAGTGTTGCTCAGCGTGCTGGCAGCCTACGGTGTGCTAAAAGCTGCCACCGTCAACGGTTCTCCGGACAAAGTGACAAGTCCGGCCACCAACACAGTCACAAAGACTGTCAATCTGGCGCAGTCAGATTATCCTGATCTCACTTATGCCGCCGAGGCTGCTGTCGAGGCGGTTGTTTATGTGGAGGTCACCGCTACCCAGCAATATCAGATGGATGACCCGTTTTTCCGTTTCTTCTTCGGGGATAGCGCTCCGCAGTCCAGGCAAGTCCAGGGCAGCGGCTCGGGTGTGATCATCCGTCCTGACGGATATATAGTGACCAACAATCATGTCGTGGCCAACGCCACCAAGATCCGCGTTACCCTTAACGACAACAAGACCTACGACGCCTCCGTGATCGGAACCGATCCGGCCACCGACGTGGCTCTCATCAAGATCGACGCCGAGGGTCTCCCGACCCTTCCTTTCGGTGACTCCGACCAGCTGAGGCTCGGTGAGTGGGTTCTCGCTGTCGGCAGTCCCATGGGTTACCAACTCCGCGGCACCATCACGGCCGGAATCGTCAGCGCCAAGGGTCGCCAAATGGGCCATGATCCCAGGGAGAAGGCTTCGATCCAGATCGAGTCCTTCATCCAGACCGACGCGGCCGTCAATCCCGGCAACTCCGGTGGAGCCCTTGTCAACAAGACCGGTGAGCTCGTCGGTATCAACACCGCCATCGTCTCCCAGACTGGCTCATATTCAGGATATTCCTTCGCTGTCCCTTCCAATATCGTCAAGAAGGTCGTGGGTGACCTCATCGATTTCGGTTCCGTCAAGAGGGCTGTCCTCGGAATCCAGATGATTGATCTGACCGAGGCGTTGGCTAAGAAGCTCGAATATGACTCTGTTGACGAGATGTCGAAAAAATTGAAACTTTCTTCGCTGGACGGCGTATATATTGATGAGGTTGTCAAAGGCGGTTCGGCTGAAAAAGCCGGCGTGAAAAAGGGCGACATTATCCTCGCGATTGACGGAGAAAAACTTAAGAACGGCTCGGCCGTGCAGGTGAAGGTCAATTCCTATCACCCTGGCGACAAGGCCAAGATCACCGTACTCCGTGAAGGTAAGGAAAAGACTATTGATGTGGTCTTCCAGGGCAGCAGCTCCGAGAACGGCACGGTGGTCGCTGAGGGCGAGATAGCGTTCTACGGAACCACCCTCAAGGAAGCCCCTAAGGAGACTTTGGACAAGCTCGGCTTGAGCCACGGTGTGGTTGTGACTTCGGTCGGCACCGGCAAGATGCTTGAGGCGGGCGCCTCCGAGGGCCTTATCATCACCTACGTCAACGACCAGGCCGTCAGCAAACCTCAGGATGTCGTGGACATCGCCAAGGCCGCTAAGAGGTCTGTCTACATCGAAGGCGTCACTGCCAACGGTCGCAAGGCATTCTTCGGCTTCGGCAAGGAATAATTTAAGGCCGACTGATTGAGATATTCCCGGTGGGACTCGGTCACGGGCCTGCCGGGAATTTTTTATATTGATATATGAGGCAATTAAAGATCACAAAATCCATCACCAACCGCGAGAGCGCGTCCCTGGACAAATATCTCCAGGAGATAGGCCGCGAGGAGTTGGTGTCTCCTGAAGAGGAAGTCGAGCTTTCCCAGAGGATCCGCAAGGGCGACCAAGCCGCCCTCGAGAAACTCACAAGGGCCAATCTGAGGTTCGTCGTTTCTGTCGCTAAGCAGTATCAGAACCAGGGCCTGAGCCTTCCGGACCTTATCAACGAGGGCAACCTCGGCCTGATCAAGGCCGCCGAGAAGTTCGACGAGACCAGGGGCTTCAAGTTCATCTCCTACGCCGTGTGGTGGATCCGCCAGTCGATCCTTCAGGCTCTCGCCGAGCAGTCCAGGATCGTCAGGCTTCCGCTGAACCAGGTCGGTTCGCTTAACAAGATAAACAAGGCGCTCTCGCAGTTCGAGCAGAAAAACGAGAGGGCCCCGTCCAACGAGGAGCTTGCCGAGATGATCGACATCCCCCAGGACAAGATTTCAGACACCCTTAGGGTCTCCGGAAGGCATGTCAGTGTTGACGCTCCCTTTGTCGAGGGCGAGGACAACAGCCTTTTGGACGTGATTCCCAATGACGACTCCCCGATGGCTGACAAAGGCCTTGTCAACGAGTCGCTCAGCACCGAGATCGAGAGGTCTTTGCAGATCCTTACATCCCGTGAGAGGGAGATTATCAAGAGTTTCTTCGGCATCGGTTGCCAGGAGATGACTCTTGAGGAGATAGGGGAGAGGCTTGACCTCACCAGGGAGCGTGTGCGCCAGATCAAGGAGAAGGCGATCCGCAAGCTCAAGAAACCTTCAGCCAGTAAACTTCTGAAAACCTATCTCGGCTAGGATGACTCCAGACTTTTTCCTTGCCTCGAAAGCTTCAGAAGCGATAAAGGCACTTTACAACACGGAGATCGAGCCGTCCGCCCTTCAAGTGGGCGTGACGCGCAAAGAGTTCGAAGGCGACTACACACTGGTCGTCTTCCCTCTTTTAAGGATATCCCATTCTACTCCTGAGAACACCGGCGTCGCCATCGGTGAATGGCTTGTGGCTAATGTTCCTGAGATCAGCAGGTTCAACTGCGTCAAGGGCTTTCTCAACGTCTTGTTTTCCAACCTGTATTGGAACGAGCTTTTCTCTGAGATCGCCGGTGATCCCACGTTCGGCCAGCTGCCTTCGACCGGGAAGAACATAATGGTAGAGTTCAGCTCGCCCAACACCAATAAGCCCCTCCACCTGGGCCACATCCGCAACAACCTTTTGGGAGACTCAGTGTCGAGGCTTCTCGGCGCCAGCGGCAATAATGTCATCAAGACTACTTTGGTGAACGACCGTGGAGTCCACATCTGCAAGTCCATGCTCGCGTGGCAGAAGGTCGGTGGAGGTGCCACCCCTGAGTCCACGGGCAAGAAAGGTGACCATCTGGTCGGGGATATGTATGTGGCGTTCAACGACATATACACCAAGGAAGTGGACGAGTTGGTAGCTTCCGGAATGGATAAGGAGCAGGCGAAGAAAGAAGCTCCTTGCCTTAAGGAGGCTCATGAGATGCTCCAGAAATGGGAGGCCGGCGACGAGGAGGTCCGTGACCTCTGGGCAAAGATGAACAAGTGGGTTCTCGACGGTTTCGATGAGTCCTACAAAGCGCTTGGAATATCCTTTGACAAGGTGTATTTCGAGAGCCAGACTTATCTGCTGGGCAAGTCTCTTGTCCAGGAAGGACTGGACAAAGGAGTGTTCACCCAGGATCCTGACGGCTCGGTCTGGTGCGACTTGACCGCAGACGGCCTTGACCGTAAGCTTCTTCTCCGCTCGGACGGGACCTCGGTCTACATCACCCAGGATCTGGGTACCGCTGAGAGGCGTTTCGCCGAGTATAATCTCGACTCTCATGTATATGTTGTCGGTGACGAGCAGAACTACCATTTCCAGGTGCTTAAGCTGATCCTGAAGAAACTTGGGTTCAGCTGGGCGGACAATATCTTCCATCTCTCCTACGGGATGGTCGAGTTGCCTGAGGGCAAGATGAAATCCCGCGAGGGAACCGTGGTCGACGCTGACGACTTGATCGAGAAGATGTACCAGGAGGCCAAAGCCACCTCCGAGGAGTCCGGCAAGCTCGCCGACCTGTCTGAGGAGGAGAAGGAAAAGCTCTATAGGATGATCGGTCTCGGAGCCCTTAAGTACTTCATAATCAAGGTGGATCCCAAGAAGACCATGCTCTTCAACCCTAAGGAGTCCATTGACTTCAACGGCAACACCGGTCCCTTTATCCAGTACACCCACGCCAGGATACGCTCGATATTGCGCAAGGCCGCCGAAAGGGAAGTGAGCTACTCATTGTCAGATATCCCTTCGGTAGAGCTAAGCCCCAAGGAGATACGTCTCATAAAGCTGTTGGACATATTCCCTTCAAAGGTGGCGGAAGGTGCCGCCGCTTATTCACCGGCCGTCATCGCCAACTACGCCTACGACCTGGCGAAGGATTTCAACCAGTATTACCACGACACACCCATCCTCAAGGAAGAGGATCCCACAATGCTTCAGGCCCGTTTGGCTCTGATTGACACCCTTTCGGGCGTCTTGCGTCGAGCCATGGCCATTCTCGGGATCGAGCTTCCGGAGAGGATGTAAGACTCCCTTTCAAAGGAAATGGCGCCAGATTACATGTTCCCGACGTCGAAGAAGGAGGTCGAGGCCCTCGGATGGGACTATATCGACATCATCTTCTTCACGGGGGACGCGTATGTGGACCATCCGTCCTTCGGCACCGCGTGCATATCCCGCTGGCTTCAGAAGTTCGGTTACAGGGTAGCGGTGGTGCCTCAGCCAAACTGGAGGGATGACCTCAGGGATTTCAGGAAGCTGGGCGCCCCGCGCCTGTATTTCGCGGTCAATTCCGGGGCCATGGACTCCATGGTGAACCATTACACCGCCGGCAAGAGACTGCGCCATGACGACGCCTATACCCCTGAAGGCAAGGCGGGAGCCCGTCCGGACTACGCTGTGAGCGTATATTCCCGAATCTTGAAGGAGCTTTATCCTGACATTCCGGTCGTGATCGGGGGAGTCGAGGCCTCGCTGCGACGACTGACCCATTATGACTATTGGAAGGATGAGCTGTTGCCGTCGATTCTGGAATGGTGCCCCGCAGACTACCTGTGCTATGGGATGGGGGAGAAGACAATGATTGAGCTGACCAGGGCCATAGAGGACCGTCGCGGCCCGCGTCAGATCCGTCAGATTCCTCAGATAGCGTTCAAAATGAGCGGCCATTTCAAGGACTCTTCGGACGCTATTGTGCTGAAGTCTTTTGAAGAGTGCCTAAACGATAAAAAGGCTGTCGCTGAGAACTTCCACGTGATCGAGACCAACGCCAACATGCTGCATGCCAAGGTTTTGGTTGAGCCGGTCGGGGACGGGTACATCCAAGTCAACCCGCCATGGCCGCCGTCCACGACCGAGGAAATGGACTCGTTCTGGGACCTTCCCTTTACCAAGCTCCCGCACCCCCGGTATCGGGGGAAGCGCATCCCGGCTTACGACATGATCAAGGATTCGATCATAACCCACCGGGGCTGCTTCGGTGGCTGCAATTTCTGCACTATCGCCGCGCATCAGGGGAAATTCATACAGTCCCGCTCGAAGGAATCCATTGTGGCTGAGGTACGTAAGCTTGCCGCGATGCCTGAGTTCTCAGGGAATATATCCGACCTTGGCGCTCCGACAGCGAACATGTACATGATGACCGGGAAGGATCCCTCGAAGTGCGCCGTTTGTCGTCGCAAGTCCTGCCTTTTCCCTGCGGTCTGCCCGAATATGAACCGCTCGCACGCCAAACTGCTCGAATTATACAAGGCTGTGGACGCTGTGCCGGGGGTGAGGCACTCGTATATAGGCAGCGGAATCCGTTACGACCTGTTCCTGACTCCTGAGGGCTTTGTGGATGAGACTTCCCGGCCGTATCTCAGGACCTTGGTGCTGGACCATACTTCCGGACGGCTCAAGGTGGCTCCGGAACACACTGAGGATAAAGTACTTCAGTACCTTGGAAAGCCTTCGTTCAAGCTTTTCGAGAGGCTTCGTATCGAGTTCGACAAGATCTGCCGGGAGAACGGTAGGCGGACCGGGATCGTGCCGTATTTCATCTCGTCCCATCCGGGTTGCACGATGAAGGACATGGAGAACCTTTCCAGGCATCCGGCTTTGAGGGGAATATTCATGGACCAGGTGCAGGATTTCACTCCGACTCCGATGACGACTTCGTCGGTCATGTACTACACCGGGTTGGATCCTCGGACCATGCGTCCGGTCTTTGTGGAGAGGGATCCGGAGCGGAAGAAGCGGCAGAAATCATTTTTCTTCAGAAAAAAGTAGAGGATATGTGTCGCGATTAAGAAAAAAGTCTTAATATTGCAGCGCTAATAGATGTAAGAATATGAATCCAGATTCAAGGAAGAGGCACGTGGTTAGCTTTGAGAACATGTCGGAGGAATTGGCCGCCGTGTTCAATGAGAAGTATCCTAAGGGGTTCAGCGATTATCTGCCGGACCTCGTCAAATATACCAAGCCGGACGGGACTCCGTTCAATGCTGTTACGATCGAGACTCCTGATTCGATCTACTTGGTGAAGATCAAGCTTAAGACTGATGACGCCGAGGCTCTTGAGCGTTGGCTTGAGGGTGAGGAAGATGCTGAGAATGAGGAGGTAGCGGGATCCTCTGCCGATGCTTCGGCCGAGTCCACGTTGCCTGACGACAATATCTCCCAGTATGGTGGGGATGACGACGGGGGCGACGCCTAAGTTCGAACTATTGTCCAAATACTTTTATATATTTGTTCCGGGCAGGCCCTTGAGGTCTGTCCTTTTTTGTTTCCCCGCATGGCTTATAATCCCTGCCGAACCGGTCCCGGTGTCCCGCTCTCAGCACCACCGGGCACGGAAACTCTGTCAAACCGGGTCCGGTGTCCCTTCTGCGACACCACCGGGATTGGTGCTGTGTGTGCGGCGGGCCGCCTGCCCCCGGCTGCGTCCATTCTCGCGTCGCCCTTCGGCTTCGCCCAGGGCTCGCTGCGGCTGAGTACGGCCTAAGGGCAGCGGCCCCGCCGCCCCGTCCTTCCCCGAATCTATTTTCCCCCGCCGCACCTCGCCAGGTGTCCCTAAAACCGCACCACCTGTCGAGAAATTCCCGCTGAACAGTTCCCGGTGTCCCGTTCTCAGCACCACCGGGTTCAGAATTCCCGCTGAACCGGTTCCGGTGTCCCGCTCTCAGCACCACCGGGTGCGGTTTGGAATGGGAATTCATGAAAAAGTTTTAGGGGAGGTGTAACAATGCGGGAAAGTTTTCGTTTATTAGATGGGAGCCGGAAAATAAGGTCGGGCTCCGCTGGAGATTAAAATGCCGATGACACGGGAAGAGTGCATAGATATTTACAAGAGATATTCACGCAAGTTGTTCAATGTCAGCTTGAGGATTGTCGGCGATTCGGGCGAGGCTGAGGAGATCATGCAGGACACGGTGTTGAAGTTCTTCCAGCAGGAGATGGCGGGTCAAGCCCGCCATGAGGGGAGAGGGATGGCTTTTATCGAGAATGAGCGGCTGGTTGGGGCTTGGATGGTGCGGACGTGTGTGAGGGCGTCGATTGACGCGGTCCGGAGGCGGAAAAGGGAGAGGCTGTTCTTCGAGGAATATGAGGCGGCTGGGAAGGAGGAATATCCAGAGGCCGCAGAGGAGGGACGTAAGGAATATGTGGCGGAAGAAGAGGTTGGAAAAATCAAGGATGCGATTAGGGAACTGCCTGATTCTTATAGGATTATACTGACATTGGTGCTGATTGAGGGGCTTGATTATGAGGAGATCAGCGGGATGACAGGCACAAGCGAAGGGACGTTGCGGACGCAATATTCAAGGGCCAGGAAGATGCTGGCGGCAAGGTTGAAAGAAATGAAAGTTATAGAATATGACTGATTTAGAGGAATACATTAAGCAGAATCGGGAAGCTTTTGATGATCAGGGACTTCCGGAGGGGCATCTTGAGCGCTTCATGGAGCGGATGGTGGGTCTGGCCCGCCATGAGGTAGATGCGTCCCGCCATGAGGAATCGAGAGGCGGACGAGTCCGGTGGTGGAGGCCGGTAGCTTGGTTGGCTGTCGCGGCGGCGCTGGCCGGAGTCGTGATATTCATAAACCGGCCGGGCGCGGTCCAAAAGGATTGGTTCGCCGATATTCCTGAGGATCAAGCCTCAATCTGTCAGGCATACTACGACCAGATGGCGGCGATGTATTCGGACATCCTGATGACCGACGTGGACGGAAGCAAGGAAGCGCAGCTGATGACAATCGCTGAAGAGACAATCCCCTTGATTGACCAGCTCCCCGAGGAAATGGGCGAGGAGGAGAGAGCCTTGATCCTTAAAGAATACTATTCCGACCTCCTCGAAGGCATTGAAAAGATAGGAAGAATAAAGTAATATTCCATTTGATATTTTAATTGAAATTATAAAGTGTAAAGCCATGAAAATTAGCAGATTTGTTTGTGCGTTAATCGCCTTGGCCACCGTGTCTGCGGCGGCGATTTCCGGATCCCTGGCAGCGGAAAGAATAATGACTTCGGCAGAAGCGAGCCTGGCAGAAATGGACACGGCTCCCGAGGTCATCGCGGCGGACGTGACCAAGAATTTTGACTTTAAGAATTTCACCGGCATCGATGTCAGCGGGATTGTCCAGGTCGAGCTGAAGAAGTCAAACATTTGGAAAGTGAGTGTCACCCTCCCGGCCGATTATGAACCCTACCTCAGCGTCAGGGTCAGCGGAAGTGAGCTTTTGATAGGACTTAAGAATATGCCCGACCGCATCACCCGCAGGATCAAGGGAGGCGAAGTCGTCGCTTCGATCGAGATGCCGGCTTTATATTCCCTTGAGATGTCCGGAGCGACAAAACTATATTGCGAAGATTTCTTCGACACCGGAAACCGTCCTTTTAAGATGGAACTATCTGGCGCTGCGAGAGTTACCCGAATTGATCTTTCTGGAAGCGAGCTTGATATGGAACTTGGCGGAGCGGCTAATATTCGTCTCACCGGTACATTTGACAAAGCCTATATCGACGCCGGAGGCGCTTCAAGATGCGACCTTGACATGGATGCCAGGATTATCTCCGAGGAACTGAGCGGTGCAGCAAAGGCATATCACACAGGAGATTACGGCGAGATCAAAGTCGACGCTTCAGGAGCTTCCGTGTTCTCAGTCAAAGGAAGCGCCGAATCTTTGAAACTCCTCGGTTCCGGTGCAGTCAAACTTGAGGCATTCGACTGTGTGACCGACAACGCCAAGGTCTCCATGTCCGGGGCAGGGTATTGCGAGCTGAACGCTCTGCACGATGTGGCTGTTGACCTGTCCGGTGGCTCGAACCTCCGCTACAAGGACAACCCCGATGTAAAAGTCGATGTCATCTCGATCAGCAGGGCAGCCTCAATCAGAAAAGTGAAATAAACTTAAACAATATTATTATTTAAGGCCAGCGTCTCTCTCTGAGGTGCTGGCCTTTTTCTTTCAATAGGGGATTACGCCGTCTGCAGCATGGCGCGGCAGAGGGTCTCCGAGCCGGAACGGGCGAGGAAAAAGTACTGTGAGTCGCAGATCTTCTTCAGCGCGACCGAAAAGTCATTGCAATCCTTGGCGCCATCCTTGAAATCCATGTCAATCCTGATCTGGAGCCCAGCTGATCCGTCAATATCCGGGAATATCCCATGGAATTTATTGATAAAACGACGAGTCACACGGGACGGATTAGCCGGTACAAGACCTCTCCGGCCTGCGTCGGGCATAAGCCACTCGATTGTCCCACGTCCAATCTCATGTCCCTCACTATCAGTGATTGAAACATTTCTGTTTAAGAGTGTAACAATATTGTTAAGACCTGAATTGACTATTATATTGATATCTTCGCCCTTCCTGGGTCTCTCATCGATCTCAAAAGTGCAGCGGGAGAGTACGCAACCGGGATATCCTTCCTCCATCATGGTCCTGTGGGCGGCATTGACCACATACCCGCATATGGAAGAGACGGTCACCATACCATCCTGGGCGACGGCGTCTGGGCTGATTGTGTATTCGAAAGTTTTCATGATAAATACCGTTTTTGATTTCTTGCTGAACAAAAGTAGCAAATTGAAGCTAAGTGACGAAATACTTGTGGTGTGATATGTTAAAAATGTGATTAATCTATTGTTTAGCGGGAAATTCTGCCTATTTTTGTGACGAAATTATGATTATTTTGATTTAGTCACTTTATATTCTTGGGATAAAATTTTGCTATGGACACCACTTTGAGAGTCTCGAAAGGCTATGGAAACCAGGTCAAGTACGCCTTTATCCTTCCGGCATTCTTCTTCTTTTTCATACTCGTCTACAGTCCTTTTGGGTTCAAGGAATTCTTCAACGTGGGAGGTAAGACTTGGACCTTCCACCTCCTTATGCTGATCTGTATCATGGCCGGTGTGCTCGCCCTGACCAGGCTGGTTTTCAGCGTTTTGTACAAATATGTCCCTTTCCGCTGGTGGCACTATGTTGTCTGGTGTCTTGGAGAAGTCCTTGTCACTTCTTTCTTTTTCGCCCTGTACTCCGCTCTGTTTTATATGAAAAGCGGCGGACTGCCGTATTTCAGCGCGCTGCAGTATTCGTTCAGGATCATTCTCCTGACTCTGGTTTACCCATACATTATTGCGATCACGGTCCGCATAATCGCGAACAAGAGCAGCGACCTGGAGAATGTCGTGAAGGAGCCTGAAGACTCACTGGTCAAGTTCTATGATGAGCACAAGCGCCTTAAACTGACTATCGACCCGTCCGCCATACTTTTTATCGCCGCTGACGAGAACTACATCAAAATCAATTATTTGGAGCATGACAGGGTCAAGGTCTACCAGCTACGGAACTCCATGAAAAGCTTTGAGGCTGACGCCGCCAGGCACGGCTTTGTCCGCTGCCACAGGTCATATTACGTCAACCCCCGGCACGTCAGGTTGCTGAGCCGGGGGAAGGACGGGATTATCTACACTGAATTCATCCGGGAGGGCGTCGGCCGGATCCCGGTCAGCAAGCAGTATTACCAGAAGCTGGCTGACATGCTTTAGTATTCAAAGCCGAAATACTCTCCCTTGCGGTCGGTCGGCACACCAGTCTTCATCCAGGCGGGCATCGGCTCACCCTTCAGATAGTGGTCAAAGAACTGCTGCAGCCTCCTGGAGAGGTCCTTGCAGTTGCGTCTCTCGACGAGGTTGTGGGCCTCGTTGTTATATTCAAGGAGCCAGCAAGGCTTGCCGAGGCGGCGCAAGTCGGAGAAATATTCAATGCCCTGGTACCACGGAACGGCACCGTCGTTGTCGTTGTGCATGATCAGCAGCGGCGTCTCGACCTTGTCGGCGTGGAAGATAGGGGAGTTCTCGAGGTAGAGCTCGAGACCGCCCTCGTCCCAGAGAGTCTTGCCGATTCGGCTCTGGCCATGCTCATACTGTCCGGCCCTGGTCATACCTGATTCCCAACGGATTCCGCCATATGCGGAGGTCATGTTGCTGACAGGGGCTCCGGCTCCGGCTGCGGCGAACATGTTGGTCCGGGTGACGAGCCATGCGGTCTGGTAACCGCCCCAGCTCTGGCCCTGGATCGCCATCTTGGTCTTGTCGGCGAAAGGATACTTCTCGCAGAGGGCCTCGGCTCCGGAGCAGATGCAGTTATAAGCGCTCTCGCCGGGGTGGCCGTCCTTATAGACGATGTCTGGGACAAATACTATGTAACCTCTTGAGGTATAGAAGCTTAAGTTGACAGTCGAACGGCTCGGCGCCGGCGCCCAATAGTTGTAGAGCTGCTCTGAATATTTCTCGTAGAAATAGATCATAACGGGCAGTTTCTCGCCAGGCTTGATGCCGTCGGGGATGAATACGAGACCCTTCAGAGGGGTGCCGTCATAGGCCTTCCACTCGAAGAGGTTCGCGCTGCCCCAGCGGTAATCGGCCATCTGGGGATTGATCGCGGTGAGCTTCTGGCTCGTTGCGAAAAAGTCTGGAGTTGAATACAGATCGAACGGATGCCTGAAGTTGCCCTTGAGGTAGGCGATGTTGCCGTCGGGTCCCATGACGGGGCTCTGGAAGGTGACGGTGTCAGTGAAATATTTCAGGGTCTTGGCCGGTTTCGCAAGGTTAAGAGAGCCGTAGCCGTTCTTCTGGTCGTCCTCATTGCGGAGGCTCAGATAGAGGTTCTCCTTCGGGCTCCAGGCGTTGACGACACCAGTGCGACGTTCGTTCGGAGTGCGGTCATCCCTGCGGAAGTCGATGACTCTGAAGCGGTTGTGGGTATTCCTTCCGGTTCCGCCGGTGAGGTTCTCAGCCTTCGAGCCGTCCGGGGCGAATTTCCAGACGTCGTAGCGGTCGATGATAAGCACGGCCTGGTCGCCTTTGATCCACTTGGGCATGGACTCGTACGGGCCAGGGTATTTGGTAGGATGGTCGTCGTCCTCGGTGTGGAAGGCGACTCCGGTCTGCCCGGTCAGGTTGGCTTTTGCCTCGGTAGCGATATCATAGGTGTACCAGTTCTTGTCGACAGGGTCGAACCAGATCAGGTATTTTCCTTCAGGTGACACATCGAACCTGCTGACATTGAATCCCTTGGCGATGGATTTGCGGCTTCCGTCGTTGATATTGACAAGAGCGAAATCGCCGAGGCTGCCATCGGACCACATCGACGCGACGACATATTCAGAATTGTCTCTGGAGAGGGCCAGGCCGGTCTTGCCGCCGGCGATCAGGCGCACATTGTCGAACTCGGAGGTCGTGAGGGGAATGATATTCGAGGACTGGCTGAGGTTGATGACGGCAGGATATGTCTTCCTCAGAGTGGCGTCAATCCGCTTCTTCTGCTGAGGCGGGGTGTAGGGAGCGTCCCAGTTCCAGATGTCGAGCTGGGCTGTCTCGAAGTCAACGATGGTAGTGTCCTTCGGCGGCCGGATCGGGGCGATGCCAGTCATAATCCTTTGACCATCAGGAGTAAAGTAGATGTCGCTGGTCTCGGTGAGGGTCCATCCGTCGGTGCCTTTCACGACCGAACCCTGAGGGACCAGCTCCTTGGTGGTCCACTTACCGCTGGGCTGTGAACCGGCCAGGAACATGGCGCATCTCTTGCTTCCGGTCTTGTTTGAGTCCGCGGTCGCAAGGAATGCGATCTGCTTCTGAGCGTCGTCAAATGCCGGGCTGAAATATTCCTGCGCACCTTTTTGGAGGGTGTCCAGCGCGAGTTTCACTTCCACTGGGGCGACCTTCTTGCCCTTCTTCGCCGGCGTGGTTCCGACTGGGGAGTAGCTTGCCAATATGATCGCTGTCGCGCTCAGGCTGTCCTTCTTGTCCTTCTTCGAGGTCAGCGCCAGAAGCGAGCCGTCATTGCTGAATACGAACCTGTCGATATTCTTAAGGGTGTCGGCTTTCCAGGTGCCGGGCGTCAGGAGTATGAGGCCTGACTTCGAGGCGCCGGCGCCAGGTCTTGCCCCTGGAGCGGGACGCGCTCCTGCTGTCGGACCGGGCCTTGCGCCAGCCTGGGCCATAGTTTCGGCAGTTCCGGGCGCTGCTTCGGGTTTCGTTCCGGGCTTTTCACCGGCCTTCGGGGCGGGCTTTTTCGGGGCCTCCTTCCAGGTCGACTTATATGCGATGAAAGGCATTCCGGTCGTTCCGACAGAGAAAGAATCGATATTCGGGAACTTCTTGATAGTCATTGAATTGACATCAATCACCGCAAGTGTGTCTTTTGATTGATCCTCCCTTCTTTTTTTATCGATCCGCTCCTGCCTGGTCTTGGCGAATTCGGGCTTGATACGGCACACAACCCAATTACCTTCAGGGTCTAATCTGGGCATATATCCTCTCGGGACAGAAAGCTCCGAGCCGTTCGCCCGGACGTAGAGAGTGCCGTCTCCCTCCTGGGGATTCACGTTCCAGACAAGAACTCGTCCGTCATCACTTTTGCTCACTCCCGACACACTCTGCCAGGAGTCATAGACATCATGATCCAGAGGCTTCTTTTGAGCCCATCCGGAAAACTGCCCGCCGATAACCGCGAGCGCCACGGCGCAAACCGCCGCCATTCTTACGTTTCTCATATAGTTGAAAAATAATAGTTTCCAAAAAGTATTGATCCATTCCGCGCGCTCCGCAAACCCACCTAAGTTGCTCCGCAGGCTCATTTATGCACGGCTCCTGCCGCATACTTTCCCATTTTCAAAAATAATGAAAATATTCAATATTCCCTTCCCCCGGCCACAAATCCTTCACAGACAGCATCCAAATCCTTCGCGATCCCTAATCGCCGCCCCATCGCCCTCTCATATCTTTTTACTCCGTCGAACCGTGCCCGGTGTCCCGTCTGCGGCACCACCGGGCTCGGAATTCCTGCTGAACCGGCCCCGGTGTCCCGCTTTCAGCCCCATCTGGCACGGAAGCCCAGCGGAAATGGCGAGCTGGATATCTCCGGATAAAGGCAGAGAGGAAGGCGGAACTGTCTCCTGGAAATAAAGAGAATTGGAAGAGAAGTCAGAACTCTTCAAGCATCCTGACCACTTCAGAATAAGGGATTTCTACCAGACGTGCGATCTGATTGACATCAGCGGAAAAGCGCCTTCGGATATCTCGGATCATCACAGAGAGTTCCTCGGCACTCAGTTCATGAACATCCCTTTTGCGGAACATCGTCCGGCACATATCTTTGATCGCGGCAAATACGATTTGGTCATTGAAAGTCGCGAGCCCCAATTCCGCCGACTCTAGACGCTTTTTGGCTTTCGAAGAATTATCCAAAAAATATTTCATCCGCTTCGGCGTGCGGAATACCGACTCGACGAATCCTACAGAAACGAAAGACTCCGGAAGGATATACCCATCCTCGCCAACAATAAGATTTTCAGGAAGTTCCGCCTTGCTATGAAGGAGTCTTTTCTGCGCTTTCCTCGACAAGTCGCCCAATCTTTTCCCTTTGGGCTTGTTGATTTGGAAATATACCCCCGCGCTACCCCAGGGATAATCGGAAGCATTTATGCAGATGTTAGCGGCGACACTATTCATCAGGGTATATACGATAGCTCTCTCCAAAGATTCATTGTCGATGCGAACCTCGTCGTTCTTGAAAGAATTTTTCCGGAGGAATTCAACCTTCCCGTAGCGCTTGTTGATGTACTGCGAATATCTTCTTTTGTACTCATTTATGAATCTCTCGGCTGCTGCTTTCGAACACTGAAGGACAAGGTGAACATGGTTGGACATTAGGATGAATGCCAATACGTTAATGCCTGTCACTAAGGATATTATGGCGATATAATTCATCCCGACCTTGAAGTCTTGTTCATCCCTGAACCAGATGTTTTCTGAGAGGTGATCCGTGGTGACCAAACGGAATTCAAGTTGGCCCTTGTTGAGGTTGTTGATGGCAAGAGAATTTGTCATAGCGTTGTTGGTTTAAGTAATACGAACTGGTTGTTTTAAGATAATACGGAGTTGACCGAGTGGCGACTGAGGTGCAAGTGGTTCTGCCGAAGTGTGGATCGATTTTACCGGAGTGAAAGCTTTTCTATGCAGCTATCAAGTTGATTTTGCCTGGGCAAATATGGTCAAACAAAACAGAAATAAAGATAAAAAACAGAAAAACCTGCAGCAGCCCCCCCGAAAAATGCTGCCGGTGTCCCGTATGACGCACCACCGGGCTCAGAATCCCTGCCGAACCGGTTCCGGTGTCCCGTCTGTGGCACCACCGGAACCGGAAACCTCGCTGAAGTGGTTCCGGTGTCCCGCATCCTGCACCACCGGGATCAGTTTGGAGCCGGATGGGGAGAGAGGCTGATGATGGTTTGGGGGACTGAGGCTGATGATGGTTTTGGGGACTGAGGCTGATGATGGTTTTGGGGACTGAGGCTGATCGTGGTTCTGGGGGGGGGACTGGGGCTGAATTGAGTGCTGGAGGGTTTATTTGGGGAAGTGAATGAATAAAAGGCTAGTGTTTTTGACTCCTTTCGGATACTTTATTAAATATTTTTTGCAAAAAAACATTAAATTTGAAAACTTTAATGGTCACGTTTGAACGCTCTTGGATTGGAGTGGGACGAGTTCAGATTGCTAACATGCTGATTGACCGTTGACTACCCTTGCCGACTACAGGGGGAGCTATGGTTTTGCTTGAGTCGGTCGCTATGCAAGCGAAAGCAAGCGGTAGGCGGTTTTCAAATGGTAGGCAAAATGCAATTGTTCACAGATAAGAGGTCAATATGCCGTAGGGGGGAGAGCGTGACCGAAAAGCTTGATGGTTCACATGCCGGAGAAATTATCGAATACGACTATTGTGAGTTGGTATCCGGTGAGGGTGCTGTACGGGAAGGTGGGGTTGGTCAAGCGGACGCTGGACGAGGCCGATGTGGAGTATTTCTACCCGACCCATCTTATTGAAAAGGACATGAAGTATGTCGAGGAGCCGCTGGTGCGCTCATTGATATTCATAAAGACTACTTCGTTGGGACTGAGAGAGATTAAGATGAGGTACAGCACATCGCTGATCCCGTATTATGATCGTTCCGGGGAGGATGGCACGAGACCGCCGGTGACAGTGCCGGATAACCAGATGGAGATGTTTATCCGTCTTTGCCGGATGAAGGAGGCGGGCCTTGAATATCTCGGCGAGGACGAGCCTAAGTACCATCTTGGCGACCGGGTCCGGGTGACCGATGGAATATTCAAGGGTTTCGAGGGACATGTCAAGCGGATCCGGCACGACCGGAAGCTGATCGTGACAATTGAGGGCGTGGCGGCGTTCGCGACGCGGTTCATCCCGCCGTCCATGCTGGAGAAGGTGGAGTAGATACTTCGCCGCGTCCTTCGACAAGCTCAGGGCTCCGCTCAGGATGAAAAAGAATAAAACAAATAACAAATAAAAAATGAAAAAAGCTTTTATTTTCATGGTTGCGACCGCGCTGTTGGCAGCGTGTTCGACGCCGACAAACATCACTTATTTCCAGGACACGGATCAAGCTGACGGGGCTGAGATAGTGCCCGTGAAGAACATCGTGCTGCAGCCCAATGACATGATCTCGATCATAGTCAATGCCAAGACCGCTGAGCTCAGCGCACTTTTCAACCTTCCGTACACCGCCCAGAGGCTTGGACAGAACACCAACTCCTATATCTCCGGATCCAGCAACTCCTATGTCTCCGGTTACACCATCGCTGAGGACGGGACAATCGACTTCCCGACCCTCGGCAGAGTCAAGGTCGCCGGAATGACCAGGCAGGAGGTCGCGAAGAAGATCAAGGATGAGCTAAGGAACCAGGGCCAGGTCAACGAGGCAGTCGTGACAGTGGAGTTCATGAACCTGTACTATCAGGTTCTTGGCGAGGTAGCGCGCCCTGGCCGTTACCCGATCGGCAAGGATGGTATGACCGTTCTTGACGCTTTGAGCTCTGCCGGAGACCTTGGCATCCAGGGCAATAGGGAGAATGTCAAGTTGCTGAGGAATGAGGACGGCCATCAGAAGACCTACACTCTCGATCTAACTTCAACTCGTAGTATGATTTATTCTCCTGCCTACTATCTTAAGCAGGACGACGTCATCTACGTCGAGCCTAATGACTTCAAGAAGCGCCAGTCCACTGTCAACGGCAATAATGTCCGTTCAGCTTCCTTCTGGCTGAGCCTCGGATCCTTCGTGACTTCGACAATACTTGTAATCCAGAGGATCAGCAGGTATATTTAGTTGATAATCAAATATTCGCAAAGAAAAATCACTTGAATATGGAAACATTGGACAACACTGCCACCATCCCCCAGGAAGAAGAATTCAACCTACGGGAGTTCGTGAATCGCTGCCTGGCGAAGTGGTACTGGTTCGTGATCTCTCTCGCTATCTGCCTCTTGGTTGGAGCGTATATCGTCCTGACCACCGCCCCGGTCTATCATTCCTCGGCTGAGGTACAGATCAAATCAGACACCAGAGGACGGTCTATCGACAACTCCACCGAGTTCGCCGACATGGGAATGTTCATGACCAGGACCAATGTCTACAATGAGCTCCGCGCTTTCCGTTCCCCGGACATCATGGGGGACGTAGTCGACAGGCTCAAGCTCTATAACGACTATACTTATCCCGGTCGTCGCTATGATGTCACTCTATACGGCACAACCCTCCCCATCGAGGTGGATATGCTGGAAATGCCTGACAATCAGAGCGCTTCATTCACAATCAATAACTCCATTGACGGTAAAGTCGCCCTGGATAACTTTATTCTTATGAAAGACAGGCTTTCCGGGCCGGCCATCAAGGGCAATCTTGGCGACACCCTAGTGACCCCATTAGGAAAGATCGTAGTCTCCAAGACCAGTTCTTATCCCGCTGATGGGTATGACTCCAAGATCAATTTCAAGAGACTGTCCAAGAAGAGCGCGATCAACAGTTTTGCCAATCGTTTGACCGTCAGCCAGTCAGACAAGATGGCCGACATGATCACCATCGGTCTTGACGATGTCTCGACCCAGAGGGCACAGGATATCGTAAGCACATTGATCGCTGTCTACAATGTCAAGTGGGTCCAGGATAAAAACCTCCTGGCCAGGGCTACCTCAGAGTTCATCAATGACCGTCTGAAGGTGATTGAGGGTGAGCTTTCCGACGTTGACGCTGACATCTCGGCGTTCAAGTCCGCGAACATGATCCCTGATGTCGGCGCCGCCGCCGACCTCTACATGCAGCAGAACGCGGCCATCAACCAGCAGATGCAGGAGCTGAACAACCAGCTCTACATGGCCCGCTATGTCAAGAATTACATAGCCAACGAGGGTTCCAACAACCAGCCTCTGCCTGCCAACATGGGCATCACCAACTCCGCGATCGAGAGCCGTATCAATGAATATAACAAACAGCTCATCGAGAGGAACAACCTGGTCGAGAACTCCGGCGAGAACAACGTCCTTGTCAAGGATATGGACAAGACCCTTGAGTCGATGAGGGGAGCGATCTCGATGTCCATGGACAATGAGATAATGGCCCTCAACACCCGTTTCAGCGGCCTCCAGGGCCAGTCAAGGGCAACCTCCGCGAGGATCGCGGCCAACCCGAAGCAGGCCAACCAGCTGCTCTCGGTCGAGAGGCAGCAGAGCGTCAAGCAGAGCCTGTACCTCTTCCTCCTCCAGAAACGTGAGGAGAACGAGCTCTCCCAGGCCTTCACCGCCTACAACACCCGTATCATCAAGCACCCCGTGATCGGTGGACCTGTGGCTCCGAAGAAAGCCCAGATCATGTTGATCGCTTTTCTTCTTGGACTACTGATTCCTTTGGCCATCCTTTACGTCATGATGACCACCGACAACAAGATCCACTCAAAGAAGGATCTTAAAGCTTTGTCGCTGCCATATCTTGGTGAGATTCCTCTCGCGTCCAAGAATAAGAATCTTTTAGGCAAGATCAAGAGGAAGGCTCTTGAAGAAACCGCGGTAGTCGTGGAGCATGGTAACAGGAACGCTGTCAACGAGGCCTTCAGGGTCATGAGGACCAACCTCGAGTTCATGACTAAGGATCCTTCCGCCAACGTGCTGGCCACCACGTCATTCAACCCTGGCTCCGGAAAATCTTTCGTGACGATGAATATGTCCATCTGTCTCGCCATCAAGGACAAGAAGGTCCTGGTGGTCGACGGTGACCTCCGCCACGGCACATTGTCCGAGTTTTCGGGGAACCCCGAAAGTGGACTAAGCGACTATCTTGCCGGAAAGATTGACGACGCCAGTAAGATTATCGTCCAGTCTCCCAACTATCCTTCTCTCCAGGTGCTTCCGGTCGGAACCATCCCTCCGAACCCCGCCGAGTTGATCGCGGATCCCAAGTTCGGGAAACTCATCGCTGAGCTTAAGACACAATACGACTATGTCATAATCGACTGCCCTCCGATCAACATCGTGACAGACTCCAGGATCATTAACGAATATGTCGACAGGACAGTGTTCATCGTAAGGGCTGGCTTGCTTGATAAGGAACTAGTCCCTGAACTGGAGGCTATGTATAAGAGGGGAGAGTACAAGAACCTGTGCTATGTACTCAACGGAACCTCCTCCGGATCAGGCTATTACGGCAGATATGGCCATTATGGACACTACGGCCACTACGGTTACTACGGTAAGAATACTGATGCGAAGACAGCGAAGGCCTGATTGTGTGAGATAGAACCGAAACGGCGACTATGGCATCCCGGTGCCGGATAATGTCGAGGAGAACGCCAGCAAGATGGTCTGGAGGAAGTATTAATTGCTATCATACTCCATGAGGTTTAATCTTCGCGACTTAAGCACGTACCGAACCGCTCTTATGGGCATTGCGGCATTGATGATCATTGCTTGCCACGCCCCCGCATATGGCGTGTTTATGCCACAATGGATTCGCAGGTTTGCGGTTTTGGGCAATTATGGAGTCGACATATTCCTTCTTCTTTCTGGACTCGGATGCTATTATTCTCTTCACAAGCAGGATAGTACAACTTTGGATTTCTACAAAAAGCGGGCGGTCCGGATTTTCATCCCGTATTTGTTGGTTTTTATTCCGGTGAATATCCTTTTTATTATTCTCGGCGAACGGAATGTCGGAGAGGGTTTTCTCAGCCTGGCGACGTTAGAGTACTGGATATTTCACAAAGGAGCGTGGTTTGTCTCGATGATTATTTTCCTGTACCTTGCTTCGCCGGTTTTAGTTTTAGTCCAAAAAGGTAAACACAAATGGCTCGTGACATTTGGGATCATCCTTGTTGTTTTTGGTCTTTGCACTATTCCAGTCAAGGATCCTTCCAACCTTAACGTGGTCTACAATATACAGTGGGCTTTCCGACGCTCCCCAAGTTTTTTTATCGGCATCGCGCTTGCTCAGGATTGTATGGACAAAAAGACGATGTCTGTTATCTGGCCATTGGTTTTGGCCATGTTGTATATTCCGGTGAAAAAACTATTGTTTTGGGTTGATAACTCTTGGTTTGTCGTGCCGCTTATGACAATGTGTCTTGCGGTTTTGTTGAATTGGGCTTGCCAGATTAAAGCGATAGGAACATGCCTTTTATTCATGGGCAAGATTTCATTGGAGTCTTACCTGTTGAATATTTGTTTAAACTCTTTGCTGCGTTTTATGATTCCAGGGATAATAGACTCAAAGCTATTCTACGGCCATTTACTTGAATATTCCTTCGTTATTGTCGCGGGGATTTCCTTGGCATATGCCATCAGCTTATTATCAAAAAGAATCATAACTAGATTCGCTGTATAGTTTCTCAAATACATCTGGCGTATATACGGTGGAAATAAAACTATATGAATTATGAAGAGAATCGCGGTCGCGGGAACGGGATACGTTGGGATGAGTGTGGCGACGCTGTTGTCGCAGGAGAATGAGGTTGTGGCGGTTGACGTGATCCCTGAGAAGGTAGAGAAAATCAACAAAAAGATATCTCCGATCCAGGATGAATATATAGAGAAGTACTTGACGGAGAAGCCGTTGCGACTGAGGGCGACTCTCGACGGCAGGGAAGCGTACAAAGACGCGGACTTTGTCGTTATCGCTACTCCTACCAATTATGACCCCAAGAAGAACTTCTTCGACACATCTCATGTCGAAGAAGTGATCGAACTGGTTCTGGAAGTCAATCCGGACGCTGTGATGGTCATCAAGTCGACCATTCCTGTCGGCTTCACAAAGTCGGCCAGGGAGAAGTTCTCCTACAGGGAACGCCTTGCTGACGGAACGATGAGGGTGGTGACGCCCAAGATCATTTTCGCGCCTGAGTTCCTCCGCGAGAGCAAGGCTCTCTATGACAATCTCTATCCAAGCCGTATCATCGTCGGTTATGACGAAAAAGCGCTTGAGGAGGCGGCGCACACGTTCGCTGGGCTGATCAAGGCCGGATCCCTTAAGCCCGATGTCCCCGTTCTATTCATGGGAAGCACCGAAGCCGAAGCCGTCAAGCTATTCGCCAACACTTATCTGGCGCTGAGGGTTTCCTATTTCAACGAGCTGGACACCTACGCCGAGATGAAAGGCCTTGACACCCAAGCCATTATTGAAGGCGTATGCCTTGACCCCCGAATCGGCACCGACTATAACAACCCTTCCTTCGGCTATGGCGGATATTGCCTCCCGAAGGACACCAAGCAGCTCCTCGCCAATTTTAACGATGTTCCTGAGAACCTCATTAAGGCCATCGTCGATTCCAACCGTACCAGGAAGGATTATATCGCCGACCAGGTTCTTGAGAAGGCCGGATATTACTCATCAAATGGCGCCTTCGACCAGGCAAAGGAGAGGGAAGTGACCGTCGGGGTGTACCGCCTCACGATGAAGTCGAATTCCGACAACTTCCGTCAGAGCGCCATCCAGGGTATCATGAAGCGCATCAAGGCCAAGGGCGCCAAAGTGATCATCTACGAACCCGCCCTTGAGGACGGAACCACATTCTTCGGGAGCCGGGTCATCAACGACCTTGCCGAGTTTAAACGCCTGTCCGACAGCATAATTGCCAACCGCTACGACCCCGCGCTCGATGACGTCCAGGCGAAGGTCTACACAAGGGATATTTTCAAAAGGGATTAGGAATATGTTTACACTTATCAAACTGCCATACGAGATCAATGCGCTGGAGCCTGTGATCAGCGCCAGGACACTTGAGTTCCACCATGGAAAGCACCTTCAGGGTTATGTCGATAACCTGAACAAACTCATCGTCGGCACCGAATTCGAGAATATGTCTCTCGAAGGCATCATTGCGGCCTCGAGCCCCCTCATTGCGGCCTCGAGCCGCAATCTCACCCCCATCTTCAACAATGCTGGTCAGATCCTGAACCACAACCTATATTTCACCCAATTCTGTCAACCTTCTTCGCGGTCCCTGAGCGGAGTCGAAGGGCCGCTAGCCAAGCAGATCGAAAAGCAATGGACCACCCTCGACGCCTTCAAGAAAGAATTCGAAGCCAAAGGCGCGACCCTCTTCGGCAGCGGTTGGGTATGGCTACAGGCCGACGCTAAAGGAGAACTCTCAATCGCCCAATACGCCGGAGCGGACAACCCTGTCGCCCACGGCCTCAAGCCCATCCTGACCTTCGACGTCTGGGAGCACGCCTATTACCTCGACTGCCAGAACCGCCGTCCCGCCCACCTCGCCGCCCTATGGGACATCGTGGACTGGAAGGTGATTGAGGATAGGTTTATTAGGTAATTAGATGGAAAAGAGAATATATCTATGCCTTGCTCGTATAAGTGGCAAGGAGATGGATTATATACAAGAGGCTTTTGACACGAATTGGGTGGCTCCGTTGGGGCCGAATGTGAATGGGTTTGAGGGGGATTTGGAGCGGTTTGTTAACGGGATGCCCGATCAGGTCGGGCATGACTCCCTGGACAGGAAAGTCGTGGCGCTATGCTCAGGCACCGCGGCGGTGCACCTTGCGCTAATCGCTTGCGGAGTCGGCCCTGGAGATGAGGTTATAGTACAAAGCTTCACTTTCTGCGCCTCGTCGCATCCGATTACATATCTTGGCGCGACTCCGGTGTTCATCGACAGTGAGAAAGATTCATGGAACATGGATCCGGATCTCCTGGAGGAGGCCATAAAGGACCGCGTCGCGAAGACCGGAAAGACTCCGAAAGCGATAATCCCGGTCGCTTTGTACGGAATGCCTTATCAGATTGACCGGATAATGGAAATAGCTGATAAATACGGTATTCCGGTTGTGGAAGATGCGGCGGAAGGTTTAGGGTCTCGTTTCGACGGGCAGGTGATAGGTACTTTCGGCAAGTACGGTGTCCTTAGTTTCAACGGCAACAAGATAATAACTACTTCCTGTGGAGGAGCATTGATATGCTCTACAGAAGAAGAAAAGAAGAAGGTTATTTGGCTCGCGTCTCAAGCTAGGGATGCTTATCCATATTACCAGCATGAGGTGGTCGGCTACAATTACCGTATGTCTAATATATGCGCTGGTATCGGTCGTGGGCAAATGGCTGTGCTTGAGGAGCATGTCGCGCGCCATAGGCATATCAAGGATTTGTATATTAAGCTTTTCGAGGGTGTCTCCGGAATAGAGGTGCATGATAATCCAAGCCTTAAATATGATTCCAATTTCTGGCTTAATACTATCACAATCGATCCATTGATTCGTATGAAGGGACAGGAAAAGGTGTACACGGCCATGCAACTTGATTCTGTGGGAGCGATGGCCAATTCTGTCCGTCCTGTTTCAGCCGCTCGTTCTGGTTTTGAACCCAACGACAATGTCGAGGCCCTAAGGGTATATCTGGACGCTGCCGGGATCGAGGCCCGGCCTCTATGGAAACCGATGCACAAACAGCCGGTCTACAAGAATGCTCCAGCTTATGTGAACGGAGTGTCCGAGTCTCTTTTCAAGGTCGGGATGTGCCTTCCGAGCGGTCCTCTTGTGACCGATGAGGATGTACGGTATATAGTGGACAAAATCAAGGAAGCTATTGTCTGATAATCAGTTGGGATGAATGAGTTCTTCCTTTCATTGCTGTTGATGAGTGCTCTCTCTTCGGGAGGACCGCTGCCTTTTTGGATGACTACGAACCAGTTCGGCTTGATGCCGGAGTCCTCAGGGGCCTTGGCGTTTGCGAGGATGGGCACTGAATATGACCCTTCGAAGACTGTCCAGTGGCGCTGGGGAGCCTCACTCGCGGCGAATTATGGCATCGCGGTTGGTGAGCGTAGTCGAACCACCGCTATTATTCCCGACGAGCTTTACGCCAGCCTGAAGTGGAAAGTCTTCTCAGTCGACTTGGGGATGCGGCGTTTCGATTTGGATTATTACGGGGCGGGCACCATGACTCTGGGATCGATGTCTACCACAGGCGGGCATATCATCTGGAGCGGCAACGCCAGGACCTTGCCGGGATACACGGTGAACCTTGATCCTGTGGTGCTTCCGTTCACTGGCGGGCGTGTCAAGTTATCCGGATCCTATGGTGATTACAAGACAATGGATAATCGCTATATGAAAGGCGCTCTTATTCATAGCACTAGGATCGGACTTGATATCAAGATCACTGAGAGGCTTGACTTCCATGGTATGCTTGATCATTATGCCATCTGGGGAGGGAAAAGCGAGAAAATAGCCATGCCGGTCACTTTCGGGAACTATTGCCGTGTGGTTATGGGTAAGGGAGCTTCATCTGAAGGGACACTTAATGATCAGCTTAATGTCATAGGTGACCAGGGGGGCGGAGAATTATTCCGATTCAACTGGAGAGGAAATGGCTGGACTATTTCCGCCCAGCATGATATTCCCTATAATGATGGGTCCGGTATGGGATTCCAGAATTTCCCCGATGGTGTCAACACAATCTGGTTCGGTTTCGACAATAAGGACAAGTGGGTGACGGATATCCTATATGAGTATCAATACACTATGTTCCAGTCAGGTACCAGGCATGACCGTCCGACCACGGATGAGGAGAAAGCGCATCTTGATCCATCGGATGAGTACCACTATAACAGGCACATTATGGGTGGTGGAGATAATTATTTCCACAATGGGGAATATAAATCTGGATGGACTTATTATGGTCGTACCATAGGTAATCCGTTGTTCGTCCCGGTCGGCACTCACGCCGGGACCTGGACGGGAAGGGATACTATCCTCGGAGTCGAGAACAACAGGGTGAAGGCCCATCATTTCAGCATTGCGGGGAAACTATTCCGTAAGGCTCCCTACAAGTTTATGCTGACCTACAGCCACAATTATGGAACTTATTCTAAACCTTACAAAGGCGAGTCCCAGTGGAATAAGGATTGGGGGACAGTCAAGGAAACCCCTCTGAATCAGGTAAGTGGAGCGTTTGTCGGGGAGATTCCCGGACTTCTGGAACACTTCACTTTGACCTATGGTCTTTATGCGGACAGGGGCCAACTTCTTCCCGATATCTTTGGAGCCTCCATTGGTGTTCGCTACACCTTATGAAACATCTGTTAGGTTATTAACTTTTTTATTAATAACTTTGAAATCCTTCTAATGAAGAGCTTGAAAGAAATAATCGAGAACTATTTCTCAAAAAGGACATTACCGTATTGGTGTGTCCTTCTTGCGGATGCTTTGATTATCCTGGTGTCCGGGTTATTTGTGTATTGGGCTTTTTATCGTGGGGCGGCTCTTCAGCGGAATTTCTGGCCTCTTATTAAGGTCTTTGCCCTGTACCTGGCGGTATCTATGGTGTTTTTCAGGTTATTCCGTACCTATGCGGGGATCCTGCGTTATTCCTCATTCATAGATCTTTTGCGTATAGTTTATGCGATGGGCTTTGCTATGGTGGTCTGTTTTGGACTTCACTATGCTATTTATGGACTCCCGGAATCATGGTTCGCTCATTTGACAGGAAGGGTCATAGTTCTCATTTTTGTCTTGGCCATCATCTTGATGTGGTTTGAGCGTGTGATAATCAAAGTCTTGTACGACAGCGCATTTGAGACTTCAGCCACAACCAATGTTTTCATCTACGGCATTCGCGCGGGTGGTATCGGAGTGGCGAAATTTATCAATGGTGAAAAACCCATGCGCTACAAACTGAGGGGTTTCATCACCCATGATCCCTCCCTCCGCGCCAGCGGGACTCGTTTGATGGGAGTCCCGATCTACGATGTCGACGATTCTTTACCTGCTTACCTTGTGAAAAAAGGGATTGGAGCTGTCCTTGTGTCTCCCGCTCGAATCGAACGTTTCCGTGAGGACACAGCCTTGCAGGATTACATCATTAAGAGCAAAGTCCGCATTCTATTCGCCTCCAGCGCTCAAGAATGGGATAAAGACAGCATCTCGTCGGGTGGCATCACACTTAAAGAGGTAAATGTGGAGGATCTGCTTCCCCGTGACCAGATCAGCATCGATATGGATTCTGTCGCGGCTGTCCTCAAGGGCGCCAGGGTTTTGATCACCGGCTCTGCCGGCAGCATCGGAAGTGAGATTGTGCGCCAGGTCTCCTCGTTCGGCCCCTCCGAGATGATGCTGATCGACTCGGCCGAGAGTCCCCAGCATGACATCCGGCTGATGATGAGGAAGGAATATCCTTCCGTCAAGGCCACAACCCTCGTCACGAGTATCACGAACGAGGACAGGATGGAGGCGATTTTCCGGGATTTCCGGCCTGAGTTCGTCTTCCATGCGGCTGCTTATAAGCATGTCCCTATGATGGAGGACAACCCTTCTGAGAGCATCCAGAACAATGTATATGGCACTAAGGTGCTTTCTGATCTCTCTGTCAAATACGGGGTCAAGAAGTTTGTCATGATCTCAACCGACAAGGCTGTCAATCCGACCAATGTCATGGGTTGCTCCAAGAGGATCTGTGAGATTTATGTCCAGAGCCTTAATAACGCCGAGGTTGACGGCAAGATTGAAGGCCATACCCAGTTCGTGACCACAAGGTTCGGTAATGTGCTGGGTTCCAATGGTTCTGTCATCCCGATCTTTGAGAAGCAGATCAAGGAGGGAGGTCCCGTCACTGTGACTCACCCCGATATCATCCGTTATTTCATGCTGATTCCTGAAGCCTGCAAACTTGTCTTGGAGGCTGGTACCAAGGGCAATGGGGGAGAGATATTCGTGTTCGACATGGGCAAGCCTGTACGCATAGCTGATCTTGCTCGCAGGATGATTGAGTTAAGTGGCGCTAAAGGTGTCGAGATCAAGTTCACAGGCCTGCGTGACGGTGAGAAGCTTTATGAGGAGTTATTAAGCGAGCAGGAGACGACCAAGCCATCCTTCCATGAGAAGATCCGTATCGCTGAGGTTCGTCAATATGATTTCGCGGAGGTCTCTAAAGAAATCGATGAGTTGATCTCGATCTCCCATGAATATGACGACCTCAAGACTGTGGCAGCGATGAAGCGTCTGGTTCCTGAATATGTAAGCAACCATTCGGCCTTCTCCGTGCTGGATAAGTAGTGTTTTATGTGGCCATTCACCAAGCGTATTTCTCTTTCGTCATCCCGGATTTTCGAGGGATTCACGGATTGCCATTCCCATATTCTTCCTGGTGTCGATGATGGTGTCAAGCACATTGAGGAGTCGCTGGATATCCTGAGCCGTTATGAGGAGATGGGATTCAAGGCGGTCTGGTTCACTCCTCACATCATGGAGGATATTCCCAACACCACCTCTGATCTGCGGGAGCGTTTCGAGGCGCTTAAAGCAGAGTATCACGGGCCGCTTGAGCTTCATCTCGGCGCTGAGAACATGATTGATAACCTGTTCGAGAACCGATTGGCTGCCAATGATTTCCTTCCGATGGGACCGAAACTTGACCACCTCCTTGTCGAGACTTCATATTTCACTCCTCCATTTGGTTTTCATGATACTCTAGAGAAGGTCAAGGCCGCGGGTTATTTCCCTGTCCTTGCCCATCCGGAGAGATATGTTTACATGGGTTCGGAGGATTATGACCGGCTGAAGGAGATGAAGATTCTATTCCAACTTAACCTGTTCTCTTTGGCCGGATACTATGGTTCTTCTGTCCAGCACACGGCCGAGGCGCTTCTGAAGAAGGGGTACTATGATTATGCCGGCACAGACATTCACACCGTAACGATGCTGGATCGCTGGCCTCTCCGGCCTATAGTCCCCAAAAGCCTCCCGGAATTCCGTACTCTTTAGATTAAAGCTGCTTGTTAAGGCGGCGTATTATCCGATCCACATCGGACTCTAAGACCGTGCCTTTAAGGGCCACGACTGTCTGGCCATAAAGGATTATCACCAAGTCAGACACATGTGTGCCATCCTCTGAGACTTCTCCATAGGTCTCATCGAACGCGAAGGATCCTTCACCGCTCCTCCTGACCAGATTCTCTGGACTTAGATTGCGTTTAACTGCCGTTTCTATTTCGTCCTTCAGCTCCGGCCGGCTGTCACCATAGTCGAGCATGTAGACCACGCCGACTCTCTTGAATGCCTTGGCCACTTTCCTGGTCCAGGCGCTTCCGGCTTTACCAACCGTTTTCCCCATTGTCATCGCGACGCGTCCAAGTTTCATCAGCGACACGTTGCCTCGGCCGTCAAAGCGTTCCATCAGGGCGGTGATATTCTCGAAGCCTTCCTGGTAAGTTCCCTCAAACGTGGTCTCGGCTGGGGCCGCCAGGCCACTTAAAGGCCCCTGGCCTGGGATCTGGGCGTTGGCACGGATCCCACCTGCCAGGAGCGTGGCTGAAATAATCACTAAACTAAAGAACCTCATATTAGAGCAGGTTCTTGGAGACTCCGGCAACCGCCTCTTCCACATCTGATCTCTTCATGAGGCCGTCTATGCCGATAAAGACAGTCTCTCCGTCTTCCTTATTGAATACAGTGAGAAGCAGGCTCTTAAGGAACTCATCATTCCCGAGGGATAAAATGTTGACCTTCTGTCCACCATCTTTCACTTCCATAAGTGTCTCGAACTTGTGGCCTCCGACGACCTTGTTGACATCCTTGGATATCTTCTCGGCCAGGGAACTGTCCTCTGTCTTGAGCAAATAAAAGCCTGTCATCGACTTGATCATGGGGCCGAAATCAACATCGCTGTCCTCAATCCTGACCTCGGGCACTTTGCCGATCATCTTGAACATGGCAGGAGAGATGTAGACCGCGGTGATGCGATCGTCATCGGAATACTTCTGGTACAAGGACTTATAGTCCTGGGCGGCCGCGGATATGCTGATTAACGCGGCGGCGAGTGTTATGATTATCTTATTCATTTTGTCAAAGCGTTATTTAGTTGTTCATTGATTGTACCGGTCACGGAGATAAGAGCCTTCTCCACTTCGGCGTATGCCAGGGCAGGGTCGTCAAAGGTGTCCCGCAGCTGAGGGGGCCTGAGACTTATGGCCAGGCCGACGACAAGGAGCAGGGAAGCGGCTATGCCGTAGATCCATGGGATCACGCGTCTGCGGGAACGGACGGATACCGCCTGTCCGATTCTGTTCTCAAGACCTGCCGGGACCTCGATCGATTCATCAAGCGAGATCCTCTCGAGATCCTCGAGACTCAGTTTCTCTATCTCATCTATTGTCTTCATCTGCGATCATTTTCTTAAGGTTCTTGCGAGCGTTGCTTATCTTCACTCTAACATTCGTTTCGGAGAGTCCGGTCAACAGCGCTATCTCCGGGTAAGATTTGTTGTCGAAAACTTTCATTTCCAACACCTTCCGTTGTTTGTCAGGGAGCCTCGCCAGGCATTGTTTTATGCGTTCGAGATTCTCTTTCCTGATCAATATCGAATCGATCTCGTCCGAGTTGTCGGGCATGTCATCTAATGCTTCCTGGGCCTTGAAATCTCTTTTGGCAAGCGCCGAGCTCCGGATCTTGTCCAGGCAGATGTTCCGGATCACAGTCATGCCGAAGGCCGCGGGGTTCTTAACTTCACTGATAGTGGAGCGCATGGTCCAGAGCCGGACCATAAGGTCCTGGACAGCGTCCTCGGCCATGGCTTGGTTCTCCAGGATGTAGTAGGCGACCCTGTAGAACCTTTCGGTCAATGGAACCCAGATCTCTTTGAACTCCGACGCGGTCATGGTTTACTTCGATTTCGCCTCGAGGAATGTGGCCACGTCCTGGACATTGACTTTGCCTCTGACGCAGATGACGGCTCCGCTTCTCGGGGCGCTGATAATCAGGTCAGAGATATTCTCACCGTCATCATCCGGTATGGCGAATATCTGCACTTTCTCATCAGCGTCTTTCGCCTCGACCAGAAGAAAATCTTTAGTCAACACATTAGATAGCCTGGACTCGAAACGGGTCCTGACATCCGGATCGCAATCGGCGAAACTCGCTATAGTGACCTGCTTGACATTTCTCATCAAATCAAGCAGTTCCAGAGCGTCCTTGTCTCCACTGTTCCTTATTACTTGCTTGACTATTGCCAGACCCATGCGGCCTAGGTTCACGCATTGGAAGTCCGAGTGAAGTGAATATTCCTTCATCAGTGATGTGACTCGCTTCCCGTAGTCGATTGACGGGGTGGAGGCATAAGAAGGCGCTCCCGCGGTGACCGCCGCCAGGATGATCAAAAAGGCTAAAACTGTTTTTCTCATGTCTGCGAAGTTAATGATTTTTCCAAACTCCGCTATTAAGACGAAAGAAAACCCGAAATGTAACGATAGCTGCCTTATTATTTTTTATAAATTCTCGAGCTCGGTGATCCAGAGGTGGACTTTGGCGTCGGAGGGCATGCGGAAGTCACCGCGGGGTGAGAAGCTGACGGGGCTGATCTTGGGACCGTCAGGCATGCAGGAACGCTTGAACTGCTGGCTGAAGAACCTCCAGTAGAACTTCTTGAGCCACTTCAAGATAGTCTCCTTGTCGTACTTGCCGGAGAACGCCCTGCTGGCCAGGAAGTAGATCTTGGAAGGGGAGTAGCCGTGGAGCATGAGATTGTAAATAAAGAAGTCATGCAGCTCGTAAGGCCCGATCAAATCCTCAGTCTTTTGTTTGATCTCTCCCTTCTGGTCTGCAGGCATAAGTTCCGGACTGATAGGAGTTTCCACAATATCAATAAGAATCTTGGAAGCAGGTCGTCCACCCGAAACCGCAGGAGCGGTGAACACATTCTCCGCCGCCCAGCGGACCAGATGCCTGATCAAAGTCTTGGGAACAGAGGCGTTTACCCCGTACATCGACATGTGGTCCCCGTTGTAGGTGCACCAGCCGAGAGCCAGCTCGGACAGGTCCCCTGTACCGATCACCAGACCGTTCTCCTGGTTGGCCGTGTCCATCAGGATCTGGGTCCTCTCGCGCGCCTGCGCGTTCTCATAAGTGGAATCCATGACCGCGGGATCATGGCCGATATCCTTGAAATGCTGCTCGACCGCAGGCACGACGGAAATCTCTCGTGAAGTCACACCAAGCGCCTCCATAAGGTCGACAGCGTTGGACTTGGTTCTGACTGTAGTCCCAAGCCCAGGCATGGTTATTCCAATAATCCCGGAACGATCATAACCAAGTTTGTCGAAAGCCATCGCCGTGACTATCAGGGCCAGAGTACTGTCCAGGCCACCTGAGATGCCGATGACAGCCTTCTTGCAACCGATATGCTCCATGCGGGCGGCCAAGCCGGTCGACTGGATAGCGAGGATCTCCTTGCATGCCTCAGCCTCCTCGACCGGATCATCTTCAGGCAAGAACGGGTGCGGCTCGACTTTTCGGAACAGATTGTCAGAGAAATCAGTGGGAGCCGGATCACCTATCTCAAAGCGGCAATAAAGGTTGGAATATTCACAAGCGGAAGTACCGTCAGGAGCCATCCCCCTGAATGAGTTCTTTTTCTGACGGTGTACCCCGATCTTCTCTATGTCGATGTCGGCGAAGGTGATGGAGTCTTCCATCTGGAACCTCTCATTCTCGGCGAGCAACTCCCCATCCTCGCAGATAATCGCTGAGCCGCCATAGACAGTGTCCATTGTGGACTCACCGTAACCTGCTGAGCAATAGACATATCCCGACACTGTACGGCCGGACTGGTTGATCACGAATTCCCTGCGTTTATGGTGCTTTCCAGCCACTTCGTTGGACGCGGAGATATTCACGATCACCTGAGCTCCGGACGGAGCGAGGAAAGAGGACGGCGGAACAGGAGTCCAGAAATCCTCGCAGATCTCGATACCGAAAGTCGTACGGCCGATCGAGAAGAGCAGGTTAGGGGACAGGTTGCAGCGCTGTCCGCAATACCTGGTGACCGAGTCGAAGCCGTCCCGGTAATGATTCCTGCCGTCATCGACAAAACGTCCCACCCTGGTGTTGGAAGGGGAGAGGAAGTCGGATCCGGAGGCGAACCACCTGCCCTCGTCGAACTCGGCGTAGGTCGGGAGATATATCTTCGGGACAATTCCTTTAATGCCTCCGTTACGTATCACTACAGCGCAGTTATACAGACGTCCGCGGTAGCGCACCGGAGCTCCCACGACCACTGTGGCGTGCTTGCCACGAGTGTGGTCGGCTATTTTCTTGACCGCTTCCTCCGAGGCTGTCAGAAGCAGGCTCTGCCCAAACAAATCCAGGCAAGTGTAGCCAGTGACTGAAAGCTCGGGAAAAACGACCAGGGATGCTTCCCGCTCCTCTGCCTTGTCTATGAGCCTGATTATCGAGTCGCTGTTGAATTCAACATCGGCGATCTGCGCGCGCGGCACGGCGGCCGCTACCCTGAAGAATCCGTAATCCATTTGATATCAATATAATTAGGCGTTGGCCGGGTCGTTGTTCTTGTCCTTTGACTCGAGGCTTTCCCTCTCAGCGCGGCGCTTGGCGTTGACGGTCAAGGCTATTCCCCTATACATGAAATAGAAGCCGATCAAGAGGATCAGTATGTTCGTCCTGGTCTTTCCTGACCCATTGACGAGCGCGGCGATACCGAAAGCGATGATAAACACCGCGACGACGAAATAAACGAGATTTAGAAACTTGGGCATATCCTATAGAGATTCAATTAGTTTGACAAATATGGAACACATCCTGCCGGCCGCGGCGTCAGCGGCCTTGATCACGTCGTCCCCGTCATTCTTGTAGTCTTCGGAGTAATCGTCATGAGCCTCGTTAGTAACCACAGACATGCCGAACACCGGAATATCCGAATGGCGGGCGGTAATGACCTCGGGAATGGTCGACATCCCGGTCACATCACCACCGATTATCCTTATGTATTTATATTCAGAAGGGGTCTCGTAAGTGGGGCCAGTGCCGCCGTAATATACTCCCTTCTTGAGAGGAATCCCCAGGCTGGCGGCGATCTCCTCCGCCTTGGCTATCAGGCCGAGATCGTATGGCCTTGTCATGTCGGGGAAACGAGGACCGAACTCGTCCATGTTTGGACCGATCAACGGGTTGGGCTGCAGGCAGATATGGTCTTTGATTATCATAAGGTCACCGACCTTGTAGTCGTAATTGACTCCTCCGGCGGCGTTGGACACAAACAGATACTTGATGCCGAGCTTGACCATAACCCTGGTGGGAAGGGTCACAAGCTCCATAGGGTAGCCTTCATAAAAGTGGATGCGACCCTGCATCATGATAGCGGTCTTTCCGCCGACCTCGCCGACAAGGAAGTTGCCCTTATGGCCGATAGCGGTGGAGACCGGGAAGCCGGGGATATTCTTGTAAGGGATCACGATAGGATCCTTAACCGCATTGGCCAGTTTCCCTAGGCCGCTGCCGAGAATAATCCCGACAACCGGCTTGAGGTCTCCGATTTGTTTCGCGATGTAATCGGCGGCAAGATGGATTCTTTCGATTCTCGTATCCATTTGATTATTAATTGTTTCTTAAATTATCAATAAAGCTCAGAGCCTCACGTCCTCCTTCCAGGATCTCCTCTTCGCCGGGGACAACCCTGTCCCTCATCACAAGTCGTCCACCGGAAACCAGAGAGCTGACGCAGTCGCTGTGGGCCGAATAGATCAGATTGGCCAGGAAGGGTGCTGGTGACAGGAAGAAAGTGTTGTCTGTGTCAATAATCTGGATGTCCGCGTCCCAGCCTTCCTCAATCCGACCGGTCTTGACTCCGAGCGCCTTCCCTCCGTTTACTGTGGCCATATCGAGCAGGTCATGGAGAGGCAGGGAAGTGGGATCCCTCCTCCAGCCTTTGGAGACTATCGCCGTCGTCTTCATCGCCTCGAGAATATCGAGGTTGTTGGATGAGGCGCAGCCGTCCGTGCCAAGGCAGACGTTCGCTCCAGCCTCCTGGAGTTCCTTGCAAAGGAACCTTATACCGGAGGCCAGCTTGAGATTCGAGTTGATGTTGTGGACGCAGTTTACGCCTCGTGAGCCGAGTATCTCAACATCCTTCTCACTGAGCCAGAGGGCATGGGCGGCTATCACATCAGGTCCGAGGACTCCTAATGAGTCGAAATATTCCACAGGGCTTAGGCCGCCGTGATTTGCCTTGCAGTCAATTACTTCCTGCTCTGTCTCTGAGATATGGAGATGGATCCTCAGCCCATTTTTCCTGGCATATTCAGTGACCCAGAGGATCATCGGCTCGCTGACGGTGTAGACAGAGTGTATGCTGACGGCGAAGCGCTCCCGCGCGCCCCAGCCTCTGGAAGTCTCATGGATAATCTGGCATTCATCCTTCTGCCTCGCCGCTGTCTCCTTGTTGAAGTTGTCGAGGAATGTATAGGAAATGAGGCAGCCTAGTCCGGCCTCAGCCGCGGCCAGTCTTGTCATAGGGGAGTACCAATACATGTCGTTGAAGGTGGTCGTGCCTGTCTTTATCATCTCGAGCGCGGCCACCCTGGAGGCGCGCAGGACGAAAGGTTCGTCAATATGGGCCTCGATAGCCCAGATGTGCTCCAGCCAGTCGGAGAGAACCATATCGGCGCCAACTCCACGGAGGAGGCTCATGGCGGCGTGGGTGTGCATATTGACGAATGCTGGAGAGGCGGTTTTGCCTGTGCAGTCAAGAATCTCTTCAGCGACCGGCTCAGGAACCTGGAGTCCGGAAGGGGTGATCGATGTGATCTTTCCCCCGGTGATCATGATGTCGACCTGCTTCCCGTCGAGTTTTATATTTCTAAGGAATAAATCTCCCATATCAAGACCGATTTTTCAAATATAAGAAAAAATCGCTAATATTGTTTAGAATTAATAACCCTGAAGCGATGAAGAAGATATTTGAAGCGATCTCAGTACTGTTTGTTTTGACCTCCGCTTCCGTTGCCGCGCAGAACACAATCGGGTCTATCGAGCGGAATTTCAAAAACATACCTTGGAGCCAGCCGACTGGTGTCTATTGGTATTGGGTGGCCGGTAATATGAGTGCTGACGGTGTGGTCAAGGATCTTCACGCCATGAAGGAAGCAGGAATCACGAGGGTGCAGATAGGAATGATCGGAGACGGGCAGGGGATTCCTTTAGGACCTGTGAGGATGTTCACGGATGAGTGGTGGAATATTCTCCACACCATGTTCAAGACCGCGGGTGATCTCGGGATAGAGGTCGGTCTTTTCAACTGCCCGGGATGGAGCCAAAGCGGCGGGCCTTGGGTCAAGCCTTCACAGGCGATGCGTTACCTCGCGACGGCAAAGGACACCTTGGTTGGCCCGATAAAGTATCATTCAAAGCTTCCGTCACTTGGAGAGAACTCGCAGGATGTCAAGGTGTTGGCTTATCCTCTTGTTGAATCTGAGACCGAACTATCGACATCGGGAGACGTGAGTTCGTTAAAGGATATTTCGCTTCGATCCCAAACTCCGGTGAGTGTGCGGACAGTTATTCTGGAGTTCGTTCCAAAGAATGGGGCCACGGATGTGGAGCTGTATGCGGATGGGAAGTTCGTAATGAAGACATATGCCGACAGGAGCAACTCTGGGGTAAATGTCGGTTTCGATCCGTACGCTCCGGTGGTGGTCTCGATTCCAAAGACTGTCGGGCGTGAATTCGCTCTTAAGGTTGAAGAGGCAGGAATAATAAGAAAGGTCACGCTGTCGGATGTTCCCGCTGTTGAGCGATATCCCGAGAAGACATTCGCCAAAATGTGGCAGACGCCGCACCCGATGTGGGACGCTTATATGTGGCCCGAGCAACCGACGGATGAGGAAGGGCTTGTCGTCAAACCTTCGGAAGTAATTGATATTACTGAATATATGTCATCTGATGGCACTCTGGACTGGACTGTCCCGGCCGGAAAGTGGGTCGTTGCAAGGACCGCCATGTTGCCGACGGGATCGATGGATGGCCCCGCCCCCGAGGAGGGCCGGGGACTGGAGACCGACAAGATGAGCAAGAAGCATATCAGGGAGCATTTCGACAACTACCTGGGAGTTATTCTCAACAGGATACCTGCCGCGGACAGGAAGACGTTTAAGATCGTTGTGGAGGACAGTTACGAGACCGGTGGCCAGAACTGGACTGATGATATGATTGAGGACTTCAAAAAGGCCTACGGCTATGATCCTACTCCCTATATTCCTGTCTTCAGTGGTGTGGTTGTCGGTAGCCGCGAGATTTCCGACCGCTTCCTGTGGGATGTCCGTAGACTTATCGCTGATGAGGTTTCCTATAATTATGTGGGTGGACTCAGGGAGGTCAGCAATGAGCATGGCCTCACGACTTGGCTTGAGAATTACGGCCACTGGGGCTTCCCTGGTGAGTTCCTTCAATATGGAGGGCAGTCGGATGAGATCGCGGGAGAGTTCTGGAGTTTCGGTGATCTGGGAGATATCGAGAACAGGGTGGCTTCCTCTTGCGGCCATATTTATGGCAAGAAGATGGTCTGGGCTGAGAGTTTCACTTGCGGCGAGCCGGATTTCAGCCAGTATCCAGGCCAGATGAAACAAAGGGGAGACCGTTTCTTCACGGAGGGTATCAACGCCTCACTGATGCATCTCTACATCCAGCAGCCGGATGACCGTGTTCCTGGTGTGAACGCGTGGTTCGGCAATGAGTTCAACCGCAATAACACCTGGTTCTCCCAGATGGACGTTTTCAGCGATTACCTCAAGCGTTGCAACTATTTGCTCCAGCAGGGGCGTTATGTGGCCGATGTGGCGTATTTCCTGGGTGAGGACGCCCCGAAGATGACTGGAACCAGGGATCCTGAGATTCCGGCTGGATATTCATACGATTTTGTCAATGGCGAGGTCTTGATGGATGCTTCTGTCAAGGACGGGAAGTTGTTGCTGCAGAGCGGGATGGAATATTCAGTCCTGGTACTTCCGAATATCCGTACCATGCGTCCGGAGCTGCTGTCCAAGCTTGAGAGGCTGGTGGCTGATGGCTTGACGATCGTTGGTCCTGCCCCTGAGAAGTCTCCTAGTCTCGCGGGATGGCCGTCCGCTGACGCCAAGGTGAAGGAGATTGCCGCGAGAATGTGGAGGATCGGCGAGGAGCCTTTCGCCACGAGTTATGATTATGGAAAGGGCAAGGTTTACAGGTCGGGTTCTCTTGAGAGCATATTCGCCGAGAAGGAAATACCCGCTGATTTCGTTGTAGACGACTCGGCTTTGCCGCTGCAGCTCATCCATTTGACACAGAAAGACGCTGATATTTACTTCGTTTCCAACCAAGGTGATGAGCCAATCTCATTCGATGGAATATTCAGGATAACTGGAAAGGCTCCCGAACTGTGGAATCCTCTTACAGCGGAAACCCGCCTGTTGCCTGAGTACAAGTTCCTCTCCAAGACCACTAAGGTCCCCATGCGTTTGGATGCTTTTGAGAGTTCTTTCATCGTGTTCCGTAAAGATGCTTCGCCAGTCGTCGGGACAGGATTGAATTATCCGGCGGAAACTGTTGTCGCTGAGGTGAATGGGCCTTGGAAGGCAGCATTCCAAGAGGGGAGAGGTGGTCCAGAGTCGCCTGTTGTTTTCGACAATCTGACCGATTGGACAGAGTCTTCCGATCCGCATATCAAGTATTTCTCCGGCAATGTTGTCTATACCTCGGAATTCAAGCTCAAGTCGATTCCTTCCGGGCCTGTCTACATCGATCTCGGAAAGGTTATGGTCATGGCGAAGGTTAAGGTTAACGGAGAATATGCCGGGGGAGTCTGGACTGCTCCTTACCGGTTGAATATTAGCGGTTTCCTGAAGAAGGGGATCAATTCTGTCGAGGTCGAGGTGGTAAATTGCTGGCGCAATCGGTTGATTGGAGAGAAGGAGGTTATTCCGGAGTCGGAGCGCTTCACCTTCCAGACTTCCACATACCTCGACAAAGACTCCGAGCTCCAATCCTCCGGTCTCCTCGGCCCCGTCCGCATCCTCTCCATCGACTACAAACTCCTCTAGGTCATCACCTTCCCAAAGCTGACGAGACTCCCTCTGGAAGGCCTGTCCACCCCCGGACAGGGGCAGGGGGAGGGGCCCGACGACAGCGAGTCTGAGTGAAGCGAGGACGATGATGGCGTTGGGAGGGGCCGGAGTGAGCGAAGCGAATGGAGTCCTTCCAGAGGGAGTGCTCGTCAGGTTCGTAGACGCAAAAAGGGCCGCTTCAGCAGCGGCCCTTGTGCGTGTGGTTAGAGAAGGATCTATTTCGCGTAGGTCTCCTTGACGAAGTCGGAACCCAGCAGGTAATCGGCGCAAGCCTTGATGCTAGGATTCCAGTCTCCCTTCGTGAAGCCCTCAAGCTCAACGATGAAGTCCTTGAGTCCAGCGACATCAGCGTTGTTGAAGATGGCGTCGAAACCGACCATGCCGCTCTCACCAAGCTCGTAGTGGTCCTTGATGTGAAGCATCGTGAACCTGCCAGGATACTTCTTGAAGAGCTCGACAGGATAGGCGCGACCCATGCAGGCCCAGTACACATCCATCTGGAAGAAGACATAATTAGGGTCGGTGTTCTCAAGCATGAAGTCATAAACAACCTTATCCTCCACCTTGTTAAACTCGTGGGAGTGGTTGTGATAGCCATACTTGATACCGGCCTCAGCGCACTTCTTGCCAATGGCGTTGAAGTAGTCGCAATAAGTCTTGAGGTCCTTCAGGTTGTTGGGGATAGGGAAGCTGGGGGTGACAATATAGGAGCAACCGGCGGCCTTATGGGCAGCGATCGCCTTGTCCCACCATGCCATGGACTCATCGAACTTGCCAGTCGCCAACTCCTCAGGAGAGAGAGAATGACCGACGTGGCTTGAGAGTGACTTCAGACCGGCGGCCTCGAGATCGGCCTTATACTGCTCGGGAGCGACTCCGTAAAGCAATCCCTGCTCACCATCATAGTTGGCGGCCTCCACAGAGGTGTAACCCATCTCAGCGAGAGCCTTAAAGACCTGCTCGTGATTGGCGGCGTACTTCTCAGGGTTGCCGATCTCGCCTCTGATGCTGTAGAGCTGGAGACCGATATCCTTCTTCACAGGCTCCTTGGCCTTAGGCTGGCCACATCCTGCCATAAGCAGGAGAGATGCCATAAGAATCAAAACGCTTCTCATTTAGTCAAGGATTTTCACACGGATATTACGATACCAAACATCGTTGCCATGATCCTGGAAACCGATGTAGCCTTCGTGGGCTTCGCCACCAAGGTTGTTCAGCAGCTCGAAAGCGAGGGGCCACTTCTCCTGGGAGAACTTGCTGGCCTGGAGCAACTCGGTCCACTGAGGGGTCCAGAGATGGTACTCGACAACGTTCTCGCCGTTCTGGCCGTGAACCACGGTGCCCTGATAGACCATGATGCTACCGGTGTTCCACTCGCCGTAAGGATTCTGGTTCTGAGGAACAGCGGGGATCATGTCATACAGGGAAGCGCTCTGACGGTTGTTGTCCTTACCAAGCTTGGCATCCGGATGGTTGGCATTGTCAAGGATCTGATACTCAGGAGATGAGATGTAGATAGGCTCATACTGCACGGTACCGTCCTCCTTCTTGGTGGTAACCTCCTGGGCGAGGAAGAAGACACCGGAGTTTCCTCCCTTGGAGATCTTCCAATCAAACTTCATCTCGAAGTTCTTGAACTTCTTGGTGAAGATGATGTCGCCACCGTCTCCGGACTGGGACTCTCCAGCGCCGGTGCCGGTGAACTTGAGGCAACCATCCTCAATGGTCCAGCGGGCGGGGACATGATCCTTTCCGTAGCCCCTCCAGCCATTCAGGGAGGTGCCGTCGAAGATCACGATGTAACCCTCGTCGTCAACAGGGAATCCGGCAAGATCAACCTGCGCGTTCTCAACAACCTCGTAAGCAGGTACGCCGTTGTCAGTAGTGGTGGCAGCGGCCTTCTTGTTCTTGCATGCGGAAAGCGAGAGGATCGCCGCCGCACACGCTGCGATAACTAAGATTTTCTTCATAATGTAAATATAAGATTTAGAGATTATTCGGGCATATCAGGGAGCTTGTAGCCGGCACGGTACTCACGCTTGATGAGGCCAGCGGCGAACTCGCGGGCGTTGACAGGATCCGTATAAGTCTTGTTGAAAGTCGGGTGGCCATCCTTGATGGTGAATCCATCGTGGATCTGGAACCTGATCTTCGCTTCGGCAGGAATGTTGGTGAACTTCATGTTCGGGCCATCCCACTCAAGAACCTGGTTGAGATCCTGGAGCCTGACAGCGGCGACACCGAGGTCGACCATCTCGACGAACGGACCGGCCTGGCTGAAGTCAGAGGCTGAACGGGTGAAGTTGTCAGGATCGACCATGCACTCCTTGCAAGCGCGGATCCAGTCCTGCTGGTGGGAAACGGTAACCTCGCGGACAGCGTGAGGAACCTCAGGCTTGCGGCCGGAGACAAGGTAAGGCTTGTTGCCGTAGCAACCGACCACCATGATGTCCTTTGTGCCGTAGAAGATGCTGCAGCCACCATCGGTATTGAGGTTGACACCCTCAGGAATACCCTCGGGACGCTCAGGCTTGAAGCCACCGTCGTACCAGCGGACCTCGACCTCAGGAAGGGCGAGCTTAGGCAGGTTCTCACGGGCAGGGAAGGTCAGCTTGATCATCTCAGCGCTCGGGCAGCAGTCGGTGAGGACCGGAGTGGAGCTGGCCTGGGCCTTGATCGGATAACCGAGCTTCAGACCGACAAACGGGACATGCATGATATGGCAGGCCATGTCACCCATGGCACCGGTGCCGAAGTCCCACCAGCCGCGGAAGTTCCAAGGATGGTAGATCTCATTGTAGTCACGCATCGGGGCGGGGCCGATGAAGGCGTCCCAGTTCAATGTTGAAGGAATAGGCTGTACCTCGGAGGGTTTCTCAAGTCCCTGGGGCCAGATAGGACGGTCGGTGAAGCAGTCAACGCGGGTGACCTCTCCGATCTCTCCGTTCCAGAGCCACTCGATAGCCTGGCGAGTGCCGGCGCCGGAAGCGCCCTGGTTACCCATCTGGGTAGCTACCTTATGCTTGGCGGCGAGTTTGGTGAGGAGACGGGCCTCATACACAGTAAGGGTGAGGGGCTTCTCGCAATAGACGTGCTTCCCGGCGGCGATAGCCTGGGCGGCGATAATGGCGTGGGTGTGGTCGGCGGTAGCGATCATAACGGCGTCAGCCTGATCGAGCATCTCGTCGAACATCACACGGTAGTCATTGTACTTCTTGGCATTAGGATATCTTTTGAAAATATGGTCAGCATATTTCCAGTCGACATCGCAAAGTCCAATGATGTCCTCAGTCTCCATCTCACGAAGGTCGGCGGCTCCACGTCCTCCGATACCGACACCAAGAATCTTAAGCTTCTCGGGAGGAGTCACTTTTTTCTTCTTCTTGTCGACCTTGGGGGCCTCACCAGCCATCATGATACCAGGTGCTACTGCCAGTCCGGCAGCCATCGCTGTTCCCTTCTTAAGGAAAGAGCGTCTTGACATGTCGTTGCTCATTGTTTTGTTGGAATGTTAATTATGTGTCGCATAAAAAAAGTTGTCTCATCAGAGCTCCTCGAAATCCACATCTGTGAAAGAAGTCTCGCCGGAGGAGGGGGCTGAACCTTCAGCCTTTTGTTCCTCCGAAGCTCGCCAGGTCTCATAGGTGTGCTCGGGCACGTCCTTCAGGAGGTTGCTTTTCATGTAAGCGATAACCTCCTCAAGTCCTTCCCGGAACTTGTCGAAATCCTCTTTGTAGAGGAAAATCTTGTGTTTGTCAAAAGAAAAGCTGCCATCGGCTTCTTGTCTTCTCTTGCTTTCTGTGATAGTCAAATAGTAATCGTTGTTGCCTTTTGTTGTTTTAACATCAAAAAAATAAGTTCGTTTTCCTGCGCGGACCGGTTTCGACCACACGTCATCAGAATTGCGGTCGGGATAGAAAGACCGCTCGTTTTCGTCTTTATACATCGGCGATATAAGTTTGTAATCATACAAATTTAAGAAAAATCTCAAATTGTGTGTTATATTTGCATAAAAATATCGCTTTATTATGCTAAATAGAAGAATCCTGCGGATCAAAGCCTTCAAAGTGATGTTCAGCTACGCTGAGAACCCCTCCATGTCTCTCGCTGAAGCTGAGTCACAGCTTGAGACCTCCTGTGAGGCCACCAGGTCACTCTACCTGTTCATGCTGTCGATAATCCCTTATGTCACCAGGGAGGCCGAGCGGAGGATTGAGGATGCCCGCGGGAAGTTCAACCCCACAGAGGAAGAGAAGAATCCGAATATGAAGTTCGTCCAGAACGCTGTGGCGCCCCTGCTCGACAATGATCCGGATTTCACGAAGCTGCTGGCCAAAAGGAAGTTATCATGGGAGCCCTTCGACGCTTTTATCCGGGACACCTATGACTCGATGACAAAGAAGGATTACTTCAAGGAGTATATGGCGGATCCAGTCCGCTCGATCAAGAAGGACACCGCTATGTTCACGAGGATGTTTGAGGAGGAGTTTGTCGACTCCGAGGCACTGGCGGACATATTGGAGGATCTCTCGATCTGGTGGAACGACGATCTGGCTTATTCCCTGACGGTTTGCTGTGACACCATGAAGTCCCTCTCCAAGGGGCTCAGGTGGGAACTGCCGCCGCTTTACCGCAGCGACATGGTCATCCCGAAGCCGGTGGAAAGCGACAAGACTTTCGTCACGAAGCTTCTCCGTACCTCTTACACTTGCTATGACAAGTTTTTCCCCATGGTGGCCTCCAGCACCGACCAGTGGCAGGAAGACCGCTTGTTCACCACGGACACCGTCCTTATCGTCATGGGGCTCTCCGAGGCCAAGGCGTTCCCCGACTTGCCCCTGAGGGTCACGATAAACGAATATGTCGAGATCTCCAAGTATTACAGCACCCCTAAGAGCCGTTCTTTTGTCAACGGGCTTCTGGACCGCCTGGCCAAGAGGCTGATTGAGGAGGGAGAGATTGTCAAGACCGGAGATTTTGTTTAAATTAGCGGACAATTAACTTTTGTTGAAAATGAATATACTTACTATCACTTTGCTGCAGGCCCAGGCCGGTGGCGCTCAGGCTCCCGCCGGGGGCAGTGGAATGTTCTGGATCATGATGATCATGTTGTTTGTCGTCATGTGGGCTTTCATGATCAGGCCCCAGCGCAAGCAGCAGAAGGAAATGGAGAAGTTCCGCAATGAGCTCAAAAAGGGTGACAAGGTTGTCACCGCCGGAGGAATCTACGGAATTGTCGACGAGATCAAGGATCGTTCTATCCTCATCAAGGTTGACGGTGATGTGAAGCTCCGCGTCGACAAGAACTCCATCGTCAGGGACTACACCGAGGACGCCCCGAAAGCGTAGCCGGATGCGGAAGAGGAAGCTGGACAAACTGCCGGGAAGGGACATCGCGGTCTTTTTGATGTCCCTTATGCTGGCGTTTGGCATCTGGCTGATCCATAATCTTTCCCTCAATTATTCCGAGACCCTCTCGGTCCCGGTTGTCGCGGAGTGCGACATCGCTGGCCACTCGAACGTCTCAGCCAACTCCAGCACGATAGCGGCCAGGTGCCGCACATCAGGGTTCACGATCCTCAGAGGTCGTCACAAAGCCAAGAAAGATGCCGTCCATGTCTCCTTCAATTCGAAAGACATGCATCATGCGGAGAAGGATATGTTCTATATCTCCGCCGCGGAGCTAAGCAATTATGTCTCTGATATTTTCGGTGACGGAGTTCAGCTGGAGTCCTTCCTTTCGGAGTCTGTCCAGTTCCGTTTTCCCGTGGAAAACCACAAGAAGGTGCCGGTCCATCCCGTGACGATAATCTCTTTCAAGCCCCAGTACACCTCTCTCAGCCCGATCCAGCTCAAACCGGACTCTGTCCTGGTCTATGGCGAGCCTTACCATCTGGAGAATATCAACATGGTCTACACCAAGGCTATCGAGCTGTCGAACCTGAAATCGAGCGCGCATGGCTCCGTGAAACTGGAACCGGTGCAAGGGCTGAGGATGTCTGAGCAGGAGGTGGGTTATTCCCTCGAGGTGACGCGCTATGTGGAGATCTCCACGGAAGTCGCCGTCACTCCGAGAAACGTCCCGGCCGGAATGAAGCTGTCAGTGTATCCTTCCACTGCCCGGGTAGTCTACAAATGTGTTTTCCCGTTGACCCACGATCCTTCTGACGTGGTCAGTTTCAACATCGATTACAACGACTTCCAGAAATCGATTGGTGGCCGATGCATGGCCAGCCATTCCAAGATGCCGGACGGGGTGATCGAGTATTCAATCGAACCGGAGGTGTTCGATTGTGTCGAGGAGAGCGCGCGATGAGAACGGTCGCTGTCACAGGTGGAATCGGTAGCGGCAAGTCAACCGTATGTTCGATATTGTCGTCCAGGGGTGTTCCGGTGTATGATTCTGATTCCGCTGCCAAGAGGCTTTACCGGGATGATGATTCTTTGTTGGACGCTATTGAGGAGGCCTTCGGAAGGGGAGTGCGTCTCCCTGACGGATCCCCCGATTTCCGCAAATTGGCGTCTATTGTGTTCTCCTCTCCTGAGCAGCTCAGAATCCTCGAGTCCATTGTCCATCCCGCGGTGTTACGTGATTTCCGGCGTTGGGAGGCCTCCAAGTCAGCCCTGATGGAAGATGTGGAGCCCGGGCCGGTATTCTATGGGAATAAGCCGTTCTGTGTCCTTGAGTCAGCGATCATCCTGGAGAAGCCGGAGTTCCTGGAATATGTCGACAAGGTTGTTCTTGTCGACGCTCCTCTCCAGACCCGCCTGCGCAGGGCTTGCGAACGGGACGGGGCTGAGCCTGCTGACATCATCAAGAGGATGGGAGCGCAGAGGTTTGACATCTCAAAAGTTAACAAAGTGTTGCGTAACGACGGATCACTCGAAGACCTCGAATCAGAGGTGGAAAAGGTCTTCGGGAGTCTCTGGTCGCGATAATCTCAAGAATAATTATTAAATTTAACAGATATGAAAACAGATCTTACTAAAATTCTCTCAATCGCGGGTCAGCGCGGGCTTTTCCTCTACCTGGCCCAAGCCCGTGGTGGCGCTATTGTCGAGTCTCTCTCTGATAAGAAAAGAACTGTGGCCAGCGCGAGCAATCGCATTACTACTCTCGCTGATATATCTATCTATACCACAGAGGGTGAGGTCAAATTACAGGAAGTATTACTTAAGATGAAGGATGTCCTTGGGGACGCCCCGGCTCCTTCTTCAAAAGCTGACCCTGCCGAGTTGAAAGCTCTCTTTGAGAAAGCTCTTCCGGACTATGATGAGGGCCGTTTTTACGTCTCGCACATGAGGAAGGTCGTCGAGTGGTACAACGAGTTGAAGAACTACGCCTCGTTCGACTTCGTCAATCCTGATGAGGAAGAAGGGGAGAAAGCCTCAGAATAATAATGAAGTCCCTGCAGGTCATAACATTGGGATGTTCAAAGAACACCGTGGATACGGAGCGCCTGCTCGCGCGTCTTGATGGTGTTTACAACCTGGTGCCGGAGACCCGTCCGGAGCCGGTTGACGTCCTACTTGTCAACACCTGCGGATTCATAGGCGACGCCAAAGAGGAGTCTATCCAGGCTGTCCTCGAGGCCGCCAACAGGAAGAAGGCCGGAGAGGTTGGGAAACTCATCGTGTTCGGCTGCCTTTCCCAGAGGTACATGGCCCAATTGCCCGACCTCATTCCAGAGGTGGACGGTTGGTTCGGGGCCAGGGACCAGGAACCTCTGGTCAAAGCCCTTGGAGGCCGTCCGGGGGCCGGAAACGGCCGTTTCAGGACTGATTCCAAGGCATATTCATACCTGAAGATCTCGGAAGGTTGCGACAGGCGATGCGCCTATTGCGCCATTCCTTTCATCAGGGGCCCGCATAAGTCGGTCCCGATGGAAGACCTCGTGGAGGAGGCCGGGATCCTCGCGAAAAGCGGGGTCAAAGAATTGATCCTGATAGCTCAGGACACTACTTTCTACGGGCTTGATCTTTACAGGGAGCGTAAACTGGCCGAGCTGATTCGCAGGCTTTCCGCGGTAGATGGGATAGAGTGGATACGGATCCACTATTCCTATCCCGCCGATTTCCCGGAGGACGTTCTCGACGAGATGGCGTCCAACCCGAAGGTCTGCAAATACCTTGACATCCCTCTCCAGCATATCTCCGACAAGGTTCTGGGGATGATGCGCCGTCAGGTTGACGGAGCCTGGACCAGGGATCTCGTCCGCAAGCTCAGGGAAAGGATTCCCGGGGTAGCGCTCAGGACAACTATGATCACCGGCCATCCCGGTGAGGGTAAAAAAGACTTCGCCGAGCTCTTGGACTTTATTCGTGAAGCCCGTTTCGAGCGGCTCGGAGCCTTCGCTTACTCAGAAGAGGAAGGCACTTACGGCGCGGCCAATTACCGGGACAGGATTCCACGTCGGGAAAAACAGGCGAGGCTAACCGAGCTGATGGAGGTCCAGAAGGATATTTCGCTGGCTTTCAATCAGTCACGTGTCGGGACTGTGGAGCGGGTACTCGTTGACGACTATGCCGACGGGGTGCTTATTTGCCGCAGCCAGCTCGAGAGTCCGGATGTCGACGGGGAGATTATTGTGCGGTATGAGCCGGAATTATTCGAGAATATTCCCGCCAACGAGCTTCTCGGCAAGTTTATTGATGTGAAGGTCACAGGCGCCGACGAGTACGATCTCGTCGCCGAGCCGGTCAAAAGATAAACATATTATGGAAAAGACTTCATTTTTTAGAAGATTAACGATTCTGGCGCCCGTATTGCTGGCGCTGGTGTCTTGCGCTCCGCAGGCTTTCGTGATAAGGCCGGAGATGAGGACCGCCTCGAAATCGGGACTGAACCTCCTCGGGAAAAGCATGGGTGTGGTCTATCTGACTGGGAAGGAAACGGCTGTGAATGAGTTCAATGAGGCTATAGCGGACGGATTCGCGACACGTCTTGAAGAGGACTATTTCGGTGGTCAACAGGAGGTCGGGCTGTTCAAGATGCCCGCCATTGACGGGGCCGACTATTCCGTTAAGGACACTCTTGTGAAACTGATTCTCGAGTCTGGCAAAGACGTAGTATTCCTGTTTGATGTTCCTATTATCGACGAGCCTGAGACGGGGAAGACTCTGAAGGTGGCGGGGAGAAGGGTAAGTCCGGACTCCGCGTACGTCACGAATGTGACATCCCATTTCGTCACCAAGGTTTATGTCTACGACTCGATGAACAAGGAGGACCAGGTCCTGGCTTTCAACGGCGAGAAAACCCTTTCCGCCGAGGTCTACAGCGGAGGCTCTCCCACGAGGGCTGATGTGATGGCCGGCTTGCCGGCTATCGGTTACAAGGCCGGTATCCTCGCCGCCAACACCTTCCTGTCAGGCTGGAAGCAGGATTATTTCCAGGTGATTTATTATGACGGGGCCGAGTCGGCGTGGAACAAGGGAGCTGAGAAAGCCTATTCGTTCGAATGGGACAAGGCCATCGAGGAATGGATGACTCTCGTGAACAGCAAGAGCGCCGAGAAACGTTCCTGCGCGGCTTACAATATCGCCCTTGGCTGCTTCATGAGCGGCTTGCCTGACCTGGCTTTGGAGTGGCTTGACCGGTCTGACAAAGACATGCCGATCAGCATCTCCAAAGACCTCAGGAAGAAGATCAAAGAATATTCTGGACGTTGATGGAAGAGTTTGATGTCATCATAGTCGGAGGAGGAATCACAGGGGCCGGAACCGCGAGGGATTGCGCCTTGAGGGGGCTGAGTGTCCTTCTGATCGAGCGGGATGACATCGCCACCGGGGCGACCGGCCGTAACCATGGGTTGCTCCATAGCGGAGCCCGTTACGCGGTTACGGATAAAGAATCAGCCTCTGAGTGTATCAGTGAGAATATGATCCTGAAGAAGGTCGCCCGCCATTGTGTGGACGACACTTCCGGTCTTTTCATCACTCTGCCGGAGGACGACCTGGGATATCAGGAGACTTTTGTCAAGGCTTGTCTTGCGGCCGGTATCAAGGCCGAGGTCATAGACCCGAAAGAAGCCTTGCGCCTGGAACCCTCTGTAAATCCTGATATTATCGGGGCCGTAAAGGTTCCGGACGGGTGTGTGGATCCTTTCAGGCTCTGCGCCGCCAATATGGTTGACGCCAAACTCCACGGCGCCAAGATCCTGGTCCGCTCCGAGGTCACCGGTTTCCATATTACCGGAGATACTGTCAAGGGAGTGCGTGTCCTGGATCACACGACAGGCCAGGAGTCTGATTATTACGCCAAAATAACCGTGAATGCCGGTGGGATATGGGGGCATCATATAGCCTCTCTGGCTGGAGTCAACATTGGTATGTTCCCCGCGAAGGGGGCTTTGCTGATTTTCGCCCACAGGGTTAACGGGATGGTGATCAACCGCTGCCGCAAGCCGGCCAACGCGGACATCCTCGTTCCTGGCGACACTGTTTGCATCATCGGAACCACTTCGACCAGAGTGCCTTACGAGGAGTGTGACAATGTCTGTGTGACTCCTGATGAGGTAGATCTCCTTTTGACTGAAGGCGCTAAACTGGCTCCAAGTCTGACGCATACCAGGATATTGAGAGGATACGCCGGGGTACGTCCGTTGGTCTCAGCGGACAATGATCCGTCCGGCAGGAATATAAGCCGTGGTATAGTATGTCTGGATCATGAGGTCCGGGACGGTATCAAGGGATTCATCACCATCACAGGCGGCAAATTGATGACATACAGGCTTATGGCCGAGATCGCGACCGACACCGTTTGCCGCAAGCTTGGAGTGGTTGTCAAGTGCGTGACCGCCCGCGAGCCTTTGCCTGGATCAGAAGGTGGCGGGATAGAGAAGATCGCCAAGAAGATATTCGAATTCCCGACGCTCGCTCAGAAGGCATCAGTAGGCAGGATCGGCTCCAGGGCCGCCAAACTTGATTTTGACGAGGACAACAGCGGAGTCGTTTGCGAGTGTGAGGAAGTCACTGTGGCGGAGGTTGACGCGGCTATCGATAATCTTGAGGTGGGAAATCTGGTGGATCTGCGTCGCAGGACTCGTGTCGGGATGGGACCGTGCCAAGGAGAGCTTTGCGCCTGCAGGGCCGCGGGTCGCTTGGCGAAGGCCACCGGTTGCGCCTCAAAAGCCCGTGAGGACCTTAAATCTTTCTTGAAGGAAAGGTGGAAGGGAATGTACCCTGTGGCCTGGGGAGAGACTTTGCGGGAGAGTGTATACACCCAATGGGTTTATTCGGAAGTACTTGGTTTGAACGAGGATAGATGAGGTTTGACACAATCATAATAGGAGGGGGACTTGCCTCTCTGGTCTGTGGCATCAAAGCGCAGAGGGCCGGACAGAAGTGTCTTATTGTCTCGGCCGGACAGAACGCCCTTCATTTCTCGTCAGGAACTTTCGGACTTCTCGGAAGGCTTGAGGATGGGACGGAGGTCAGCGAACCTCTGAAGGCGTTGTCTTTCCTCCCGGAGAATCATCCATATTCCAAGATCGGAGTCGAGAAGGTCGCTGAATATGTTTCCTGGGTTCCGGAGTTTTTCGACTCATGCGGACTAAAGCTTCATGGTCCGTCATCATCGGAACCAGAGTTCCCGAGAAACGGTTACAGGCTCACTCCCATGGGTTCGTTAAAGCCGGCATGGCTTGCCATGGAGGATGTCACTTTACTTTCATCGAAAGATGAGATAAAGTGGAATAAAGTATTGATTGTCAACTTCCGTGGTTTTCTTGATTTTAACGCCAGATTTATCGCTGAAGGACTGGAGAAGAGGGGAGTCACCTGCAGGATCGAGACCATCTTGATAGATGATGTGGAAAACCTCAGATCCAATCCGACCGAAATGCGTTCCGTTGGAATCGCCAGGATAATGGGTAAGGAGTCTAACTGGAAAGAATTCGGTGGGAAAGTCAGGGATCTGGTCGACGGAGAGGACCTGGTTATTGTTCCGGCGGTGTTCGGTTTCAACCAGTCGGTTGTGATCGAGTGGCTCAAGGAGATGATCCCGTCCGAGGTGATGTTTGTCGGAACCATGCCTCCCTCTGTCCCTGGAATACGGGCTCAAATCCTTCTTAAACGCGCCTTTGAGGCCGCTGGAGGCACTTTCCTTGCCGGTGATACGGCTATCGACCCAACATTTGAGGACAGGCGCGTGACAGGTATCCACACAGTCAATCTCGGGTCGATCCCTCTTACGGCAGACCATTATGTGCTCGCGAGTGGCAACTTGTTCGGGAAAGGATTGGAGGCGACGCCTGATACTGTCTTAGAGCCGGTTTTCGGACTTGACACTGATTATCCGGCTGACAGGTCGGAATGGTGCGTTCCCGAGTTCTTCTCGGAGCAGGGTTACGAGTCGTTCGGTGTGATATGCGACAATTCGTTCCGCCCCATGAGAAACGGGACTGTCGTGGACAATTTGTATGTGATAGGAGCGGAAGTCGGAGGCTGCAACTCCCTTTATGAGGGAAGCGGGGCCGGAGTGGCGATAATGACAGCCTTGAGTGTGGCTGACAGTATAATCCAAGGGAAATAGCCATGCAGGAGAAGAACGTAAGTTTCAATAATTTCGAGCAGTGCATCAAATGCACGATCTGCACGGCATATTGCCCCGTGGTGGCTGTCAACCCTCACTATCCGGGCCCCAAACAAGCCGGACCTGACGGGGAGCGCTTACGCCTCAAGAACAAGTTCTTTTTCGACGAGAACTTGAAATATTGCATGAACTGCAAACGATGTGAGGTGGCTTGCCCTTCCGGGGTCAAGATAGCGGACCTTATCCATTCCGCCAGGCGTCGTTACGGTCACGATATTCCAGAACTCAGGGACCGCATTCTGGCCAGCACGGATCTTATGGGCAAGTTCGCCCGTCCTGTGGCGCCTTTGGCCAATTATATAGCCGCGTCCAAACCGGCCAAGGTCGTGATGGATGTGATGATGGACATCGAAAAGGAAAGAACATTCCCGAAGTACCAGCGGAAGGGTTTCACCCGATGGTTCAAGAAGGAGGCGGCAGGGAAGCAGGATAACTATTCCAAGAAGGTGGCATTCTTCCATGGTTGCTCGACTGAGTTCCAGCATCCTGAGGTTGGTCAAGCGTTTGTGAAAGTGATGAACGCCATCGGCTTCGGGGTCGAGCTTATCGACGAGAAATGCTGCGGGGTGGCGATGATCTCAAACGCCTTGTGGAGTTCGGCCAGGCATCATGCCGAACATAATGTAAAGGTCTTCGAAAAGGCTGTCTCTGAGGGACTTCCGATAGTTGGCGTGTCTTCCACGTGTATTTTCACGATGAGAGATGAATATCCTGACGTGCTGGATGTTGACAACTCAAAGGTAAGGGATAGCCTGACAATGGTCGAGAAATTCCTTTTCGAGCTGGTGGATTCCGGTGCCGTCAAGTTTGTGTTCAGGGAGGACTACAGGGCCAGGATCGCATATCATGTGCCTTGCCATAACGAGAAACTTGGCTGGGGAATATTCACGAAGGCTCTTGTGGGGATGATTCCTGGAGTCTCTCTGACCGTCCTGGACAGCGCCTGCTGCGGTATGGCCGGGACTTACGGTTTCAAAAAGGAGAATTACAAGTATTCCCAGGAAATAGGGAGCAAGCTTTTCGAGCAGATCAAATCTTTGGCTCCGGATTTTGTCTGCTGCGAGTGTGAGACGTGCAAGTGGCAGATTGAGATGTCCACTGGTTATACTGTCCTGAATCCTATCGTCATTCTGGCGGATGCCCTTGATCTCGAGGCCACAATAGCCGCTAACCGCGCATAGTCAATCTTTTTTATTATCTTCGCGCCACAAATAAGGTGGGGCGATCCGCCGCGCTCCGGGGCTTCGGTTCCGGGGTGAGGAAAGTCCGGACAGGTCAGGGCACCCTGCTGGGGAAAGCCCAGGCGGGAGAGATCTCGGGCGGCCGTGACAGAAAACAACCGCCGCTTCGGCGGCAAGGGTGAAAACGCGAGGTAAGAGCTCACGACGCTTGGCTGGTGACAGCCGGCGGGCACGGCACCAGGGCCTGCAAAACCAAATATACTGGCAGATGAGGGCTGCCCGTCCGATGCCAGGGGGTAGGTCGCGCAGATAAATGGCGGATTTAAAAACAGAAACCGGCTTACGGCTCCACCTTTTTTTATAAATTGTGGCTAACTTCGCGGGTGTGATTTTTGCTTATATTTGTGGTATGAGTAAGAAAACGTTGATATTCTTTATATTAGCCACATTGGCACTGTCCGGTTCCTCTTGTGACGGCAAGATAAAGGAGTATAAGGTCAAGGTCGTGAAGGAATATCCCCACGACGAGATGTCTTATACACAGGGGCTGTTCTTCCAGGGAGACAAGATGATAGAGACTACCGGCCAATACGGCGAGTCGACTCTCAGGGTCGTGGATCCGGCCACCGGAAAAGCTCTCAAGAAACTCGGGTTCGAGAGGAAGTATTTCGCGGAGGGTTCGGTGGAATTGGACGGGAACATATTCATCCTTACATGGCAGAACAAGGTCGCCTTCATTTACGATGCCAAGACCCTTGAATACAAGCAGACTTACAGCTATCCCAGAGATGGTTGGGGTCTGACCACTGACGGCAAAAGCCTGATCGCCAGCGACGGATCAGCCAGGCTGTATTGGATGGATACTCAGTTCCGTCAGCAGAAGTCATTGACAGTCAAGCTAAACGGAAGACCAATAAACCAGCTCAACGAACTTGAGTGGATTGACGGGAAGATCTGGGCTAATGTCTACATGACTGACATGATCTTGATTATCAATCCGGAGAATGGGGAAGTTGAGGCCACAGTTGATTGCGCCGGTCTCCTTCCGAGGCATCTTCGCGACCAGTACACGGACGTGCTCAACGGCATAGCTTATAATCCGCGGACTAAACAGATTTTCCTGACCGGGAAATATTGGAAACGTCTATATGAAGTGGAACTTGTAGCGAAAAAATAGCTATATTCGCGACTGAAATAAGCGGGGGTACCGGACATTAAACCCGCCCGGTTGAGATCATACCCATTGAACCTGACGCGGGTAATGCCGCCGTAGGGAAGCATAATCTCAATAACGCCGGACAGGCGCCCCTCGCATTAATAAATTATTTATTATGCGAGTTTTTCTTTTGTCAGCGGCAATAGTCGCGACATTCATTCAAACCGGGACCGCGCGGGCCCAGGTTCTCAAGGACACTACCAAGACGGAGTCTCTGGAAGCTTCCATGGTCCAAAGCGTGCGGGCGGCGAAAAACGCCCCCTTCGCTATCTCCAACGTCAACCGGGAAGCTTTGGGAGATTTCTCCAAAACAGGGAAGGAGATCCCCTTCATGCTTTCTTCAACCCCGGGCGTGCTCTCATGGAGCGAGAACGGTGTCGGCACGGGGACAACCTATCTCAGGATCAGGGGAGCGGGCGATTCCAGGATAAACGTGACTATTGACGGAGTGCCGCTTAACTCTCCTGAGGACCAGTCGGTTTTCTGGGCTAACATGAACAGTTACAGCCATTTCCTTGAGAGCATCCAGATTCAGAGGGGAGTGGGGACATCAACAAATGGCGACGGGGCGTTCGGTGGGAGCGTCGCTCTCCGGACAAAGGCGATCTCGTATGAGCCATCTGTGATAGTAAGTGGCTCCTACGGCAGTTTCAACACATACAACACCGGCATCACGCTTTCATCCGGCCTTATCGGTAGACATCTGATTCTGGACGGAGCCTTCCACACCACCGGCACTGACGGTTATATCCATGGAACAGCCGGCAAATCCGGTTCATGGTATTGTGGTTTGACCTGGTTAGGCGGATCTGTTATCCTGAAATACAGGAATATAGGGAATTACGAGCGTACAGGCCAGGCATGGAACGGCGTGACCGCGGGGAACGGTGACTACAGCCTGATGGATGGCAGCTATGACGACGGGTCATGGGGCTATACTACAAAGACTGGTATCAAGACATACAAAGATCTTTATGACAGGGGACTGGGGCGTTTCAACAGTCTTTATGAGAGGATCGCTACCGGTGAGGACGGTCTTTTCCTGTCTGACTCAAATGGTTACGTTACCCAGAGATACACGATGCGCGACGGCAGTCTTTGGCCGAGGACAACTGATAATTTCTGGCAGGACCATCACATACTTTCCGCCGCTTTCAGCCTCTCGGAGGCATGGAAAGCCAACTTGGCGACGCACTATACCCATGGTCATGGCTACTATGAGGAGTTCCGTCCGGACAACAAGCCCAAGAAGTTCGGGATCACGGATGACAAGGTGAAAAGGACTGATTTCGTGAGGCGCAAGGGGCTCACTCAAGATACCTATGGCCTTGTCGGTAATATCACCTATGAAGGGAACGGCTTTGATTTCATCGCCGGTTTCTCGGTCCAAAACTTCGCCGGGAACCATTATGGATACCTCACATACATAAAGGACCATGCGATGTCCGACCGTCTCCTTTCCGAAGGATACTACAAATATTATGACTCGGATGCCTCCAAGCTTGACGGAAGCGCCTTTGTCAAAGGCACTTATCATATTGGAAAAAGTTGGGAGGCCTTCGCTGACCTCCAGTATCGCCACGTGGGTTACAAGACAACAGGAATCAACGACAAATTCTATGAAGAGGGTGGACACTGGTACAATCAGGAACTTGACATTGACGAGAAATACGATTTTATTAACCCTAAACTTGGCGTCAGCTGGATCTCCGGTCCTAATCACGCGTATATTTCCGCGGCGATGAGCCATCGCGAGCCTCAGCGGGACAATTTCACAGACAACTACAAATATCCCTTCCCGGTCGCCGAGAGCGTCATTGACTATGAGCTCGGTTATCAGTTCAATTCCAAGCGTTTCCAGGCTGGAGCCAACCTTTACTACATGGATTACGACAACCAGCTGGTCCAGACAGGGGAAGTCAGCGAGATAGGGGAGCCGCTCACGACCAATATCAAAAGCTCTTTCAGGACTGGAGTTGAGTTGACGGCGGCCTGGAGCGTCCTGCCTTTCCTGATCATTGAGGGGAACGCCGCCTTCAGTGACAACAGGCTCAAGGATTTCACGGAAATGGCCAGTGTGGACTGGGATGATTCGTTCCGGGCGATCCATTATGACAACGCTCCGTTAGCCTTCTCACCTTCGGCCATCCTTAACGGATTCATCAGGTTCGAATCCAAGGGTTTCAAGGCCGTTTGGCACACGAATTACGTGTCGAGGCAATTCCTGGACAACACCGGGAACAAGGACCGCTCACTGCCGGCATATTCTTTCTCCGATATAAATCTCTCTTATACCCTGAGACTTCCCAAGCTTCTCATCAAGGAAGCGGTATTCGGAGTCAATGCCGGCAACATATTCAACGCCAGAAAGGCTACAAGCGGCTGGGTATATTCCTCAATCCTTGAAGGATATGGCCATCCCGATTCCAACCGTTACTACCAGATCGGCTTCATTCCGATGGCCGGCAGGACAATCATGGGCAGCATCAGTCTGAAATTCTAAATATTGTGCTATATTTGTACGATATTTAGTTTTTATGGCACTGCTGCTGACATTCTTATTCGGAACACTTCTCGTCTCATTCCTCTGCTCGATCCTTGAGGCGACCTTAATGTCCACACCGCTCTCTTTCATCACGATGCGGAAGGAGCAGGGTTACAAGCTGGCGGACAAGTTCCTGGATTATAAGACTGACACCGAGAAACCTCTCGCGGCGATCCTGTCTCTCAACACGATCGCCAACACTATCGGCGCGGCCGGTGTAGGCCGCCAGGCCACAATCCTTTTCGGCAGCACATGGTTCGGCATCATCTCGGCCATAATGACGCTCCTGATCCTGGTTTTCGCCGAGATCGTCCCCAAAACCATCGGAACCTCGTACTGGAAGCATCTGATGGGTTTCGCCACAAGGATGATATCCCTCCTGATCGTCTTGATGTATCCTCTTGTTCTGCTTGCCAGTCTCGTCGGAAGAATCCTCTCCAAGGACGAGGATGAGGCGGCTGTCAGCCGTGAGGAAGTCACCGCGATGGCAAATATCGGTGTGGAGGAAGGTGTTATCGACTCCGATGAGAACAAGGTGATCCAGAATATCATGAAGTTGGACAATGTTCCGGCTTATGAGGCGATGACTCCCAGGATAGTGGCCGTCACAGCCCAGGAGAACATGATGCTCAAGAACTTCTACAAGAATGACCAGTATCTGCACTATTCCAGGATTCCCGTCTATGGGGATTCCCCGGAATACATCACTGGCTATATCCTTCTCTCAGACGCTCTCGAAGGACTCGCTGACGACGAGTTTGACAAGAGGCTCAAGGAGTTCAAGCGTCCCGTGTCATTCTTCAACGAGGAAGATTCTTTGAGCATGATCTGGGAGGAGCTTTTGAAAAAGCATGAGCAGATCGCGCTGATAATCGATGAATATGGATGTTTCCAGGGAATAGTCACACTTGAGGATATTATCGAGACTATTCTCGGTCTAGAGATCATCGATGAGAACGACCAGGCCATCGACATGCAGCAGTTCGCCCGTGAGAGGTGGGAGCGTCGCCAGAAGCGTTTCCGCACTATCAACTTGCCTCAGGAGGAAGAGAAACCCGCTGAGGATTAACCGTTTACTTTTTCCCTTTGTATTCGACAACCTTCAAGGTACGCCGTCCGGGCATGCTCTTGTAGGCCTTTGACATGCCGTCTTTCGTGATCTGGATTGTCTGGTCCACGGTCCTGACTGAATCGGCGAGAGAGTGCTTGAACAGCCACTCGTAGGGTTCTGACATATAGAAGACCCTTCCAAGATAAGAGTGATTTACCCCAGGATGAAGGTCGTAGCGAAGCAGGTCAGCCGCTCCTGAGGCTTTCATGGCATCCACTACCGCCTGCGACCTCTTCCATGAGACAGAGGAGTCCGCGGTTCCATGAATAATCCATAGCGGAACCTTGTTAAGCCCGGAAACGTCTTTTATGTCAGCCCCTCCGCACATGGCGATCGCGGCCGCCACCTTATCAGGGTAAGTCCCTGTGAAATCGATGGTTCCGTACCCTCCCATGCTCATCCCGAAGACATAAATACGATTTGTGTCGACAGGGTAACGCGCCTCCGTCCAATCCAGTGTTTTCTTGACTCTGGATGGGCTCCAACCGCCCTGTGACTGTGGAGCCAGGATAATGGCATCGATCTTACGCCCGAATTTCAGGGCTTCCAAGGGGCCGTATTCACGGACTTTCGCGAGATCGGTTCCAGACAGGCTTTTGCCGTGGAGAAACAAGACAAGAGGAAGCTTCGTGGTGTCTCTCGCCGCTCGTTCTTGAGGGACGTACACCCAAAAATCATAGCCCCCCTTAACCACTCCGTGATGAGAGATAAGCTGGGCTTTCGCTCCTGTAGTGAGAGCGAGGATTAAAACAGCGGTTAATGTAAGCTTTAGTCTCATACCAGGAAATCCTGGAGCTCTTCATAGAAACGCTGGGTAGGGAAGCCCACGACGTTGTAGAAGGAGCCGTCAATACCGGTGATACCTATATAGCCGATCCATTCCTGGACTCCATAGGCACCAGCCTTATCGAATGGGTGATAATTGTCGATATAGTATTCTATCTCCTTGTCTGACAATTCTTTGAAAAAGACAAAGGTGGAAACGGAAAAGGTTTTCTCCTTATGGGCGTCTCGTATTGTGACAGCGGTGATGACCTGGTGTTCTCTTCCGGAGAGAAGCTTTAGCATCCGGATCGCGTCGTTTTTGTCCACCGGCTTGCCAAGGATTTCCATTCCGCACAGAACCATGGTGTCCGAAGTGACAAGGATCTCATCAGGCTCCAAAGGGCGGTGGAAACCATGGGACTTGCCTTCAGACATGAGCGCGGGCACCTTGATATGGGGTGTGTCGGGGGAGTAGCTCTCAGTGAAGGAGGTGTCCGTGTCGCTGATGAAATCTATGCCCAGACCAGCCAAAAGTTCCTTACGGCGAGGGGAGTTGCTGGCCAGGATGATCTTCTTTCCGCGGGTGTCCATATCTCTAGAACTTATTCTTATAAAGCTGGACATCGAAATTCCAGTGTCCCTGTGCTTTCATCACGTCCTCGAAGTGCTTTCTGACGCAGCCTTTCCCTCCGGGACGGTCGGAGATTATGTCAGCCGCTTCCTTCGCCTCGTCGACCGCGTCGGAAGGGACAACCCCGATTCCAGCGGCGACAAGCACCGGGATATCGGGAATATCATCGCCGAAAAACATCACCTCAGAGCGCTTCAGGCCATGTCTGTGGCAGAAATCGTCGAAGTCGGCGATTTTGTCCCGGGATCCGAGGTAGATGTCCTCCGGGGGGATACCGTTGCCGGAGAAACGCGCGCGGACACTTTGGGAACGGGCTCCGGTGATGACGGCGACAGGGTAGCCGTTCATATTGGCCATCCTGACCGCGAAACCATCCTTGGCGTCAAATGTCCTGTACAACTGCCCTTCAAGATCAGCCAATATTCCTCCGTCCGTCATCACTCCGTCGATGTCGAAAGCGAAGGCCTTGATATCCTTTAAATCAGTCATCAGATTATGATTTGGCTCCGCCGGGGCCGAATTGGGGAAGATCGCCGAGGTTGAAAGTGCCGCCCTGCTGTGGCTGGCCGCCAAGCTGGATTAGGCCGAACTGGGACTCATATTTAGTCACGTTGTCCATCAGGGCGTTGAGAAGCCTTTTGGCGTGTTCGGGAGTCATCACGATACGGTTACCGATGTCCGGCTTGGGGAGACCGGGGAGCATGGTGGCGAAATCAATGATAAACTCGCTATGGGAGTGGGTGATGATGGCGAGGTTGGAATAGGTACCTTTCGCGATCTCAGGCTTGATCTCCAAGCTTATTTCCTTTTTCTCTTCCATGATACTCTTGTTTATAAGGCAAAATTAGTGAAAATTGTGTTATATTTGTGATTCTGGAACAAAGTATATTTTGAATTAAAGAAAGATATGAGCGAGAAGAAGGAGCTGTCCGCGAAATACAATCCGTCGGAGGTAGAGGACAAATGGTATTCCTGGTGGCTGGAACACAAGTGTTTCCGTTCCGAGCCTGACGAGAGGGAGCCTTACACAATCGTGATCCCGCCGCCGAATGTGACCGGTATACTCCACATGGGTCATGTGCTTAACAACACCTTGAACGATGTGCTTATCCGCAAGGCCCGCATGGACGGGAAGAACGCTTGCTGGGTGCCTGGCACTGACCACGCCTCGATCGCTACTGAGAGCAAGGTAGTCGCCAGACTCAAGGAGAAAGGGATATCGAAGGAGGATCTGACCCGCGAGGAGTTCCTCAAATACGCTTGGGAATGGAAAGAGGAGCATGGTGGGATAATCCTCAAGCAACTCCGGAAGCTCGGCGCGTCCTGCGACTGGGACCGTACCCGTTTCACTATGGAGCCCGCCCTTTCCGACGCGGTCATCGCCACTTTCTGCTATTTCTTCAAAAAGGGAATGATCTACAGGGGAGTGAGAATGGTTAACTGGGATCCTGTCGCCTTGACCGCCATCAGCGATGATGAGGTCATCCACAAGGACACCAAGAGCCATTTCTACCACCTGAGGTACTATATTTCTGACGGCAATGGCAATCCTACCGACAAGTATCTGGTCATAGCCACCACCCGTCCCGAGACAATTATGGCCGACTCGGCGATCTGCGTCAATCCAGCGGATGAGCGTTACCATTGGCTCAAGGGCAAAAAAGTGCTTATCCCTCTCATCGGCAGGGAGATCCCCGTCATCGAGGACAGCTATGTCGAGATGGACTTCGGTACCGGTTGCCTCAAGGTGACTCCTGCCCACGATGCCCATGACTATGAGATTGGCCTGCGCCATAACCTCCCGATCATCAACATTATAGATGACCACGGCAAACTCACTGAAGAGGCTGTCATACTTGTTGGTGAGGATCGTTTCGTGGCCAGGAAAAAGATTGTCGGGATGCTCGAGGAGGCCGGAAACCTTGAGAAGGTCGAGGAGTATATTTCCCCGGTCGGATATTCTGAGAGGACTGACGCGGTCATCGAGCCGAAGCTTTCAGCGCAATGGTTCCTTAAGATGGGAGACCTCGCCGCCATGGCCCTTGACAGCGTGGAGTCCGGAAAGATCAAGTTCATCCCCGACAAATACCGCAACATCTACCGTCACTGGATGGAGAATGCCCGTGACTGGTGCATCTCCCGCCAGCTATGGTGGGGCCAGAGGATTCCCGCTTACTATCTGCCTGACGGACAGGTGGTTGTCGAGGAGACTCCCGAAAAGGCACTGGAAGCGGCCAGAAAGATTGATCCGGCTATCACCGCCGCGGATCTCAGGCAGGATGAGGATGTCCTCGACACCTGGTTCTCAAGTTGGCTGTGGCCTATCTCGGTATTCGATCCCGAGATGCCCGGACATCCTGACCATGTGCCGAACAAGGATCTCGCGTATTACTATCCCACAAGCGATCTTGTGACCGCCCCGGACATCATATTCTTTTGGGTGGCCAGGATGATTATGGCTGGTGGGGAGTTTATGAAGGACATCCCGTTCAGCAACGTATATTTCACGGGTATTGTTCGCGATAAGCTCGGCCGCAAGATGAGCAAGACCCTCGGCAACTCGCCGGATCCTCTTGAGCTCATCAAGCAATATGGAGCGGATGCCGTGAGGATTGGAATGCTGCTTTGCTCATCAGCCGGCAATGACATCTTCTATGATGAGAGCCAGATCCAGCAAGGTCGTAATTTCTGCAACAAGATATGGAACTCATTCCGCCTGGTTCAGGGATGGATGGTTGATGAATCACTTCAGCAAAGTGAAGTCAACGCATTATCAGTCAAGTGGTTTGAGAATAAGCTCAGCCAGACTGTGTCACAGGTTGAAGACTACTATTCCAAGTTCAGGATCTCCGATGCCTTGATGGCAATTTACAAATTGTTCTGGGACGACTATTGCTCATGGTATCTTGAGGCTGTCAAACCTGCCTTCGGCCAGCCGCTGGACAAGGCAACATTCGAGGCGACAAACGTGTTCCTCGAGAAACTCCTCAAACTGATCCACCCGGTTATGCCTTTCATCAGCGAGGAACTGTGGCAGTCCATGGCTGGCAGGGAAGAAGGGGAGACCATCATGTATCAGCCTACCCCTGTCGCCGGAAAGGTCGATCCGAAGGTGATCGCCGATTTCGAGGCAGCGAAGGAAGTCGCCGGAGGTGTACGAGGAATAAGACAGCAAAAGAACATCCCTCCCAAGGAGGCGCTTGAGATAAAAGTGAAAGGGGAGTTCCCGATGGAGATGATGCCTGTGGTCGCCAAGCTCGCCAATGTCAGTTCGGCTGAGAAAGTGTCGGCTTTCGGCGAAGAAAGCGGTGTGTCATTCATGGTCGGGACTGTAGAGGTCTTCGTGCCTCTCGGAGGACTGGTCGACGCTGGTGAGGAGATCGCAAAGATGGAATCCGAGCTCACCAGACTCCGCGGTTTCCTCGAGGGAGTACGGAAGAAGCTCTCCAACGAGGCCTTCACAGCCCACGCCCCGGAGAAAGTGGTTGAGTTGGAGCGCAAGAAAGAGGCTGACGCCCTCCTTAAGATTGAAAATCTTGAGAACAGTCTCAAGGCATTGAAAAATAAGTAAAGAAACAAGAAAGTTTAGCTATAGAACATTTTTGTTATGGTATATTCCGAGACATTTTTCCCGGTAAGGTACTACGAGACGGACCAGATGGGCATCGTCCATCACTCGAATTATATCCGTTATTTCGAGTGCGCCCGCAACAACATGATGCGGGAGTTCGGTTACCCTATCGAGAAATGCGAGGAAGACGGAGTGACTATTCCGATTGTCTCGGTCGAGTGCCATTACAAACATCCGGCGAAGATGGGGGATGACCTTCGGATAGTCGCGATGATCGAGACGCTTCCGTTGGCTAAACTCCGGATCAAACAGGCGGTTTACAATCAGGACGGCACGTTATGTGTGGAGGGTGAAGTCACACTTGGTTTCCTGAATAAGTCAACAAACCGCCCGACCCGCTGCCCGGAAAAGTTGCTCGCCGCTATAGAAAAGCATATTAACGATAGATAAACCTTTAATATTCATGAATATGTTAACATTTATCCCTTTAGGTGTCGTTGGACCTTGGCAGATAGTTATTATCGCCCTTGTCATCCTTCTCCTTTTCGGAGGCAAGAAGATTCCTGAGCTCATGCATGGCCTTGGCAAAGGAATGAAGAGTTTCAAACAGGGAATGAACGAGGTCGAGAAGCAGATCGGGGACATCGAGAATGACATGAACGCTCCCGCCAAGAGCCCCGATAAGATCGAGAAGAAAGAAGAATACCAGCAGTAAGCGTGTCCGAGGAAGAGAAGAATGCGCAGGATGTGGCCGAGATGTCCTTCTGGGACCATCTCGAGGTATTGAGAGGAACTATATTCCGCTCATTGCTAGCTATTACCATAATCAGTATAGTTGTCTTCTGTTTTAAGAAGTTCGTGTTTGACGATGTGGTCCTGGCGCCCACCAGAAGTGATTTCTGGGTGTACAAGATGCTGAACATGGATGTCAACATGAACCTTGTGAACCTCGAGATCTCCACCCAGTTCTTCGTGCACCTCAAAGTGGCTTTCCAGCTTGGATTCATCCTCTCTTTCCCGTTCATCGTCTGGGAGATATGGAAATTCATAGCTCCCGCTTTGTACCAGAATGAGAAGAAGACCGTCAGGGGTGTATTCCTGGCCGCCTCTTTTCTTTTCTATCTTGGTCTTTATATCGGATATGTTCTGATCGTCCCCATCTCACTTAACTTCTTCCTTGGGTACAAGATCAGTGACGCTGTGGTCAACACCATATCGTTGAACTCCTACATATCCCTTTTCACCTCGACAATCCTTGCCTTTGGTATCGTCTTCGAGTTTCCTGCCGTCGTAGTGATCCTGAACAAGTTGGGTATGGTTTATAAGGACACTATGAACAAGTACAGGAAACACGCTATCGTGGCCATCCTTTGTATCGCCGCTATCATCACTCCGGCTGACCCGTTCTCAATGATGATAGCCGCCGCTCCTCTTTTGCTTCTTTATGAGGCAAGTGTCATCTTCTGCAAGCCCAGACCGGCTGATGAGGATTTGGGAGAAGGTGAGCCTGAAACATCCTAGGAATGATCTCCATCAACTCATTGACTGTCTCGTTCGGCGGATTTACCCTGCTAGACAGCATTGACTTCCATATCAGCGAGAATGACAAGATCGGCCTCGTCGGAAAGAACGGAGCCGGTAAATCGACAGTCATGAAGCTGATATGCGGGTTGCAGAGTCCGACATCGGGATCTATTGACAAACCCAATGATATAAGGATAGGGTATCTTCCACAGATCATGGACCATCACAAGGGCCGCACAGTGATGGAGGAGGCCCTGACCGCTTTTGACCAGGTCAATGCCATACAGGAGGAACTAGACGCCATCGGAGTCACATTGGCTTCCAGAACCGACTATGAGTCAGAATCTTACATGAACCTGATCAGCCGGATGAATGACCTTAGCGACGCCTTGGCCTTCTTCCATTCGGAACCTCCGGAGGTCCTTGCTGAGAAGACTCTCCTTGGACTCGGGTTCAAAGACACAGACTTCGGTAGAAAGACCGAGACTTTCAGCCAAGGTTGGAACATGAGGATTGAGCTGGCGAAAATCCTGTTGTCCGATCCGGATGTCCTGCTGCTTGACGAGCCCACCAACCATCTGGATATAGAGTCTATCGAGTGGCTGGAGGATTACCTTAAGAACCGCAAGGGATCCCTTTTGCTCGTGTCTCATGACAGGAAGTTCCTGGACAATGTCACGAACCGGACCGTAGAGATCATGCTCGGTCATATTCACGACTATAAAGTCCCTTATAGCCAATACGTTGAGCTGAGAAAAGAACGGCTCTCGCAGCAGACGGCGGCATACGAGAACCAGCAGCGGATGATAGAGAAAACTGAGGATTTCATCAACCGCTTCCGCTACAAGCCGACCAAGTCTAACCAGGTACAGTCGAGGATAAAACAGCTTGAGAAATTGGACAGGATCGAGATCGACGAGACCGATAATGTGCGTCTGACCGTCAAGTTTCCTCCGGCTCCACGAGCTGGTGACATAGTGTTCAAGGCTTCCGGAATCACAGTGGGTTACCCGGGCAAGGTGGTCTTCTCCGACGCTGACATTGAAGTCAAAAGAGGTGAGAAGGTGGCGTTGATCGGTCGTAACGGCGAGGGGAAAACAACTTTGATGAGGGTTGTGGCAGGTGAGTTAGAACCTTTAAAAGGTGAGGCCAAGATAGGCTACAACGTTTCTTTGGGATATTACGCCCAGAACCAGGAAGACATTCTGGACCAGAAACTTACGGTCTGGGAAACTCTCGATAACATCGCGGTGGGAGACATCAGGACCAAGCTGCGGGACATCCTTGCCCAGTTCCTGTTCCGCGGAGAGGATATCGATAAGAAGGTCAGTATCTTGTCAGGTGGAGAGAGGGCAAGGCTAGGGATGGCCAAGTTCATGCTCCAACCATACAACCTCCTGGCCTTGGACGAGCCTACCAACCATATGGATATCAAGTCCAAGGAGATTCTCAAGCAGGCTCTGAAAGCATACGATGGCACATTGATTGTTGTGTCTCATGACCGTGACTTCCTTGACGGCTTGGTCGACAAGATGTACGAGTTCCGGGATGGGAGGGTGAAGGAACATCTCGGAGGAGTCTCTGACTTCCTTGAGAAACGTAAAATCGAGAATCTTAGAGAGTTGGAACGGAGATTCGGGTCTGCAACAGCAAATCCAGTGGCAAGTGAGGCAGCGAAAGCCGGCTCCGGGACTAGTAAGGAGAAAGCGAGGGAGGATTTCGAGAAGAGGAGGAATGAGTCCAAGGAAATCGCCAGACTGAAGCGCCGTGTGGAGTTCCTGGAAAGTGAGATAGGGAAAATAGAGGAGAAGATGAAAGAGATTGAGAAAGTGCTGTCAAACCCTGGCAAAGATGATGATATCTTGGAACTGACCCGTACATATCTCGAGCACAAGCGTGAACTTGACCACAAGACTGCCGAGTGGGAGTCATTAATGGAGAAATTGGACGAATAAATCAAAAATACTGATGATTATGAAAACATTGGTTAATAATTTGTTAGTTATTGTTATCTGTATCATAGCATCAACTGTTTGCGCCTCTTCGCAGACCAGGTCAAAGGAGCATTCCTTATCTCCGTTTGAGGGGATAGAAGCTTCCGATGGGTTCAGGGTATCGATCACAAATGGCAATACATACAACGTCAAACTGACTATGAATGACGCTCTTGAGAGTTACGTGGAATGCTATGTCAAAGGCGGTGTGCTCCATCTCGGACTGGATAGTAAAAAAGTCCCGAAAGATTTTAAGAAACTCTTCAAGGGCAAAAACTCTCCGGAACTCACTTTGATCGCCATTGTCACTATGCCGGTCTTGAAATCATTGACGCTGAATGACGAGTCGGAGTTTTACTCAGCCTCTGACCTGGCCGTAGGTGACCTGGCGATCACGATGAGCGGGTCGTCTGAGGTGAATAATCTGAAGATATTCGGGAAGAGCCTCGAGCTTAATGTCGCGAAGAACGCGCGTTTCACAAACGCGAGTGTCAAAATGGAGAATGACGTCAAGGTCACTACCGACGTAAAAGGTGGGGTGACGATGGAATGTGATGCCGCGAATATCAAAATCACAGGTGGCGGATCATCTGAGATCAACATAAAAGGAAGTGTGGATGAGAATATTGCTGTCTCTACCACTGGAAGTTCCAAGATAACACTCGCCGGGAAAGCCAAGGCGATCGAAGTAGGTGGTAAGGCAACATCATCGAAAGTTGACGCGTCAGCCCTGGAGGTTGAGACGGCCGTCATGTCGATCATCGGGGTCGATGTTGATGTCTGGTCTTCAAAGTCACTGGAACTGGATCTTGGAAAGGGATCCGAGGTCACTTTCGCCGGTGATCCCCTGATCAAGATAATCAAAATCCAAAGCGCTTCTGTACTTAGAAAATAATGTTTGTCCTTGACACCCATTGCGACACCCCGACCCTTTTGATAAAAGGGATGGATCTTGGGGTTGGCGCCCCGGAGGGGCAGGTGGATCTCCCGAAATTGAAGGCTGGGGGAGTCGACGCCGCGTTTTTCGCCTTGTACACATCAGCTGAGCTTTCTCCGGAGGCAGCCACAACCCGAGCTCTGGAGATGCTCGCCAGCATATATGACGCGGTCGGGAAGTATCACGACCGGATAGCTATCGCGACCTCTCCATCAGAGGCGCTTGCCAACAAAGAGAAAGGTCTGTTCTCCGTTTTGATCGGTATCGAGAACGGAGCCCCTATCCAGAAATCATTGCCACTCCTGAGGCTGTTCTATCGTTTCGGAGCCAGGTATATGACTCTTACCCATAACGGGGATAATGAGATAGCTGACGCGGCTATGGAAGGAAGACGTTGGGGTGGCTTGAGTCCATTCGGTAGGGAGGTTGTCGCGGAGATGAATCGACTTGGAATGATCATTGATATGGCACACGTTTCTGACCTGACATTCAATGATGTACTTGCATGTTCAAAGTCGCCGATTGTCTCTACCCACTCATGCTGCAGGGCCCTTGCGAACCATCCGAGGAACATGACAGATGATATGATCCGGCGTATGGCTGACAAAGGCGGCGTGATACAGATCAACTTCTACCCATCCTTCCTCTCTGATTCTTTCGCCAAGGCTTATGCCGCCTCTGGAGAGATCACTATTTCCAGGCCGACAGCTGAAGATGTCGTCCGGCATATTAGTCATGCCGTCAATGTGGGAGGTATTGAACATGTCGGAATCGGGACAGATTTCGATGGGATTGAGGTGACTCCGGAAGGTCTTGAGGACGTCTCAAAACTACCAATCGTATTCGACCTTTTGACAAAGAAGGGATTCTCAGAGGATCAAATCGAGAAGATTGCCGGAGCTAATTTCATGAGAGTCTTTAATGACGTGATTTCCAAATAGTTATAAGGAATAATAAATAAAAACAATGGGTGTGTAACAATATTGTTATACACCCAAACTATTTTGTTTTATATTCTAAGTATTAATACTTTAAGTCTTTAAGGATATAAAGTCTCAATTCATCTAGGGCAGCAGAGGTAAACCTCTCTATATTCCTCTTTCTGTCATTCTTATAGACACGTCGGACTGTAGATGTGCCATGGGGGCCGGAGACCCCAATCCACACTGTACCGACTGGATTTCTCTCATCTCCGGCGGGGCCGGCCAGGCCGGTTGTCGCGACAGAGAACGTGCTTCCGGTGAGTTTGCGGACTCCCTCCGCCATCGCCGCGGCGACTTCAGAACTGACCACCCCATAGGTCTCGACGGTTTCGGGATCCACACCCAGAACTGACTCTTTAACAGCCACCGCGTAAGACGTTACGGAACCGAGATAATACTCGGAGGCTCCGGGAACAGAGGTTATCAACGATGAGATCATACCCCCGGTGCAGGATTCGGCGGCGCTTAGGGTCTTGCCTGTGCCCCTGAGAAGCGCCCCCACAGCGTTCTGGAGTGTGTCATCAGAGTAAGAATATATCTTATCACCCAAAATGGGCTCAAGGGCCGCGAAACGCTCATCTATGCGCCTCTCCTCATCTTCTTTGTTCCCACCATAAATAGAGAGCCTGAGACGGACTCCCGTAAGCTGGTTGGGGAGATATGCCAGATGCATGTCCTCGGGAAGACTATCCTCCCATGGCTCAATCAGTTTGGAAAGAGCCGACTCAGCGAGCCCGGCGACCATCACGCATTTATGGAAGATGTCAGTCAGGGAATTATGGTTCCTTATATCTTCGATGACATCAGGCAATGCTCCAATAGCCTCAAAGGGCACTCCCGGCAGGGAATACAGAGTAGCAGGGTGGCCAAATCTTTCTTCCGGGAACCTGAACACCATAATGGGAGCCGTCCCCAAACGGTTTGGTATCACCTCGCAGGTGTCCGGGACAAGCGCCTGTGCCCTGTTGATATCCAATATATCGAGTCCCCGAGAGCGGAGAATGTCGTGTATTATTGCCATCTGGACAGGATTCTCCACATATTCGCCACTGCCGCTCATCTCAGCAAGGGCAGATTTGGTGATATCGTCCTTTGTGGGTCCGAGCCCTCCGGTGGTAATGACTATATTACTGATTCTCAACTCATTCTCGAGGTTCCCTATGATCTCGCCACGGTCATCCCCAATAGAAAGGGTCCGGCCGACTTTAATTCCGATTTCCTCAAGGGAGCGTGCGATAGCGGATGAGTTTGTGTCCACAATCTGGCCTATCAGTATCTCGTCGCCGATTGTGCAAATAGAAGCTCCTATCATTTCAATCCTTTAAGAATCTTTTTCACGGCACCTGGGCCTTCGTATATGAATCCGGTGCAAATCTCAATCAGAGAGGCGCCGGCATCCAGCATCTGGCGGGCCTCGTCCGGTCCCATAATGCCACCCACACCGATTATCGGCAGCCTGCCAAGAGTGTGTTCATGAATATGCTTGACCAGGTTCAGGCTCTTTTTGAACAAAGGCGCTCCGGAAAGACCTCCTTTGCCGATCCTGTCCAACCTGTCTTTGGAGGTGGTCAAACCTTCCCTGGATGTGGTCGTGTTGCCGGCGACGATACCGTCAACGCCGGACATCATGCAGTAATCGAGGATTTCGTCCAGCTCTTCCAAGGCGATATCAGGGGAGACTTTTACCAAGATAGGTTTATAGGAATCATAGCAAATCCTCATCTCCAGAAGGGGATCGACCACATCTGACAGATACGACACGTCCTGCAGGTGCTGCAGACCTTCCACATTTGGGCATGAGACATTGACGGTGAACATATCCACAAAATCATATAAAAGTGAGAACGATTTTGTGTAATCACCGATTATGTCACCTTCAGAGGCGGAGGTGGTATTCTTCGCTATACTGGCGCAGATTATCGTTTTCGGATTGTCCCGCTTGATATGCTCAATAGCGTAAACCACACCTTTATTATTTATTCCCATCCTGTTAATCAAGGCTTTGTCTTTGGGAATACGGAAAAGGCGGGGACGAGGATTGCCGTCCTGTGGCTCAGGAGTGAGAGATCCGATCTCCACAAAAGAGAAACCGAACCATGAGATCTCATTGTAATATTCGCCGTTCTTGTCAATTCCAGCCGCAAGGCCAACAGGATTAGGGAAATCAAGGCCCCAGAGCTCACGTCGCAATGAAGGGGTCTTGTAGCGATAGATAAGCTTGATCAGAGAAGGGCAGAAGGGGATTATTCGGGCTATACGCAAAAGCCGGAAAGTCAGCCTGTGGGCCCTCTCCGCAGACATAAAAAACAAAAGCGGTCTGATCAAAAGCTTGTACATACCGCGAATATAGCAAATTAGACGATTTCCTGGAAAGTGCCGTTGTCGTAGAATATGACAACTTTCACGATTTTGGGCTGGTCAATCCGCGATTCGATGGATTCGGGAGTGTTCTCGAATATATTATCCGCCTCTTGAACGGGAATCTCAGGCTCTTGGCCGGTCACTTTGTACATCCTGCCACGTCCATTGATGAGCCATTCGAGATTCAGATTAGGGAATTGGCGGGAGAGACTCTCGATGAAATCGTAGCCGGGCTTGTTACGTCCGGCGAGTATATGGGAGACGCTCGCCTTGGCTACACCGAGACGCTCGGCGAATTGTGATTGGGAGATATTCTCGGCGTTGAGAAACTGTTGCAGACGCTGGTTCATGGGACGAATTCTTTGTTCACAAATTTAATGATAAAGTTCGAAATTCCAAAAGGAAAGTTTATCGGAATAACGATGACTTTGTTGAAATAAGATACAATAAATTAGCTAAGTTAAAGTTTAGTTAGCTATATGTAAATAGCTGATATTCTTTGTAATAAATATTAATTCAAACTCCATGAATCATAAAAACCCCAAATAGGGGAGTGGGTTTTACAATTCCTTTTAATCCTTAAAATTAATTTAATTTATATAACTATCTGATATTAAGTAATTTATGCATCTACATACAATTTATTAAAATTTTCGTTTTTCAATTTTGTAAACCGCCATATATTTGAAAACAGATTTTACATTTCCACCATGTTGTTTCGTATAACTGAACGCCGGAAAAGGACAATTTAACGCTAGAATCACATCCGCGACAGATATCGCGTGAAATGATTAAATTCGCGCTGGAGTTTATATTTGTATAGAAATTTTGAATTGTCAACGATGATTCCATCAATAAAGATTGAAGATTATTTCTATGATCTGCCTGACGAGAGGATCGCGAAATACCCTCTCCCGGAGCGGGACTCATCAAAACTTCTGCGTTATATCGACGGAAATGTCGATGAGCATATATTCCGTGATCTGCCAGACCTGTTGCCTGAAGGGTCTTTGATGGTATTCAACGATACCAAGGTAGTACCTGCCAGACTCCATTTCCAGAGGGAGTCCGGTGCCCATATCGAGGTGTTCTGCCTGGAGCCTGTGGATCCTCCGGAGTACAACACCGCTTTCGCCGCGACATCAAGAAGTGTCTGGAAATGCGTCATAGGAAACGCGAAACGGTGGAAGAACGATCTGCTGAGCATTTATAATCCTGATAATGACCCAATTGTGGCCGCTCTTAACCTGAAGGCCAGACTGATCGGAAGGAGTGACAGGACCGGCGAGGTTGAATTCTCCTGGGAAGGTGGGCATCCTTTTTCGAATGTTCTTGATATCTGCGGATCGATACCGATACCACCTTATCTCAACCGTGAGACAGAAGCCATCGACGCGGAACGATACCAGACCCTTTATGCGAAGATAAGAGGCTCTGTAGCCGCTCCTACGGCAGGTTTGCATTTCACCGCCAGGGTTCTGGAAAGCATCAGGGAGAAGGGGATTGATATCAGGAATGTGTGCCTCCATGTCGGGGCGGGAACTTTCCTTCCCGTAAAAAGCTCCGAGATCTCAGGGCATCCGATGCACCGGGAGCCGTTCGTGATCGGTCTTGATCTTCTCAAGAGGATCAGGGACAACAAGGGTAAGCTGATCGCTGTCGGGACCACATCAGTCCGTACGCTGGAGTCGCTATATTATGTCGGTATCAGCTGCATAGAAAAAGGGGAACCCGAGGATGTGGGGCAATGGTCCCCGTACGAGAGAGACTACGCTTACAGCGTCACCGAGTCTTTGGATGCCATTATTAATTATTTGGAGACCAATAACTTGACTGAACTGAAAATCGGCACCAGGATCATAATAGTCCCAGGTTTCAAGTTCCGTCTCGTGGATATGTTGGTGACTAATTTCCATCAACCGGAAAGCACCCTTATCCTTCTTATCTCAGCCTTTGTCGGTGGCGATTGGAGAACAATTTATGATTTCGCCTTATCTCGTGGATTCAGATTTCTCAGCTATGGTGACAGCTCGATTCTTTTCCGTAGGGATGTTGCGAATAGCGGTGAAAATATTTAAATTTGTCAGTTAAGTAATTGATCAACGATGACAGAAAAGACTGAATTTGACAATATATGCCCCTACAATGACGAAGAAGCGGTAAAAGCCTTGGGAAAGGTCTCAAACCATCCCGCCGTTTTCGCCATTTCTGAATACCTCTTCCCGGACCGGCCTGTGACCTACCTCAGGGATGCCCTTCGGTCTGTCAACAGCATAGATGAGTTCCAGGAGAAGGTCATGAACGAGGCAGTCGCATGGTGTATAGACAACACTATCCACAACTTCTCGTACGACGGGATAAGCTATATCAAAGGAATCAGGGGCAAGTTCCTCGCGATGTCCAACCACAGGGACATTATCCTTGATCCGGCCATCACGCAGATGGTTTTCTTCAGAAATGGGATTCCAATGACAGAAATCTGTGTTGGAGATAATCTCATAAAACAAAGTAAGACAGTTGAATACCTGCTTCGATCTAATCGAATGATTAAAGTGATTAGGGGAATCTCGGCAAGAGATCTCTACCTATCTTCACAGATGCTTTCGAAGTATATCCGTCAGACTATCACCTCTGGTAAGGCCTCCATCTGGCTCGCCCAAAGGCAGGGACGTACCAAGGACGGGATTGACACGACCGAGCAAGGCCTTCTCAAGATGCTTGACATGAGCGGCGAGAAGTCTTTCCAGGAGAATTTCATGGAGCTGAATATCATCCCTCTGAGCATCTCCTACGAATATGAGCCCTGCGATGTGCGCAAGGCCCGTGAGATCTTGGTCTCAAGAAGCAAGAAATATGTTAAGGGCAGGCATGAGGACATGCACAGCATAGTGATGGGAATACGCCAGAAGAAGGGGAACGTCCACCTGAACTTCGGTCTTCCGCTCACTTTCGATGAGATCGAGATGGCCAGCAAATGCGACAAGAACGACCGCTATCAGGCCATCCGGCACGCTGTGGACAAGAGGGTCATTGCCGGATACCATCTCTGGAAGACAAATTACATCGCCTACGACCAGGTCTGGAAAACCACCAAGTATTCCGACCTGTATGACAAGGAGGATGTTGAGAAGTTCGAGGCATACACCGAGCACAGGCTCGACAAGGTTGAGAAGAGGTTGGACAGGGAAGAGCTCAGAGACATATTCCTCCGTATCTACGCGAACCCTGTGCTATCTAAGGAGCGACTCGCCTCCGGTGAACCATTAAGGCAGGAGTAACTGATGATTTGTGACATCCTCATCCTTCTAGGCGGTCTTATCCTGGTGATTCTAGGCGCTGATTGGCTGGTCGATGGGGCATCGTCGATTGCCCGGAAGGCTGGGCTGAGCGAGTTCCTGATTGGAATGACCATTGTGGGCATAGGCACATCCATGCCCGAGTTGGTTGTCAGCCTTACCGGAGCTTTCAAAGGCAGCGCGGATATCGCCATCGGTAATGTCGTCGGATCCAACATATTCAATGTCCTCCTGATCCTTGGGCTCACAGCGATCATCACACCCATCACTATCACGCCCGAGAACAAACGTCGGGATATTCCGCTCAATATCATCATCTCTTTGCTGCTGATCGGGTTCGGATTGCAGCACACCCTTCTGGGAATAGGCCAGGATGACACAATAAACCGCTGGGAGGGAGGTATATTCCTTCTTCTTTTCGCGGTCTATATGTTCATTTCGTTCAAGTTCGGCAAGGTTGATCAGGAGGAAGAGGAAAAGGACGGCGTGAAGGTAATTAAACTCTGGGTGGCTATCCTGATGGTTCTTGTCGGGTTGGCAGGCCTGATTTTCGGCGGGAATTTGTTCGTGGATTCTGCATGCCGGATTGCCGAGGCGGCCGGCCTTTCTCAGAAGTTCGTGGCTATCACAATCTTGGCTGGCGGGACATCAATGCCTGAGCTTGTGACGTGCGTCGTGGCGGCGGTGAAAAAGAAAGGGGCTCTGGCTCTCGGAAACATCATCGGATCAAATATTTCCAATATTCTTCTCATTCTCGGAGCCTCCGCGCTGGTGTGTCCGTTGTCGTTCCGGAATATGAAGATGGTGGACCTCGGGGTTCTCGTGGTCAGTTCTTTTGCCATCCTCGCCAGTGCCTGGACAGGCCGCAACAACAGGATCGGGAGAGGGGACGGCACCGCTTTCCTTTTGATATTCATAGCCTACATGGCGTATCTCATAATGACGATTTAATTTTTCCACGATATGAAATTCAAAGCGACAGATTACAGACTCATGAATGTCGGGACCGGAAGGGTCTTCGATGACGCCGGTTGGACACTGGCTGATCCTGAGGCTCCGGCACCCTCCCTGGTAAGGGCGGTTTACGCGAACGAGAAGTTTACTCCGAGAGATGATTTGAAAGGGCTTTACAGGTACGCCGAATGGCTTCCGATCAAACGGGTGCTTCGCAAGTCACACGCTCCTGTGACCTATAAGAGCAAGGGGCTGGCGGATTTGCTCGGCATGGACAACCTCTATATCACCCTGTCCGGATACGTTCCCAAAAAGGGCGCGAAGATGGAGACCGGCTCATTCAAGGAGACCGAGGCTTTCTCTGTGTGCGCCAGGCTTCCGAAGAACGACAAGCATATCCTTGTGGTCCAGTCAGCCGGCAACACCGCGAGGGCTTTCGCCCGTGTTTGCTCGGATAACGACATCCCGATCGTGATCTGCATTCCGAATGATAACATCTCGGACCTTTGGTTCACCAGGCGCCTGAAGCCTTGCGTGAAGGTTATCGCCACTCCGCACGGGACTGATTATTACGACGCTATCGCCCTTGGGGAGAAACTTTGCAAGGATCCCCGTTATATGGCTGAGGGTGGCGCTAAGAATGTCGCCCGCAGGGATGGTATGGGTACCACTATACTCAGCGCCGTCGAAGTGATCGGACGCGTTCCTGACGCTTATTTCCAGGCGGTAGGTAGCGGTACCGGAGCGATCGCCGCTTGGGAGAACGCTTGCAGGTTGGAGAAGGATGGCCGGTTTGGGGCCAACAAGATGAGGGTGTATTGCGTGCAGAACGCTCCTTACACTTTGATGTACGACTCTTGGAAGGCTGACTCAAGGGATCTTGTGCCGATCAGCGCCGAGGATTCGAGGAAGAATGCCGAGGTCATCTTAGCTAAGGTACTTTCCAACAGGAAACCGCCGTACAGCCTCGCCGGAGGCATGTTCGATGTTCTTAAGGCATCGGGTGGAGACTTTTTCAAAGTCAGCAATGATGACATCGTCTATTGGCTCCTGCAGTTCTTCAATACCGAGGGATATGACATATTCCCGGCTGCCGCTTCGGCTGTGGCGGCGTTGAAGAAGGCGTTGGATGAGGGTGTTGTCAAGAAGGATGAGACGGTGATGTTGAATGTGACGGGTGCGGGAATGCTTAATGCCACCAGGAAAGGATTCGAGCTCAAGAAGCCCGACCTTATCCTCAGCACCGACCTCTCCGCCGAAGAAGTCATCGCCTCCGTCGACCGCCTGTTCTGATCATATACTCTATTTCAATAGTATTACTATAGTCCGTGGTGCTCCCCTCCGGGGTACCACGGACTATACTACATATAGTATTTGGGCCAACAGGCGCTTAGGTAGGCTTTGAGGCGGTCTTCATGGGGGTTCGGGGCGGGTTCGTAGAAGACGGTGCCTTCAAGACCCTTTGGCATGAATTCCAAATCGACGAAATGCCCCGGATAATCATGGGCATATTTATAGCCGTCGGCATAACCCAGATCCTCCATAAGCTTTGTCGGAGCGTTCCTGAGATATAGCGGCACAGCCTTGGTCCTGTCTTCCTTCACCTTCGCGAGCGCCTTCTCAACAGCAAGATACGAGGCATTACTCTTCGGAGAACTGGCCAGATAAACAGTGACCTCGGCAAGCGGGATCCTGGCCTCAGGCATACCTATCTGATGGACAACCTGGAAACAGGCGTTCGCCAGCAGAAGAGCGTTGGGATTGGCCAGACCGACATCCTCAGAGGCGGACAAGCACAAGCGCCTCGCGATAAATAAAGGGTCCTCACCACCGTCAAGCATACGGGCGAGGTAGTAGACCGCCGCATTGGGATCCGAGCCGCGGATAGATTTGATGAACGCGGAGATGATGTCAAAATGCATCTCTCCGTCTTTGTCGTATATGGCGATATTCTCCTGGATGCAATCCGTCACTACCTTGTTGTCAATAACGATCTTTCCAGGCTTTCCGGCGAAAGAATCGACAACTATCTCCAAGACATTCAACAGTTTCCGGGCATCTCCACCACTGAAACGGAAAAGCGCCTCCGACTCCTTGACCTCGATGTCCTTCTCTTTAAGCAGGACATCCGTTGTCAAAGCCCGATCCAGGAGAACCTGCAGATCCTCCACATCAAGAGACTTCAACACAAACACCTGACAACGGGACAGAAGGGGAGTGATCACCTCAAAAGAAGGGTTCTCGGTCGTGGCGCCTATAAGGACAATGGTGCCGTTCTCGACAGCACCCAGAAGAGCGTCTTGCTGGGCCTTGTTGAAACGGTGGATCTCGTCAATGAACAATATCGGAGCGGCGCCTTGGGAGAAGACCGAACGCCCTTTCGCCCTGTCGATCACATCCCGGACATCCTTGACACCGGCGCTCACCGCGGATAAGGTATAAAAGTCACGATGCAAAGATGAGGCGATGATGCCGGCGAGTGTGGTCTTGCCGACACCTGGAGGACCCCAGAGGATAAAGGAGCTGAGATTGCCGCTCGTGATCATGTTCCGGAGGATGCAACCCTCACCGACCAGATGCGTCTGTCCCACATATCCGGCCAGGTCTTTCGGCCTCATCCGTTCAGGTAGGGGAGGGAGCATCGAGCTTTGAACCACATTTTGATCGTCAAACACCATTATTATATAAATAATTAATATTCAATAGATAAAACTAAATAGTTAAATCAAATAACATATTTGTTAATGGCCTTTTTCCGTCAATTTCACCACTTCAGCCGAATACAAATTTAACAAAAAGAGGAATAAGTTCAGTATATTTGTGGAACCAATAAGAATGAGCCATGAGACTAACAGAAAGAATTCGTTATGTAGGAGTAAATGACATGAGGACGGACCTCTTCGAGAGGCAATGGCCGCTGCCTTATGGAGTGAGTTATAACGCGTATCTGGTCGTGGATGAGAAGGTGGCCCTTATCGACACCGCGGCGGCGGGATTCGAGGATGAGTTACTCTCAAATATAAAGAATGAGATTGGAGACAGACACGTCGACTATCTTGTCGTGAATCACATGGAACCTGACCACAGCGCCCTCCAGAAGGTTATCCTTAAGGAATATCCCGGATGTGAGATCGTCACAAACGCCAAGGCGGCTACGATGATTGAGGGATATTATGGGATAACCGAGGGAATTAAGGTGGTGAAGGAAGGGGAGACCCTGCCTCTGGGGAGCGTCAGCCTGCGTTTTCATCTGATTCCTATGGTGCACTGGCCTGAGACCATGGTCACGTGGTGCGAGGAGGAGAAAACCCTTTTCAGCGGGGACGCGTTCGGCACGTTCAAGGCCGTAGATGAGACTGTAAATGACTCTAAATCAAGCATTTTCGAGGATTATAAGGACGAGATGACCAGATATTACGCCTGCATTGTGGGTAAATACGGTTCTCCTGTCCAGACCGCCTTAAAAAAGCTTAATGGGCTGGAAATCAAGAGAATATGCTCAACTCATGGCCCTGTCTGGGAGACTAGCATCCCCGAAGTGATCGCCCTTTACAACAAGTTGAGCCTTTATGAGGCTGACCACGGAGTTTGCCTCGCATACGGGACAATGTACGGCAACACTGAGAAAGCCGCTCATGCTTTGGCGGAAGCCATCACGAGTCAAGGAATCCCATGTGTAGTCCACGACTTGACAGCTGAGAATTATTCGTTCGCTTTGAGGGACGTGTTCAAATATGACACGTTGATTCTCGGATCACCCACATATAACAATGGCATTTTCCCGCCGGTAAGGCAATTGATGGAGGCGGTCGTCGACCGTACGGTAAAAGGACGGAAGTTCCTGGCGTTCGGATCGTTCACTTGGGCCGCGGCCAGCGTGAAATCACTCAATGAGATAGCGACTGGTGCCGGATTCGAGATTCTCAGCGAAGGAATCACATTTAAACAAGGTTATTCTGAAGCCAAATTCGATGCTTCCAGCCTTGCTGCCCTGGTATAGCCCATTTGTTACACAATTTATATTATGTTAACTTAAATGTAGCTTGACGCTACCCTGCCCATGTCAAGGAAAAAAGTCGACATATTATTGGAGAACGTCACCATCGAGGCCTGCGCTGCTGAAGGTAAAGCTTTGACTCATTGGGACGGAGCTGTTGTGTTCGTGCCGTTCGCTGTTCCGGGAGACATCGTGAATATCCGAGTGACTCGTAAGCACCACAACTATTATGAAGGTTTCGTGGCAAAGATTGTCAAACCTTCGCCGGATCGAATTGAACCATTCTGCCAGCATTTCGGCACATGCGGCGGTTGTAAATGGCAGCCTCTACCCTATTCCTTGCAACTGGAGGCTAAAAGGCAACAAGTTGAAGACCAATTAGTTAGGTTGGGACATCTGAAAGTGCCGGAGATTCGTCCGACACTCCCCTCTGATAAAACGATTTACTATCGTAACAAGTTAGAATTCACATATTCCAGCAAAAGATGGTTCGAATGGGGCGTGGATCCGGAATCAGTCGCTCCCGAGGATAGGGTTGGTCTGGGGTTCCATGTCGGTAAGCTCTTCGACAAGGTCCTGGACATCAATCGCTGCTACCTCCAGAAAGATCCATCCAACGACATAAGGTTATTCTGCAAGAAATACGCTGTCGAGCATGGCCTTGAGTTTTTCGACATCCGGGAGAATAAGGGTTTCATCAGGAACATGTTCATAAGGACAACCGACACCGAAGACCTGATGGTGATCATATGTTTCTTCTATGAGAACCGGAAGATACGAGAGGCGATGCTTGATGCGGTTGCCGAAGCATTCCCTCAAATAACATCACTTTACTATGTAATTAACAAGAAGTTAAATGATTCAATCGGAGACCAGGATTGCATCCTGTACAAGGGTGAGGAGACAATCCGGGAGACGATGGAAGGTCTAACTTTCAGGATAGGTGCGAAGTCATTCTACCAGACTAATTCAGGCCAGGCCCTTAAGCTGTACACAGTCGCCAGGGAGTTCGCGGAATTGACCGGGAATGAGATTGTCTACGACCTCTATACAGGAACCGGCACCATCGCCCAGTTTGTCTCCAGCAAAGCCGCGAAGGTGATAGGCATCGAATATGTTCCCGAGGCTATCGAGGACGCAAAGGCTAACGCCGCCGCAAACGGAATCACCAATTGCGAGTTCTTCGCCGGTGATATGAAAGATGTTCTGGATTCCAGGTTCATAAAAGAGCATGGACAACCTGACGTGATTATTCTCGATCCACCTAGGGCTGGAATACATCCGGATGTGGCGAAGGTGATACTCGAGGCCTCCCCTGCCAGGATTGTATATGTCAGTTGCAATCCCGCTTCCCAGGCGCGTGATTTGGCTATTCTGTGCGAGAAATATGAGATCACGGCTGTCCAGCCTGTGGATATGTTCCCCCACACCCAGCACGTGGAGAACGTCTGCGCCCTACGCCGGATCTAGAACGGGTAACCCACTCCGAAATGTAACGCGAAGCAGTCTTTACGTCTCCAGTCGGAAGGACTGTACCAGCCGATGCTGTCCTCTGAAGGGTCGTACAACTTGACTCCGAGATCTATCCTGAGGATCAGGAAGGTGAGGTCTGCCCTGACTCCCCCGCCCCAATCCAAGGCTATGTCCTTGCCGAACCCTTCCCTATTGGGATGTATGAGACTGAAGTCATCGAATTTCCCGTACCAGACATTTCCCGCGTCCATGAAAAGGGCGCCCTGCAGCTTCCAGAACATCGGGAACCTGTACTCAATGTTGGCCTCGAGCTTTATGTCACCGGTCTGGCTGGGGATGACGACACCTGCGATTGGTGGCTGACGACCCGGTCCGAGGGTCCTGGCCTGCCAGCCTCTCATGCTGTTGGCACCACCGCTGTAGAACTGTTTCTCGAACGGTAGGGTGAAAGCGCCTCCCAACGCCATTCCGTATCCGCCCAACAACCGGATTGCGAGAGCCTGTGTATCATTCCTGCCGAAAACGAAAGTCTCGCCGAGAGTAAGCTCGGAACGAATATATTGGGAGCAAGGAATCCCCCAGATCTCGGTCACTCCAAAATTCCTGAAGTCAAACGTCTTGCCGAGCAGATTGAGGACATTACCCGAAGCGTCAAGCGAGAAACGTACATATCTGTAGGATCTTCTAGGTATCAAGTCTGTGCAGGTCGTGTAATAGATGATGGCGCCGGAACCCACGTCGAAGTGGTCCGAATACGTGTTATAAAGGATGGGATTGTCACCGATGAGATCATAGAACGCATCAGTAACATCCTGCAACCGCACTATCTTGGCCTGCAGAGGATAAAGCTGGTAAATGAACCTGCCTCTTGAGAAGGAGCCCGAATAACCGAAAGATGACGAGATCATGATCCGGGTGAACTCCGGACGGTCCAGGTAGTTGAAGGATGCGTTGATATCCGTCCTCGGAACATTCGGACCGTGGAAAATGGAGTTAGGAAGCCCGAGAAACTCAGGGAAACTCAATCCTACAGAAGCTCCGAACTCATTGGAGCGGATACTGCTGTTTTTCCACATGTACTGGAAATTGCCAAGGAAACTAAGGTTCAACCATTGCCCGCCATGGAATATATTCTTATGGAAGTAACTGATCTGCGGAGAATTACCTATAAGGCCATTGGAATTGGTCGATGCTTCGAAATTCAGCTTGAAACCCTGGAGCCGGGAATTGGTCAGGTTAATGTCGCAATCAACCACATCGGCAGTATCCCTGGGGTTGAGTGAGATATTGACACCACTGAAGAGTTTCAGGGCGGACAGGCGGGAATAGGTGTTGTTCACTTCCCTCTCGTCGTAAAGTTTCCCGGGACTGACCGTGTTCATATTGCGAATGACCCGGTCATTGAACTTCAGATTCTTATCCCAAGAGATAGACACGTCTCCGAAAGTGTATTTCCGGAATGGTTTGGCTGTCTCCGGTGTCTGGTTTCTGGTATATTCCCGGACATACATGACAAGGTCGGCGGTATCTTTCTTCTGAAGGGTGTCAGCCTCGAAAGAGTAGTAGTTCTTGTTGAAACCGAACCATCCGTGCCTCCTCATCCACTCGGCTGACCTCTCCGTCTCTTCCTCCAACAGCGCCTCTGCCAGATAATCACCAGGCTTGATAGTGACATTAAGTGTGTCGGCATAGAAATCCTCGCTGAATTCCCCTTCCGGGACTGAATACTCCAGTTTGCCGATCTTATACCTTTTCCCCGGCTCGACAGTGTACAGGACCTTCACCTTCCGGCCATCGTAATTGACTGAGCTGCCTACCTTTGAGTTGTAATAACCAAGATACTCGAGATGTCTCCCAATGTTGGTGACGGAGGCATCCACCGCGGATGGCTCATAGACAACCGGAGCCACACCTATCTTCCTGACCAGACGGCTCCCAAGCCTGGTGGTGTCCTGACCGGAAAGGTTGTAAAGGTTAAGGAAAGGGTTCCAACCGAAAATAAGGTAGCTGTTCGATTTCTGCTGGACATATTTCTCGAATTCCTTGGGTGACAGCTTTTTGTCCCCGAGGACCTCGACCTCGTTGCCTGCGAGCCGGTACCGTCCATCCGGAAGCGACCGTGTCGAGCTGCAGGACGAGAGCAGCGCGACCAAGAGAACTGTCAGGATGGCTTTCGGCGTTTTTGGCATCATGGTTCCACAAAAATAAAAAGAATATTAATATATTTGTTTAATTTCCACACGATGATTATATGAGTATACCCGTCTCCAACAACGAAATCAAATTCGTCAAGTCACTCGAGCAGAAGAAATTCAGGGATTCCAACGGCATGTTTGTCGTGGAGGGGGAGAAGATGGTTGAAGAGGCGCTCAACTCATCCTTCGAGGTTTTCCGCTATTACCGGATATCGGAAGTCGGGTTCACGGCGATGTCACGGATGACATTTTTGGCCTCACCCTCCCCTGCCCTCGCCGTGCTACGGAAACCCGTCGATATAGAGATACAAGACCTGTCCTATTTCTCCCTGCCTGAAAGCGGGCTTTTCCTGGCTCTTGACGGGATCCGGGATCCGGGCAACTTGGGTACCATTTTGAGGATAGCTGACTGGTTCGGGATCGACGCTGTTTTCGCTTCAAGGGACACGGTCGACATCTTCAATCCTAAAGTCGTCCAGGCCACGATGGGAGCCATATTCAGAGTCAAGTTCCATTATTGCGATATTGCCCGGCTCAGCCGGTTCATAGTCCTTTCGGGAGGCGACGCCTATGGCACCTTCCTGGATGGGAGTGACATTTATCAAAAGGAACTGAATACCGGGAATAAGACCAAGTCATTGATAGTCATAGGGAATGAATCCAATGGCATCTCCCAGGAGGTAGCCGCCACATTGACAGAACGCCTCCTCATCCCCTCTTATCCGGAGAATGACCGTGGATCCGAATCCCTTAACGCGGCCGTCGCTACCGCTATCACGGTCGCGGAGTTCCGCAGACGACTTAACACCAATCACCAGGCATGAACGAAGAATCATTGATGCGCTCCAGGATCAGGAGAATCCTGATGATATGCAGCAACTACGACGCGTTTACCCTCGAGGAGGACGGACGGATCGAGAGCCAGATCGTGAGCGAATACAGGGAACTGAACCTCAGTAATCCCCCGACCTTTATATGGGCCAACTCATCGGTGGACGCCGGAAAGATCCTCGAGACCGACTCGGAGATCGACATGATAATATGCATGTACAACGACCGGGACAAGGAGGTTTTCGAGTTCGCCGCCAAGCTGCGTGGAGAGGGATCCAAGATCCCGTTCATCATGCTGATCCACTACTCCAAATCAGTCCGGCAGAGAATCTTTGAGAATGACCGCTCGGGGATTGACTTCGTGTTCAGCTGGCAAGGCAACGCGGACTTGATCCTCGCGATTGTCAAGCTGATCGAAGATTCGGTCAACGCGGAGAATGATGTGTTCGAGGTCGGGGTCCGGGTGATCCTCCTGGTCGAGGACTCGGTACGTTACTACTCCACCTATCTTCCTGAGTTATACAAACTTCTGATCACACAGAGCCGCGAGTTCCTGACCGAGTTCCTAAACGATGACCAGAAGAAATACCGCAAGCGCTCCAGGCCCAAAATCCTTCTCGCGACATGTTACGAGGATGCCCTGGCATATTTCGAGAGATACAAGGAGAACCTTATGGGAGTAATCTCCGATGTCGGGATGGTGATAAGGAAGGGAGACAGCAACAAGTCAGAGAAACTTGACGCCGGGCTTGACCTTGTCAGGATCATCAAGGAATACGATCCTCTGATGCCGGTGCTCCTGCAATCCTCACAAGGAAGCATAGCCAAGGTAGCCGAGCAACTCGGAGTCGGGTTCCTGAAGAAGTTCTCCAGGACTCTGTTCATGCAACTCGGGGACTATATGAAGGAGGAGTTCGGCTTCGGTGATTTCGTTTTCAAGGGCGCCGACGGCACTGAATACGGTCGGGCCTCCAGCCTCACGGAGCTGGAAGACATAATCGGGGATATTCCAGACGAGATACTTGTGAGTAACACCTCCAAGAACATGTTCTCCAAATGGCTCTACGCTAGAGGCTTGTTCAACTTGGCCGAGACTTTCAAGGCGGAGCATCATACTGTCGCTTCCGAGTTCCGTTCCTTCCTCCTGGAGCAGATCAACAAGTACCACCAGATGATTGGACAAGGGGTCATAGCGGATTTCAAGGAAGACACTTACCAGGACTATTTCTGGTTCGCCAGGATGGGAGACGGCTCTCTCGGAGGCAAGGCCAGAGGTCTGGCTTTCCTCAATCACCTTGTCTTGAAATATTCATTATCAGACAGGTATCCCGGGATGAGGGTTACCATACCCCGCACTATCGTGGTGACCACGGAGTGGTTCGACAGGTTCGTGCTTGAGAACGGACTCCAGCATGTGATAGATTCCGAGCTTTCTGATGACGAGATCCTGTCCGAGTTTGTGGCTTCCATATTACCGGCCGAGCTGCTGGAGAAGTTGAGGGCATTCGTCGCCACTGTGGACAGTCCCGTCGCGGTCCGTTCCAGCTCCAAGCTGGAAGACAGCAATTACCAGCCTTTCGCAGGGGTGTATTCCACATACATGTGTCCTTTCGTAGAGAACAAGGACAGGATGCTCAGGGAGATCACAAAGGCTATAAAGAGCGTCTACGCCTCGACCTATTTCGCCGGGAGCCGAGCCTATATCCAGGCCAGCGGGAACCTTATCGGAGAGGAAAAGATGGCCATCATTATCCAGAGCATCTGCGGCACCAGGCATGGCGATGACTACTATCCGATGCTATCCGGTGTGGCCAGGTCATTAAACGCTTATCCGATCGGTTCCGAGAAGCCCTCGGACGGAATATTGAACGTCGCCTTCGGTCTAGGAAAGACTGTGGTGGACGGAGGGCGTACCCTCAGGGTCAGTCCGAAAGCTACCAAGAAGATATTACAGCTCTCTTCCCCATCTCTGGCGATGAGGGACACACAGACAGAGATGTATGTGCTTGACACCAGCCCGGGAGCATTCAAGATCTCCAAGAATGATGGAGTGAACCTCAGGAGAATACCGGTTTCCGAGGCCCTGGAGAAGTTTGACAGGCCTGAGCTGGTCGTGTCCACCTACGTGGCTCAAGACGACCGTATGCAGCCTGGAATGAGCGTCAGAGGCCCCAGAGTCATTTCATTTGACGGGTTATTCCAATATGACAGGTTCCCTCTCGCCTCCGCCCTTTCAGAAATAATGGACATTTGCCGGAACGAGCTCATGTCTGAGGTAGAGATAGAGTTCGCGCTCGACCCTGTCAAGGGCACTGCCGGACGTGAGGCCGCCCTGGAACTGCTCCAAGTCAGGCCGGTTTCGGAAGGCACCTCTTTCCAGAGCACCTCCATGGAAGAAGTTGTCAAGACATTGTCCCCAGTCTTGGTCAGGAGCGACAACGCGCTCGGCAATGGCCTGTTCCAGGACACCGAATATATCGTGGCCATACTCCCCGGCGTGTTTGACAAAATGAAAACAAGGCAGATGGCCGACGAGATCTCAGCGATCAACTCCCGTATGCTTAAGGAAGGTAAGACATATTTCCTGATCGGCCCGGGAAGATGGGGGTCATCAATCCCCACGCTTGGAGTCCCCGTAAACTGGACTGATATCTCAGCCGCCAGAATGGTGGTAGAGTACGGTATGGACGGTTTCAGGATCGAACCCAGCCAAGGAACCCATTTCTTCCAGAACATCACCTCCCTCGGTGTCGGCTACCTGTCAGTTGATGAATATGCCGGATCCGGATCGATTGATTTCAAGGCTCTCGAGGCTTTAGATACCGAATATGAGGGGGAATATGCGAAAGTATGGACATCAAAGAAGTTGAGAGGATTCATTGACCGGAACTCCGGAAAGTCGATAATAGGTCTTAAGGATGAGTAAACCGGTTGTCTACCAGATGCTTCCCCGTATTTGGGGAAATCCTGTCAGCTCTCCTGTCCCGGATGGCTCCCTGGCGGAGAACGGTTGCGGCAAATTCGGTTCTATAGACGAAGTGACCCTGACCTGGCTCAAGGAGAAGCTTAAGGTCACCCATGTCTGGTATACCGGAGTCATAAGGCATGCGACGACGGCGAGGTTCCCTGGATGCGACGCGTCCGCACAAGCCATCGTCAAAGGCAAAGCCGGTTCCCCATACGCCATTACAGACTACTATGATGTCAATCCGTATCTGGCTGATAATCCAAAGAATAGGATAGACGAATTTGAGTCTTTGTTAAATAGGACTCACTCGGTCGGATTAAAGGCAATCATAGACTTTATTCCTAACCATGTCTCCCGGGACTATGGCAAGGTTGGTCTCATTCGCAGGCCTGCCTCAGGTGTTCTAGGGGAAAAGGATGACTGCTCTTTTCATTGGCGTCCGGAGAACGATTTTTACTACTATCCCGGACAGGCTCTAATCCTGCCTGATAACGGACAATATTACGAGAATCCGGCCAAGGCGTCCGGCAACTGCTTCTCCCCCGCCCCCGACAAGACCTGTTGGTACGAGACTATAAGGCTGAATTACTGCGACTTCCACACTCCCACATGGGACCGTATGCTTGAGATTGTAAGATACTGGTGCCTCAAGGGTGTGGACGGGTTCCGCTGCGACATGGTGGAGATGGTTCCATGGCAGTTCATGAAATGGCTTATTGCCGGGATCAAGACCGAGTTTCCGGATGTGATATTCATCGCCGAGGTCTATCAGAAGGATCTGTACCGGCATTATATCGGCGAGGTCGGATTCGATATGCTGTACGACAAATCTGGGCTGTACGACACCATGAGGGCGATTGTGGAGGGCAAAGGTCCGGCCAAGGGAATAACCTGGAACTGGCAGTTCCTTGGAGACCTTCAGCCCAGGATGCTTAACTTCCTCGAGAACCACGACGAGCAGCGTTTCGCTTCCGGCTTTTTCGCCAAAGATCCTCTTAAGGCCACCGCTCCCCTTTGCGCCGAATTGATGCTGAATGACGCTCCCTATATGATCTATTCAGGGCAAGAGATAGGTGAGCCAGGAATGGACAAAGAAGGATTCAGCGGCATGGACGGACGTACCACTATATTCGACTGGTGGAGTGTGGCCTCGTTGAGAAGGCTATACGCCTACATTCATGATGGTGAGGGACTTACGGCTGAGGAATCCAAGGTTCTGGAGTTATACGGGAATATTCTTTCCCTGGCCGTCGACCAGGCTTTCGAAGGTGCCGGGACATACGATTTGGGTTATTGCCAGCCCCCGGGAAACGGATTCGATCCGGACAAGCACTTCGCGTTCCTGAGAGGTCGAGGAGGAAACGCTCATCTCTTTGTGTGCGACTTCTCATGCGAGGACGTCTCCATGGAAATCGTGATTCCGACGGAAGCGTTGGAGTATATGGGGATTAACAAAAAGGAGACGCCCAAATTGAGCGTCTCCGTACGAGCCTTCGGATACTCTGTCTTACCAGTTTAGTATCTTCTTGAAATCATATTCCTCAGGATTGGCGACGAAAGCCTTGGCGGCCTCGTAGTCATCGGGAGTGATGTAGTGGCATATGTGGAGATAATAGTTTCTCGCGATGCCACCTTCGATGTTGACCCTGCGAGGAGGAATCTTTCCTTCCTCATTCTGCAAATCCTTCAGATAGAGAGGCTTGGGATCTCCGTTCTTGTCCACGTAGACCATGCAGCCAGTCTCACCCTTCGTGTAGAGCTCAAAGACTCCCATAGCGAGTTCAGAGCAATAGGAAAGATCATACGCGACAGGATCCTGGCAACGGACATCGTAGCCGATCTCCACAGGACGGGTCTTCATCTTAAGACCGATCTTCTTGAATTCCTTCTCGAGAATATCGTTGAAGAGGACAGCCTTGCTGATCTTGCCAAGTTCCGGGTGGCCGTGCTCGTCGTAGGTCATCGTCACACCGGCGTTCTTGATCTCAGCGGGGTCAAGGTCGTGGAACACGCCTTCGGCAACCACCACGGTGCCGTAAGGTATACCCAAAACCTTACGCTTCAGGATAGCGGAGACAGCGAGCTTGACAATCTTGTCAAGGCTGATCGGGGTCTTGTTGAACATCTCGGGGATGATGGTCATCGAGCAATGTGTGGCCTCGCCGATACCAAGCGCGAGATGGCCGGCGGAACGTCCCATAGCGGAGATAAGGAGCCAGGTGCCGGAGGTGCGGGCATCCTCATAAACTGTCCTGGCGATATGGGCGCCCTCATTCTTGGCTGAGTTGAAGCCGAAAGTCGGAGCGTTGTCCGGGAGGGGCAGGTCGTTGTCGATGGTCTTGGGGACATGGATGTTGTGGATCGGGTAGTTCTTCGCCTGGAGGAACTTGGCGATCCTGTTGGCGGTGGAGGCGGTGTCGTCACCACCGACGGTGACCAGGAGCTTAACGTTATTGTCCTGGAAAAGAGGGAGATTGAAATTCTTCTCGAAATCCTCGTTAGTGGGCTTGAAACGGCTCATCTGGAGGTAGGAGCCGCCCCTGTTGAAATAAGCGTCAGCCTTGAAGAAATCGATGTCCTCGATGCGGGGATTCTTGTTGAACAGTCCGCTGTAGCCTTCGTGGAGTCCGATGACTCTGTAGCCTTTGTAAAGGAAAGTCTTGGCGACTGAGAACACAACCGTGTTCATTCCGGGTGCGGGGCCGCCACCGCAGAGGATGATGATTGAATCTTTCATGATAGATATTTTGTTGAATAATATTCCTATCCGGATAGCGGACACAAATTTAATCCATTTCTGGAAATTATCGGCAATTTTCGTTAAATTTGTATTCTATTGTCAGATTTCAAGAAATGGATCGGAATCAGGCGGGTAAGAGAATACTTGAGCTTAGGGAAATCCTCTGGATCAACAGCAGGAGGTACTATGTCGACAACGCTCCGACAATGAGCGATTTCGACTATGACCATCTGATGCGGGAGTTGGAGGATCTCGAGGCTGAGTACCCGGACTTGCGCACCCCTGACTCCCCTACCCAGAAGGTCGGCAGTGACTTGGACAAGGGTTTCGCCCAGTATCCACATCGCTACCCCATGCTTTCCCTCGGAAACACCTACAACATCGGTGAGATCGAGGATTTCGTACGCCGGGCCGAGAAAGAGCTCGGGGAAGCGAGGTTCACATATTCATGCGAGCTGAAATTCGATGGGACCGCCATCTGCCTGACTTACAGGGACGGAAAGCTTTTCAGGGCCCTGACCAGAGGTGACGGGGTCGTCGGTGACGATGTCACAGCGAATGTCAGGATGATTGGGAATGTCCCTCTATCCCTGAATGGATCCGGGTGGCCTGAGGAGTTCGAGATACGCGGTGAGATCCTGATGCCCTACGAATCCTTCGACAGGCTTAACAAGGAGCGTCTGGACAATGAGGACCAGCCTTTCGCGAATCCCAGGAACGCCGCGTCCGGCTCTCTCAAGTTGCAGGATCCCAAAGAAGTTGCGAAGAGGGGGCTGATGTGCACTTTGTACCATATCCCAGCCCAAAGCGTGGCTTTCGCGACCCATTCCGAGGCTCTTGACGCCGCCGCCTCTTGGGGGCTTCCGGTCTCATCGGAGCGTCGTGTGGTCTCAGGGATCGACGGGATTGAGGAATATATTTCCTACTGGGACAAGCAGAGGAGATACCTGCCGTTCGCGACGGACGGCATCGTAATAAAGATAAACGAGCTGGATTACCAGGACACCTTGGGGTACACCGCCAAATCACCCAGATGGGCCGTGGCTTTCAAGTTCCAGGCAGAGGAAGCGTTGACCAGGCTGGTATCAATTGATTACCAGGTCGGTCGCACCGGAGCGGTGACCCCGGTAGCGAACCTCTCCCCTGTCCAGCTAGCTGGCACGGTCGTCAAAAGGGCCACTCTCAACAATGAGGACTTCATGTCCCAGATGGACATCCGTGTCGGAGACTGGGTCAAGGTCATCAAGGGTGGTGAGATAATCCCGAAAATCATCGACGTGGATCTGTCCAGGAGGCCTGATTACTCCGTCAAGCCATCATTCCCCACCGTATGCCCTGATTGCGGCACTCCCCTGGTGAAAGACTCGGACGAGGCCAAATGGTTCTGTCCCAATATCGACGGATGTCCAACCCAGATCAAAGGGAGGCTTGTGCACTTCCTCGGGCGTAAGGCCATGAATATTCTCGCTGGCGACGCCACAGTGGATCAGATGTATAATCTCGGCCTTGTTAAGACTCCCGCAGATTTCTACTCTCTAACCAAAGCACAACTGATGATGCTTGAAGGTTGGAAGGACAGGAGCGCGGAGCGTTTCCTGGAGAGCCTGTCCGCGTCCAAGGCGGTTCCTTTCGAGAGAGTCTTGTTCGCTTTGGGAATCAGATATGTTGGCGAGACTACAGCCAAAGAGCTCGCGAGATTTTTTGGCGATATAGATTCGATAGCCGAGGCATCAGTTGAGAAATTACTGGATGTCAGGGACATAGGTGATGTGATAGCCAGAAGTGTCCACGACTTTTTCAGGGTTCCAAAGCATATTGAGGAGATAGCGAGACTAAAGGAAGCGGGCCTGAGATTCTCGGTCGAGGAGCCCGCGACCAGCTCTGACTCCCTTGCCGGGAAGACAATTGTGATCTCCGGGAATTTCTCCATCTCGAGGGATGATATGAAACGCCTGATTGAGGTCAATGGAGGGAAGAACAGCTCTTCCGTTAGTTCCAAGACCAGTTTCCTTCTCGCCGGCTCGAAACCGGGGCCGGAGAAGATCAAGAAGGCCGGGGATCTCGGCATCAGGATAATTGGCGAGGAGGAGTTCATGGCGATGATTCCCTCCCCTGGCCCGACCAAGCCAGAGGAGAAAACCGAGGATGATGTTGAACCAACTTTGTTTTGAGAGATATGAGTTGGTTCGGTGATATGGTTTTCAAGATCAAGAGTTACTTCCGGTGGTTCAGCAAATTCATCGGCCATGACATCTGGCATTTCAACCTCGACGAACTCTCCAAGGCCAAAGCCAGGCTCGTAAGGGACATCAAGGTGGTTTTAGATGCCTTCAAGAATTTCGCTGACGAGAAAATCGGTTTCCAATCTGTGGCCCTGAGCTATTTCTGCACGCTCGCCTTGGTGCCGATGGTCGCCGTGGCCTTCGCCGTGACCAGTGGATTCGGTCTTGAGAACGTACTACGGGACGCCTTGTACTCCGCTGATATAAACCAGACCGTCATCGACACTTTGATGAACAGCGCCTCGAACATCATTGACGCGTCAAAGTCAGGCGTGTTCGGCATTATCACGGCTCTATCCTTCGTCTGGCTCGTCATCTGGATGATGAACAGGGTGGAGAAAGTGTTCAATAATGTCTGGCATGTCAGGAAACCCCAGAGGAAAGCGCTTAAAAGTTACGGGATAGATATCATCATCATGATACTTATCCCGTTTATCGTATTGATTTTCTTCGCCGGGACCGTCGTTTATTCCCATGTCCTGGACTTGATCCCTAACAGCATCGGAATATCCGACAGGATCAAGTCCTTCCTGGGCTGGATCATTTTCGCAGGTGTGGCGATCATGACTCTCTCCGCCATGTACAAGTTCATCCCGGCCACGAAGGTGGAATACCGTTTCGCCTTGAAAGCCGCGCTTTGGGCGGGCATTATATTCACCCTGCTGCAATATCTCTACCTTGAGACCCAGGTACTCGTTACCAATATCAACGCGGTCTATGGAGCTGTCGCCGCCCTGCCTCTCTTCATGATGTGGCTAAGGTTCGGATGGCTGATCATCTTGTACGGGGCGCAGTTCTCTTATTCTTTCCAGATGCTCCACCATCAGGAGATCCAGGCGAGGCAATCTGCGGACATATTAATAGAAACAACTGATAATAAAGGGATTGAGGCATGAGTTTCTCCAAGTTCACAGAGCAGGATTATGAGGTCATCCGCGAGAGTTACGCCAAGTTGAAAGAGGCGGCCCGCAAGAGATGCGCCAACCAGGAGGAACTGGATGTCGTGCAGAAAGCGTTCGAGTTCGCCAACGAGGCCCACAAGAATGTCCGCCGCCGCTCAGGCGGGCCGTACATTATCCATCCGATCGAGGTGGCACAGATCGTGGTCTCCGACATTGGCCTCGGTTACAAATCTATCGCCGCGGCTCTCCTACACGATGTGGTTGAGGATACGGACTATACGGTGGACGACCTTCGCAATCTGTTCGGGGACAAGATAGCGAGCCTTGTGGAAGGTCTGACAAAGATCAAGATCGTTCTCGACAACGAGGACAGGTCCAAGAGGTCGGACAACTATTCGGAAAGTCTTCAGGCCGAGAATTTCAAGAGGATTCTTCTGACTCTTAACGACGACGTGAGGGTCGTGCTTATTAAACTCGCCGACAGGTTGCATAACTGCCGGACCATCGATTCGATGCCGGAGTACAAGAGGGACAAGATCTTGAGCGAGACGATGTTCATCTTCATTCCCCTCGCCCACAGGCTCGGTCTGTATGAGATCAAGTCCGAGATGGAGAATATCTGGCTCAAATACAAGGAGCCGGACGCCTACAAGGAGATATCCGGACTTGTCAGCAAGAACATCAACGACCTCGAGAAACAGATCGATGAATTTATAACTCCCATCGACGCGGCTCTGAAGGCGTCAGGATTCAATTTCGAGATCAGGAAAAGGGTGAAGACTCCCTATTCGATCTGGCATAAGATGCAGACGAAGAACATCAGTTTCGAGCAGGTCTATGACCTGTACGCCCTGCGGGTGGTTTTCACTCCGGACGCGGGGACTAAAGAGACTGAGAGGGACCAGTGCTACCATATATTCTCGATTATCACTGGTATATACCGTTACAAGCCAGACAGGGTCAGGGACTGGGTGAAACACCCGAAGAGCAACGGCTATGAGGCTCTCCACTGCACCCTGATGAGTGACAAGGGAGTCTGGATCGAGGTTCAGATCCGCTCCAAGAGGATGGATGATATCGCGGAGAAGGGAATCGCCGCCCATTGGGCTTACAAGCAGGAAGGCTACCTGAGTGAGAACGACAGTGAGATGGACAAGTGGCTGGCCAAGGTGAAGGACATCCTGGTCAGTCCTGACGTGAACGCCCTTGAGCTTCTTGACATAATCCATAACGACTTGACCAGCAGCGAGATCACCGTGTTCACCCCTAAAGGTGAGCAGAAGTCTATCCAGAAAGGAGCCACGGCCCTTGATTTCGCGTACGGTATCCACACCGAGATCGGTAACAAGGCGATAGCCGCGAAGGTCAACATGAGGCTTGTCCCTTTGTCCCATGTGCTGAGAACAGGAGACCAGGTCGAGATCATCACCGCTGAGAACGAGCATCCGAAGAAGGAGTGGCTCCAGTTCTTGCAGACCAGACATGCCCGCAACGTTGTCATAGACTACTTCAAAGGCAGCAAGAAAGAGCTCGTGGAGGTCGGGAAAGCGTCTCTGTCATCCCAACTCGAGAACCTTGGATACAGGCTTAACAGCGACTCCTCCGAGATCCTGTGCCGCCACTTCAACATCCCCGGCAAGAATACCGAGGAATTGTATTTCAGAGTCGGGCTGGGGCTTGTCAAGACTGATTCCATCGGCGATGTGCTCGCCACAGAGCTTCCGGCCAAAACCCACTCGTGGCCATTCTCCTTGTTCAGCAGATGGAGAGACAGCCAACCGGCAGGAAAAGAGAAAGAGGATTATATCATAGCCTCTTGTTGCCGGCCTATCCCCGGTGACGCTGTCGTAGGGATCAAGAACCAGGACGGCACTATCACCGTCCACAAGAAGACCTGCCCCGTGGCCGACAGCCTGGCCTCCAAGCACGGTGACAGGGTCGTGGTCCCCCAATGGGAGACAGACGGTGAGAAAAAAGCTTTCCTGGCGAGAATCGCCCTTAAGGGTATCGACAGGGTCGGCCTTCTCAATGAGATATCGAGATACATCTCGCTGGTGATGGGTGTGAACATGAAGAAGGTGCTTCTCAGCACAGAGGAGGGCCTGTTTGAGGGGTATATTGACCTCAGCGTCCAAGATAAGACGGCGCTCGAGAGGATGATCCGGAAACTCTCGTCGATAGATGGCATACAAAGTGTAGCTAGAACCGAGTTATGAGAAATTTTTTGACGAGATATTTCCCTATCATCCCGGCCGCAGTGGTGATTGTATTGTCCGTGTTCTCGCATTCATGCGCGAACACGACCCAAGCCCCGAAAGGTGGACTTAAGGACACCATCCCACCGGTGCTGGTCAAGGTTACCCCAAAGCCCGGATCGACAGGGATCCCCGTCAAAGGGGCACAGATCGAGTTCACCTTCAATGAATATGTGACCGTGAAGGATCCCAAGGGAATCTATCTCTCCCCTCCCCAGAAGAAATCCCCGAAATTCAAACTGAGGGGGAAGAGCGTGATAGTATACTTTGAGGAGGAACTCTTGCCTGATTTGACTTACACCCTGGATCTCACAGGTGCTATCGGCGACAACAATGAGGGTAACCTGTTCCCCGGTTTCACCACCTTCTTCTCCACCGGAGACAGGGTCGATTCGATGTACGTCACAGGATCGGTCTACGATTGCTCAAACCTGAAACCCATCAAAGGAGCGACAGTCATGTTGTACAAGGACCACAGTGATTCCGCCGTGTTCCTTCAGCGTCCAGTCGCGGCTGGAAGGACTGACGACTGGGGTTTCTTCGCTATCAGGAATATCCAGGACACCTTGTACAGGGCGTACGCCATCGTGGACGCCAATTCCAACAACGTCTACGATCCCGCCGAGGACAGGGTGGCTTTTATAGACTCCCTCATAAGGCCGGTTAACGTCATTGGGGATTCTATTCCGGAGCTGATGAAGTATGACATGAAAGATACCGTCGGTTGTCTCGCCCGCCATTCTGACATAAGCCTTAACGTGTTCCGGGAGCGTCCTTCAAAGCAGATGCTGGTGAACAAGAAGAGGACTGGAGACAGATCCGCCTATGTGTCTTTCATGGCCCCGGACGCGAGGATTGACTCATTGTGGTTCAAGGGTTTCCCGGCGGAGAAGGTTATCACTGAATTCAATATCGAACAAGACAGCTTGCTTCTCTGGATAAATGATTCCCGCAGAATGCCGGACACCCTTCATCTGTTTGTCAAATATTGGAAGACTGATACTTTGGGCATCCTGCAGCCTGTCACGGAAGATTACAAGCTGATTGATGAGAATAAGCCTAAAGGGAAAGGAAAAGCGAAGAAAGAGGTTGAGCATCAGGACACGATATGCCCCATTAAACTGACCGCGATAGCCGAGAACATAGAACAGGACGGAATGACGTTGGAATTCACCGTACCACCTTTCCTGGGTTATTTCGACAGCCTCTCATTCAAGTCCATCAATCCTAAACAGGTGGAAAAAAAGGAGAATTTCAAGATCGAGAGGGATTCCCTGAATCTCCGTCGTTATCTGATCACTCCACAGGTCAAATTCCAGCAAGGGTACGATTATGTGTTCAAGGTGCCTCACAGGATATTCAGGGACATCGACGGGCATTGGAATGACAGTACCGAAGTCAAGGTGGCGCTTCCAAAAGATGAGGATCTCAGCACCTTCACCCTCAATGTCACCGGAGTTAAGGAAAAGTACATTATCCATCTCCTTGACGAGAAAAAGGATAATATCCTTAGGCAATATATAATCGACTCTGACAAGCAGCTCGTTTTCCCTTATTTGAAGCAAGGAAAATACTGCATCCGTATCATTGAGGACATCAACAGGAACGGGATAGTTGACACCGGTGACCTGCTCAAACACAGGCAGCCGGAAAAGGTCAAGTTCCTCAAGACGAAAGACCAGGACACATTTGAGATTCCCGAGAGGAGTGAGATTGAGCAGAATCTCGACATGCGGGTGTTCATGAAGGAGAATTGACGATGAGGAGGATATTTACCATCATATTGTTTTTGGTTCTCGCTGTCACCTCGGTGAGAGCGCAGGACGCCCCACCCGCGGACTCGCTGAAGAAGGTGTTCTCACTCAATGACTACACGATGATCGGAGTCGAGTACGGAGCTTCTCTCAGCAGGATGCAGTTCAACCCGTCAAAGACACAGGGGAACCTGTTCGTCCCCCACACGGTAGGTGTCTATGTCCTCAAGTACGGGAAGCTCTTTGACGGAAGCCCGAATTTCGGATTGAAAGCCGGTGTCCGCTACGGGCATGAGGGCTATCAGTTCAAGATGAACAAGGAGACCGGCATCACACCCACGCTGGAGGGCGCTGAGAAGGCGATAATCGATCTGGTGGAAGTTCCCATGATGGCTCATTTCCATTCTGACGGCCTTCATTTCAAGGTCATGCTAGACTTGGGTATTTATGGTGGATACAGACTCTCGATAGAAAGGATCGGAGAACATGTCTATGACGAGTTCCGTCACTCGTTCATGGAATGGGATTACCGCATCGACTACGGAATCACAGGTGGACTGGGATTCGGTCTGGTGTTCGATCCAATCGAGTTTCATGTCAATGCCGGAGTCAGGTACTCTTGGGGATCACTATACAGGGCGGACTACCTGAGCCCAGATTTTTACAGGTTCGCATATCCGCTTGATTTCATGCTCACGACCGGGTTGTATTTCCAAATCACAAAGAGGACCGGCAAGACTAAGGGGCAGATCAGGCGAGAAGCTTATAATCAAGTTTATAATCCAAAGAACGATGGAGAGACTCTCGGCGAGGGTAGGTGACGTGGTGATCGGAGGAGATGGCCACATCGTCGTACAGACGATGTGCAACACCCACACCTCCGACGTGGAAGCCACTGTGGCCCAATGTGTAAGGCTATCTGAGGCGGGAGCTGAGCTTATCCGGATAACGGTTCCGGGACTGCCTGATGTGGAACATATCAGAAGCATCAAGGAACAACTGAGGGGAATGGGAATCAATACTCCCCTTGTGGCCGATATTCATTTCTCCTCACAGACAGCGCTCGCCGTCGCCCCTGTCGTGGAGAAAGTTAGAATCAATCCCGGCAATTTCCATAAAGACCACGATGAGGCTGTGAGGCAGTTCAGGAACCTGATCAGGGTCTGCTCTGACAACGGGACAGCTATCCGGGTGGGGATTAATCATGGCTCGCTCGGGGAATATATCACCAATCTCTACGGGAACACTCCCGAGGCGATGGCTAAGGCCGCAATGGAGTGGCTCGGAATATGCCTTGAGGAAGATTTCACCAATGTCGTCGTCTCGCTCAAGTCCAGCAACACAAGGGTGATGGTTGACGCCTACAGGGCCCTTTCAAAGGCGATGGAGGAAGAAGGACACGTGTTCCCCCTCCATGTCGGCGTGACTGAGGCCGGCAACGGGGACAGCGGCAGGATCAAATCATGCGTCGGGATCTCAGCCCTCCTTTCTGAAGGGCTCGGAGACACTGTCAGGGTTTCCCTCACCGAGGATCCGGAGGCCGAGCTTCCGGTAGCCAGATACTTGTCCGCCAGATACGGGCGAAAAATCGTTTCGTCTATGACCTCTGTCTCGGTCTGCGGGCGAAAAGCCATTGCGGAGTACCACTCCCCTTCCTTCGAGACACTTCTGCTGGACGTCTCATGTGATTTCGGGAAACGATTGTTGGATAAGGAGTTGGATGAGCTTGAGCTTACCGGAGACTTCATCGATGAGAATGGGAAAACCGTATCTGTCACAGATTCCGGGACTGGCTCATATCTCGTCGATGAGCTGATGCAGGCCACACGCAGGAGGTTCTACCGACCGGAATATATCGCCTGCCCCGGTTGCGGAAGGACGATGTACGACTTGCAGGCGGCTTTGGCCGAGGTCAAAGCTAAAACCTCTCACCTCAAGGACACGGTTATAGCGGTGATGGGATGTATCGTGAATGGTCCTGGAGAGATGGCAGACGCCGATTGGGGTTATGTCGGAGAGGGAAACCGGAGAGTGTCTATTTATAAAGGGAAAACGCCCGTCTTAAGACACGTCCCCGAAGATGAGGCCGTGGAAAAGCTTCTGGCTCTTATTGAGGCTGAGAGAACTACTTGAGTCTGGCGATCTTAGTGACACTAGCCACCGTGAACTCATCTTCCTTGACTAGGATTTCAGCGTCTAGAGGAAGGTAGATGTCTATCCTGGATCCGAATTTGATTATACCGCACTGTTTACCCCTCTCGACTTCCAGGCCCTCCTTTGAGTAACATACTATCCTTCGGGCGAAAGTGCCGGCGATCTGCTTGAAAAACACCTCGCCATGAGAGTTGCGGATAGCCGTCGAGGAATGCTCGTTCTTCTCAGATGATTTTGGAAGGAAGGCGAGAAGGTATTTTCCCGGATGGTACTTATAATATGAGACTTTGCCGGTCACGGGCCAGAAATTCGTGTGGACATCAAAGAAATCCATGTAGATGGACACTTGGATACGGTCTTCCTTGAAATACTCCCCTTCATAAGCCCGCTCTACAACCACGACCTTTCCATCCGCCACAGCTGTCACCAGAGTCTCATCTCCTTCAGGAATATCCCTGTCCGGGACCCTGTGGAACCAGAAAACGAAAAAGGCGAATACCAGCAGGAACAAAAGGATGGGAATGAGGGCCCAGAGAGGTTTAATGAACAATATTGCCAAGGCAGCGAGAATGATACTTGCGGTCCAGTAAACGGCAATCGTGCCCTTGGAGTCTTTATCTATGACTATTCGTCTCATTTTCAATCGTTTGATGATCAAAGAAGGTCAAATATTGCCAGATAGATGGCACCGAATGGCATAGCCATAAGCGTGCTGTCGAAACGGTCCAGCAGTCCTCCATGACCAGGAATGATATTACCGGAGTCTTTCACCCCGAAGACCCTCTTCCATTGCGATTCGTATAGGTCACCATATACTCCGGCTACAGACATTATCAGCGCCAGGATCAAAGAATGGATGAGCGGGAACTTGAGGATACCAACCTCATACAGGATAAACGCGGAAAGGACGGACATCACGACTCCCCCGATAAACCCGATCCAAGTCTTCTTTGGAGAGACAGTGGGGAAAAGCTTCTTGGGGAATCTCTTGCCCATAGTGATCCCGAAAGCGAAAGCCCCGACATCAGAGCACCAGATTATGATGAAGAAGCAGAGCAGCAGGTTACCGCTGAAATTCCCGGCCTTGTCGAACGCGATCAGGTTGCCAAGGGCGATCGGCACGGCGATGTATAGAAGGCCGGTATAGATGTTCGAGAACTTTCCGTATTCCTCCTTATCCTTCACATAAAGGGAGTTGATCATGACGATGAACACCGGTATCATCGCCAAGGCGATGAAACGCATGGGAATGTGATAGGTTGAAGCGGCGAACAAGACGCCGAAAAGGAATATCCCGGCGAGAATGGCCAGCACCTTGGAGAAAGTGTAGCTGTGGCCCATAGTGATCTCGTAGAACTCAATCAGCATCACCGACATGATGAATATCATCATCGCGGCGAACAGGAACTTATTGAACATCAAGCACGCCACCATCACGATGATGAAAGCGATGCCTGATATTGTCCTGACGGTCACATTATTCATCGGCAACAGTGGTTTCGGCCTCAGGCTCAGGATCCTGGACAGGATCAACCGGCTTGACCTTCGGGCCAAGTATCAACTCAATATCCTCCGCGAATATCACTTCTTTCTCAAGAAGAAGCTTCGCCATCTTGACAAAACCCTCCTGGTTGTCCAGCAGGATCTTCTTTGTCCTCTCATGAACCTCGTCGACCAGATCCCGGACCTCTTTGTCCATCACCTCTGCTGTCTTCTCGCTATAAGGCTTGGTCAAGTCGTAGCCTCTCGCACCGGTGGAATCATAGAATGAAAGCTCGCCGGTCTTCTCGCCCATGCCGTAGAACTGGATCATGTTGTATGCGATCCTGGTCAACCTCTCAAGGTCATTCAGAGCTCCTGTGGCGGGCTCACCATTGATTATCTCCTCAGCGACACGGCCAGCCATCAGGGCGCACATCTGATCCATCAGATATGACTTGGAGAGGATCTTCCTCTCATCAGGAAGGTACCATGTCAGTCCAAGGGCGTCACCTCTCGGGATCAGACTGACCTTGAAGACAGGATCCGAATAAGGCAGCAGCCAACCAACGGTAGCGTGTCCGGCCTCGTGGTAAGCGGTCGTCTTCTTCTCCGCCGGGGTGAGGATAGAACTCTTGCGCTCAAGACCTCCTATAATACGGTCTACAGCGTCAAGGAAGTCCTGCTTATCAATCTCAGGCTTGTTCTTCCTGGCGGCGGTCAAAGCTGCCTCGTTGCACACATTGGCTATATCAGCTCCGGAGAACCCGGGGGTGTGACGGGCCATGAAGCTGACATCAAAGTCTTTTGATATCTTCAGGCCGCGCATGTGGACAAGGAATATCTCTTCCCTCTCCTTCAGCTCAGGAAGCTCGACATGGATCTGGCGGTCGAAGCGGCCAGCCCTCATAAGAGCCTTGTCAAGTATGTCAGCCCTGTTGGTGGCAGCCAGGATTATGACTCCGGAATTGGTGTCGAAACCATCCATCTCCGTGAGCAACTGGTTTAAAGTGTTCTCCCGCTCGTCATTGGAGGAGAAGCCCACATTCTTTCCCCTGGCGCGTCCGACAGCGTCGATCTCATCGATAAACACTATGCAGGGAGCCTTCTCCTTAGCCTGACGGAACAGGTCACGGACCCTGGAGGCACCAACACCTACGAACATCTCCACGAAATCCGATCCGGAAATCGAGAAGAAAGGAACATTGGCCTCTCCAGCTACAGCCTTGGCCAGGAGGGTCTTTCCGGTACCGGGAGGGCCTACCAGGAGAGCGCCTTTGGGAATCTTTCCTCCGAGGGAGGTATATTTCTGGGGATTCTTCAGGAAATCAACGATTTCCATCACCTCTTCCTTCGCTCCGTAAAGACCGGCGACATCCTTGAAGGTGACATTGACCTTATCCTTGTCAGCCAGCTTGCCAGTCGACTTGCCCACATTGAATATCCCGCCTCCGGGGCCACCGGGGCCAGCGCCCATATTCCTGTTGAAACCACGGAACATCCAGATCCACATCAGGATAAGGAAGATGGGGAATATCAGCCATTCCAGGACATCAACCCAGGCGTGACTCTCGTTCTCGACAACTATCTTGACTTGACCGGACGGTGGCAGGGCGGCGTTGAGCTCGCCGAACTCCTTCTCCGAGTCGAACTTGTCGGAAACCAGGAATATGAAATGGGGTGAGCTGGTAGGTACCTTCCCGCCGAACTTGTCGGCATATTTGGCCAACCTGTCGGGCTGGATGGTAATATCTCCCTTATAATTGTTGCGGATATAGGTGATCTCCTTGATGTCACCAGCGGCGAACATCTCCTTTACCTCGGCCCACTCGATCTTCTGGGGATTGGCGCCGCTGTTATTGAACAGCAACCATCCGATCCCGATAATCAGCAGCAGATAAAACCAGGAGAAATTGAACCTCAGCTTGACTATCTTGCGGTTAGGTTCATTGTCGTTATTCGGCATCTTTCTGTGTCTTTTTGGTTCTCGGCCTGTCCTTGTACTCTTTCTGCGGGGCATCAGCCCAAAGTTCCTCGAGCCTGTAGAACTGCCTGTATTCTGTCAGGAAAATATGGGCCACGATGTCACCGTAGTCCAGGATTATCCAAAAGTTATTCTCCATGCCCTGGGTCCGGAAAGGTTTCCGGCCAAGCTCGCGCATCTTCTCTATGACATTGTCAGCGATGGCGTTGACATTTGTCGTGGAATCCGCGTTGCATATCATGAAATGGTCCGTGATAGCGGTACCAATCGATCTCAAGTCGACTCCGACAACATTTTGGGCCTTTTTGTCAAGCATAGCGTCAGCCATGACCCTCAAGTCGTGTGTGATCATATCAATAATCTTTCTTAATTTTGTCCTAAAGTTTACAAATATAGTAAAAAACGACAATTTCCGAGCCAATGGACGAGAAGGTTGAAATAAGGTGGGTTGAAGAGACTGATTCCACGCAGGACGAGGTCAGGAGGCATATTTCGGAATATGACAATCTGTCAGTGGTGGCCGCCGAGTTCCAGAAAGCCGGAAGAGGACAGCGGGGAAACACGTGGCTGGCCATGAAGGGAGAGAACCTAACGTTCTCGATGCTGCTTAAATTCGGAGAAAAGGGATTCCCCTCCTTGAAGGCGTCGGAACAGTTCCTGATCACAAAGGCTGCCACCGTAGGAGTCACGGATTATTTGGGAAGTAAAAGTATCAGCTGCTCGATAAAATGGCCGAATGACATTTATTTCCGCGACAAGAAGATATGCGGGATGCTGATAGAGAACATCCTTGACAAAGAATATCTGGCCTTTAGCGTGGTTGGTATCGGACTGAACGTCAACCAGCGTGAGTTCCCGCCCCAACTGATGAATCCTACCTCCATGTCAGCGATTACCGGGAAGACGTACGATATTAAAGAGGAGTTGGACTTGCTTGCCGATTATCTGGCATCAGCGTTCAAGGCCACACTAGGATCTGATAATGAGTTTGAGGCTGATCATGAATATGTGCGCAGGCTTTACAGGAAGGATGAGTTCCATGAGTTCACGATATGTCAGGACGGTTCTCTCCTTGAGGGGAAAATAATCGGAGTCACACCCGGTGGATTAGTTCAGATAATGAATAGAAAAGGCGAACTTTTCCAGTTCGCCTTCAAAGAGATAAGTTATATTATCTAAAGTCTTAAATCAGCTATGGCCTGAGCGGGATCTTCCGCTTTGAACACAGAACTTCCAGCCACCAGCATCGTGGCTCCGGCCTCCCGGAGCGCCTTGGCGTTGGATGATGAGACTCCCCCATCCACCTCAATATCTTTGACAATCCCGATCCTCTCCATCTCAGCCTTCAAAGCCGCTATCCGTCCGATCGAATCCTCGATGAATCTCTGGCCTCCGAATCCGGCGAAAACCGACATGATAAGGAAAAAATCGACCTCAGGGATATAGGGGAAAAGCCTTTCCACCGGCACGTCTGGATCAATGGCCAAACCGACCTTGACACCACATGATTTCGCCAGGTTGATATATTCAGAGACGTCTTTTCCGGCCTCGTCGGCAGCCTCGAGATGAAAACTGATCAAGGAAGCGCCGGCCCGCGCGAAACGCTCGATATACTTGTCGGGATTGACGATCATCAAATGGACATCCAGGGGAATCGTCGCGATACCGGCGACAGCCTCCAGGACAGGGAAACCAAATGAAAGATTCGGCACCAAACATCCGTCCATGACATCGAAATGGAGAAGATCAGCATGGTCATTGACAAGCAGCACATCTTCTTCGAGATGGAGGAAATCGGCGGCGAGGATTGATGGGGCTATCTTTACCATAACACTACTTGAATGAGGTCACAACATCCGCCAGATGCTCGGTGAACTTGTCCAGCGAGGCAAGGTCCAGCCTTTCCCCGGGGGCGTGAACACCACGCAAAGTGGGACCGAAGGAAATCATGTCCAGGTCACCGAATTTCTCGCCGAAAAGCCCGCACTCCAAGCCCGCGTGAATGGCCTTCACCTCAGGCTCGCGGCCGAACAGCTTCTTGTAGGAATCCACGCAAAGGTGGAGTATGGCGGAATCAACATTAGGCTGCCATCCGGGATATTCGGAAGTGTGCTCCACCTCAGCTCCGGCCAACTGGAAAGCGGCTCCGACCTTACTCGCCATCATCCTTCTGGCCGAGGCGATCGAGCTGCGCTGGCTGGTCACAATCTCGATGAGACCCGCGCGGCGCATCCGCACAGAGGCGAGATTGGTGGATGTCTCGACCAGGCCAGGAATATCAGGGCTCATGGTCTCAACTCCGTGAGGGCATGAGAACAAGACCCGGACAAGCCTGCCGGCGACATCAGAATCAATAGGTTTCTCAGTGCAGCGGAAAGGGGCGGCGGTCAACTTGAGACCAGGATCGGTCTTGGAATACTCGTTTTTGATATCCGCAGCGAAAGCGTTGAAACGCCCGATTGTCGCCTCACGGTCCGGCACCGCTATGATAGCCTCACACTCGTGGGCGATGGCGTTATGCTTATTGCCTCCTTTTATCACAATCAGCTGCATCCCTGTGACTAGTTCCCCATTGAGGAAACGGGCCATCAGCTGGATGGTGTTCGCGCGACCTTTGTTGATGTCGTCTCCGCTATGTCCACCTAGACCTCCTTTAATCTCAACACGGACCGGAGCGTAGCCAGTAGCGAGAGCCTCGCACTTGTACCGGAAATTGGCCATGGTCTCAAGGCCGCCGGCGCAACCGATGAACATCTGTCCCTCATCCTCAGAATCGAGGTTGATCAAGGTCCTGCCGGTGAAGAAACCGGGTTTCATTCCGAAGGCGCCGTCCATTCCGGTCTCTTCCGAGACAGTGAACACACACTCCAGCTTACCCATCGGGAGGTCGCTCTCGAGCAAAGCCAGCATGGCTGCCACACCAATGCCGTCGTCGGCGCCAAGGGTGGTGTCTTTCGCCACCATCCAGCCGTCCTCAATCTCATAATGGATAGGATCGGTCGAGAAATCATGCGTGACGCCTCCCCTCTTCTCGCAGACCATGTCTTGATGTCCCTGCAGGACAAGGGCGGGGACATCTTCCTTGCCAGGCGACGCCTCTTTGACTATACAGACATTTCCCACCTCGTCGACACGGCATTCAAGATTCCTGTCAGAGGCGAATTTCCGGAGGAACGCCATCATGCGCTCCTCGTGTCCCGACTCCCGCGGGATACGAGTGATCTCCTTGAAGATCTCAAGTACTTCGGCTGAATTCATCAGAGATATATTTGTGTTGGTCAATTATCTGGCTACTGGCACGAGCATCCTCTCGATGTCAGACACATACTGGCGGAACAGCTTGTCAGTGGACATCAGGTCGGACACCGTGTTGCAAGCGTGGAGGACAGTGGCGTGATCCTTTCCTCCCAGCTCCATGCCGATGGTAGACAGGGAGCAGCCCCCGATCAGATTGCGGCTCATGTACATGGCGATCTGACGGGCCTGGACTATATTCCTCTTGCGGGATTTGGAAAGGAGGGTCTCACGGGTTATGTTGAAATACTCGCAGACGACGTCCTGGACCTTGTCCATGGTGACCTCATCACGCTCCTCGCTTACAATATTGCCCGTGACTTTCTCGGCGAGCTCTCTCGTGATCTCCTCGTGGCAAAGGGTCGCGCTGGCGATAAGCGAGATAAGGGCACCTTCCAGCTCGCGGAAATTGGAGCGGATCTTGGAGGCCAGAAGCTCAAGAACATCATCGCTCACATTCACACCCTCACGGGAGCATCTGGCTTTAAGCATCGCCAGCCTGGTCTGCTGGTCAGGCTTGTCAAGCTCCACGGAAAGCCCCCATTTGAACCTGGAGAGAAGCCTCTCCTCAAAATTCATGAGATCCACGGGAGCGCGGTCGGAAGTGAATACCAACTGCTTACCTGACTGGTGGAGATGATTGAATATGTTGAAGAAAGCGTTCTGTGAGGCCGGTCCGACAAGCTCGTGGATGTCATCGACCACAAGGACATCAATCCTCATATAATAGGCCATGAAATCCGCCAACTTGTTCTGATGGACGGCGTTCATGTATTGTGTCTTGAACTCGTTGCCGGTCACGTAGAGGACAATGAGGTCCGGGTAAGCGTCATGGATGGCGATACCGATAGCCTGAGCGAGATGGGTCTTGCCCAAGCCAGGTCCTCCGAATACGAACAGAGGATTGAAAGGAGTCTTGCCAGGCTTCTGGGATATATTGATTCCAGCGTTGATTCCCATCTTGTTGCACTCCCCCTTGACCAGGTTGTCAAAACAATACGCGGGATTAAGCCTGGGATTGATCTTGACCTTCTGGAGGCCCGGGAAAACGAAGGGGCCGGGATTGCCGGAGGCCTGGAAGGTGTTAAGCGTCACAGCCTTGTTCTCCGGGACATTCCCGTGGGCGGCGCTGAACACCATCGGCTCTTCCTTGCGGACGGGGTGGATCCGGTACATCAGCCTGGCGTCCGGTCCGATAACCCTGCGGAGAGCCATCTTAATGATCGGAAGATAGGCGTCCTCAAGGTAGCTGCGGAAGAAATCAGTGGGCACCTCGACAGTCAGGGTGGAGGCCTCAAGAGAGACCGGAACGATCGTCTTGAACCAGACGTTAAACTGCTTCGGATCCACGTTTTGCTCGAAGATCCTAAGACACTCGTTCCACACTGAAATATGTCGTTCCAGTCCTGCCATTAAGTAATTTAAAAAAATGATGAAGCCGGGAAGGTTAGCCCACTTGCTTTATGGTGCAAAATTGGAGGAAAAATCCTTTATAAAAAAACTTTTTTATTATTGTTTTTGATTTTTATTTTCCTTATATATAGAAGTCACCAAAACAAGAGAGATTGCCATAAACTATTGACAATCAACAAGATGCGATAAAGGCCAAAAAGCTAAATGACGCAGTATGAATTACTTCCGTAAAAGGGCTTATTTGACCCTGGAAAACTCACCGTTCTCGACCTTCACAATGAAGCAATCCGGATATGAACTCTTGACTGTTGAAAAGGACTTTTTGACTTCGGAAAGATCGTTTGAACAGAGGATCAAATACTTATACAAATTACCCGTTTTGAACCTGCGGAACTCATAACCTTTGAAGAAAGGATCAGAAGATTTCATATCGCGGGACGAGACCAAAACCTGCACTCCATACAGCGCCACATCCTCACTGACGACGGGATCATTTCCGGCCGGTTTTGTCTCGACAGTATCAGTGACTTCAACAGGTTTTGTCTCTTCAGGCTTAGCGACTTCAACAGGTTTTGTCTCAGCGGGCTTCGCGGCTTCAGCCGGCTTTGTCTCAGGTTTCTTGGCAGGGGCCGGAGAGACGGCAGATACCCCGTCATATTCCTTCTTGTACTTGGCGAAGGCGTCGTAAAGATCGGAAGCGATCCTGTCTTTCCCTTTTGATGTGATCAAAGCCTCCCGATCCGTCGGGTTGGACATGAAACCGCACTCGACGAGGACAGCGGGCATGGCGGTGCGCCAGAGGACATAAAAAGGATCCTGCGATATTCCCCGGCTAGCCTTGATCGCTCCCCCCTTCATCTCCTCGTCCACGAACTTCGCGAACTTGAAACTCTGCTCGAGGAAGGAATTCTGCATGAGATTCATGAATATATATGACTCAGGGTCGGAGGGATCGAATCCTTCGTATTTAGTGGTGTAGTCATCTTCCAGCAAAATGACGGAATTCTCACGACGGACAACATCCATATTACCGGCATAGAGGTCCTTCTTCTTGCTCGTGTATTGACCGAGGATATGGACAGAATAGCCGTTGGGGCCGGTCCTCTTGCCATCAACAGAGTTGACATGGATAGAAATGAACAGATTCGCCTTGGCCTTGTTGGCGATATCAGCCCTACCCTGGAGTTCGACGAAAGTGTCGTCATCCCTGGTCATGACCACTTTGACGTCAGGGTAACCGGAACGGATCTTCTCAGCGAGCCTTGTGGCAATGTCGAGCACCACCGTCTTCTCCATAGTCTTTCCGCTGGGACTTATACAACCGGCGTCTTTGCCGCCATGCCCAGGATCGATCACGACAGTGGATAACTTTATCTGGGATGACGGTGCCTGGCCGGACGCGGGGGAAGCGGCCAGAAAAGGGATTGACGCAGCGAGTACGGCAAGAAAATTGCGAATGATATCCAAAATAAGTCGTATATTTGTTCTCGCGAATTTAAGAATAAAATTGCATTTCAGAAGGCATACATATACTATAATATTGGCTTTGCTTCTTGTCGCTCTCACAGGGATGTCCGTTTTCGGGCAGAACCCGAGGAGGAATCGTCGTCAAGGAGAGAACACGCCGGCTCCTGACACCACCAAGATCCAGGCGCCGGATTCCACCGCCGTAAAAGACACCCTCCCCAACCTCGATTCCCTTTCCATAAGGCGCGATTCCATCAGGCAGGCGAAGGCGGACTCCCTCGATTTGCTAAGCAAGAGCTCCATTTCCAAACCGGCCTTCTCAGCTGCGAAAGACTCCTCTAAGCAAGTGTTCACGGACGGTCAAAGGAAGATGTTCTACTGGGGAGACGTACAGGTCACCTATGAGAATATAAGCCTCAAGGCCGACTACATGGAGTACGACATGAACAGCGGAACCGTCTTTGCCAGAGGTACTTACGACTCCCTAGCACAGGAATGGAAAGGCCAGCCGGTGATGACCCAGGGTAACCAGACCTTCAATATGGAGGAGATCCGCTACAACTTCAACACAAGGAAGGCGAGGATCACCAACATGATCACACAGGAAGATGACGGAATACTCCATGGCAAGAACATCAAGATGTTGCCCGACAAGTCGATCAACATCACACAAGGCAAATACACTGTCTGTGACCTTGAGCATCCCCACTATTATCTGAAGCTCTCCTCCGCCAAGGTCATCACAAAGCCCTCGCAGAAAACCGTGTTCGGACCCGCCCATCTGGTTGTCGAGGATGTCGACCTGCCTTTCGTCGCCATTCCGTTCGGATTCATCCCCCAACGGCCTGAGAGAGCCACGGGAATGCTGATGCCATCCTTTGGAGAGGAGAACGCCCGCGGTTTCTACATGAGGGATGCCGGAATGTATTTCGTGATCGGGGATTTCTTCGACCTTTCCCTGACCGGAGACTATTACACCCTCGGTTCCTGGGCAACGAACATCAACTCCCGTTACATGGTGAAGTACAAGTTCTCCGGGAACATGGCCTTCAACTATTCGGTGGACCAGACAGGTGAGAAAGGGAGCACCGACTTTTTCCAAAGCAAGAACTTCGGTCTGAAATGGTCGCACTCTCAGGATGCCAAGGCCCATCCAGGGCAGTCATTCTCCGCCTCAGTCAACTTCTCCAGCCCTTCCAACAGCAGGTATAACTCACGTTCCGTCTCGGAGGCTCTCCAGAACCAGATATCATCATCTGTGTCATTCTCCAAGAACTGGAAAGGCAAGTTCAACCTCTCGGTCAACGCCCTCCACAGCCAGAACTCCAGGGATAGTTCTTACACCTTCACTCTCCCTAATATCACATTCTCAGTATCGAGGTTCTACCCGTTCAAGATAAAGAACAGGGTCGGAAAGGAGAGGTTCTATGAGAAGTTCTCACTCGCCTACAACACTTCATTCCAGAATAAGATCGGTTTCAAGGCGTCCGAGTTCGGGGATCCTGGCTTCTTAGACAAGTTCAACAACGGAATGGCCCACAATTTCAATATCGGGCTTCCGGATTTCACACTATTCAATTATCTCAACGTGACCCCATCGGTCTCTTATGGGATGAACTGGTTCTTCAGGGAGACAAACGCGTTTTTCAATCCTGAGACCAACAGGGTCGAGACAAAACTCGGATCGCCATTCTCGGCTTTCGGAGCCACCCACAACTATTCCGGATCAGTCTCGATGAGCACCCGTATCTATGGTATGTTCAATTTCGGCAAATACCATAAGCTCCAGGCTGTCAGGCATGTGGTCTCCCCCAGCCTGAGCATGAGCTTCAGCCCTGAAAAGGCCAAGGCTTTCAATGGTTACCGGACCCTTGAATATGTGGACACCCTCGGACGCGCGAAAACATACGACTACAACATCTACCAAGGCCAGCTCAACTCCGTGCCGGGAAGAGGCCGGTCAGCGACCATGTCCCTCTCTATCGGTAACAATCTTGAGGCTAAGGTCCGCGACGCGAGAGACACCACCGGCACAGGCTCCAAAAAGATCAAGATTCTCGATCAGTTCAATATCAACACAGGTTACAACTTCCTCGCTGACTCCCTGAGAATGAACAATGTGGGAATCACGATGTCAACTTCCATATTCGGCAAACTTGGAATCAACGGTAACCTGAATTTCGATCCGTATGCTATTGATGAGCGTGGAATGAGAATCAATAAATTCCACCTGATCCAGACAGGTATTCCCCTGAGGCTGACGAATTTCAGCGCCTCGATGTCATATTCGTTGTCCGGACAGGGACAGATGAAAGGAAATGACGGCGGAGGATCCGGAGGCGGCACCGCTGACTATTACAGGAGGATTTATTACCATCCGGTGACCGGGGAATATATTCCCGGAGGTTGGCTATACTACACCAACCCTAATGTGCCCTGGAGCCTGAACTTCAACTATACTCTTTCCATGAACCGCTCCTACAGCTACGTGAACGAGCAGTTATTCCAGAAAGACAATTACACACAGACATTGGGAATATCAGGTAATATACAGCTGACTCCCAAGATGTCGGTACAGGCCCAGACCGGCTGGGATTTTGTGGCGATGAAGATGACCACCTCGCAGATGTCGTTCAAATATGACTTGCATTGCTTCAATATAGCGGTGTCGTGGGTGCCGTCCGGTATGTACCAGTCATATTCATTCATCATCTCCGCGAATGCCGCAGCCCTCTCAGACCTTCTCAGGTTCAAGAAGAGCACAAGCTACTGGGACAATTAGTTTGATTATTACCATATTATTTCATATATTCGCGGAGTCTTTTAGAAAAGAAATCCCTTTTTTATGCCATACAGTTTATTCGAACTCACACAGATGAGCCGAGAGCAGCTTGAAAGCGCCGCTCAGGAATTGCAGATAAAAATCACGAAAAAAATGACGGACGAGGAGCTCTCGTACGATATATTGGACGCGCAGGCTAACGCCGCCGCGTTGGAACCTTTCGAGAGGCCCAAAACCAAGAGAGGAAGGCCTAAGAAGATTGAGCAACAGGCCAAGAAAGAGGCGGCTCCCGAAGCCCCCAAGCAGGAGGAGAAACCTAAGCCTGAGGTCGAGACCACAGCTGAGGAGAAGCCTAAGTCAAAGCGCGGAAGGAAGCCGAAGAGCCCCCAGCAGACAGCTCCGTCAGAGGTTGAGGCCAAGCCTGCCGAGCCGGTTGAAGTTGCCTCTGAGACATCTCCAGCCGCTCCCCAGACTGACAAAACCTCGTCTAAGAGAGGACGCAAACCGAAGAACAAGCAGGCACAGCCCGCCCAGCAGGATCAAACAGTCGCCCAGACAGATGAGGCGAAGCCGGAATCCGATAAGAAAGGCGTTCCCGGTACTGAGACTCCCAAACCTGTCGACGGTAAAGTGTTCATCCACCAGTTGTTCGATGATCTGAAAGACGATCCGGCAGCCCAATCCGAACAAGACAACTTCCAGAGGAAGAAGAACAAGTTCCAGGGCAAACAAGGCGGACAGAACCAGCAGAATCAGAATAACCAGAATAATCAGAACAACCAGAATAACCAGAAACCCAAACCTCCGGTTATCGAGTTCGAAGGTACTGTGGAAGCCACTGGTGTTCTTGAGATTATGCCCGACGGTTACGGCTTCTTGCGTTCCTCCGACTATAATTACCTGAACTCCCCTGACGACATCTACGTCAGCCAGAACCAGATAAAGAGCAACGCCCTGAAGTCGGGAGACACAGTCACAGGTGAGATACGTCCTCCTAAAGAAGGAGACAAGTATTTCCCGCTTGTCAGGATCAAATACATAAACGGCCGTACTCCGGATTATATCAGAGACAGGGTGCCTTTCGACTTCCTGACTCCCCTTTTCCCTGATGAGAAATTCAATCTTCTCGGCCATGGGCACCAGAGTGATGTGTCATGCCGTATCGTGGACATGTTCACCCCTATCGGCAAAGGTCAGCGAGGCCTCATCGTCTCCCAGCCCAAGACCGGTAAGACTATGTTGCTCAAGTCGATAGCCAACGCTATCGCTGACAACCACCCCGAGGTCTACGAGATTGTCCTCCTGATTGACGAGCGTCCTGAGGAGGTCACCGATATGAGCCGCAGCGTCAAGGCTGAGGTCGTCGCATCGACTTTCGATGAGCCGGCCGAGAGGCACGTCAAGGTTGCGAATATGGTCCTGGAGAAGGCCCGCCGTCTTGTCGAGTGTGGCCATGACGTGGTCATATTGCTCGACTCCATCACCAGGCTGGCTAGGGCTTACAACACCGTCCAGCCCGCGTCCGGAAAGGTCTTGACCGGAGGTGTGGACGCCAACGCCCTCCAGAAGCCGAAGCGCTTCTTCGGCGCGGCCCGTAATATCGAGGGTGGCGGCTCGCTCACAATCCTCGCGACAGCGTTGACCGAGACAGGATCCAAGATGGATGACGTTATTTTTGAGGAATTCAAGGGTACCGGCAATATGGAACTCCAGCTCGACAGGACCCTCGCCAACAGGCGTATATTCCCCGCCGTCAATGTCGTGCTTTCCAGTACCAGGCGTGATGACTTGCTCTACAGCAGGGACGTCGCTAACAGAATATGGATTCTGCGCAAACTGCTGGCCGACATGAATCCCACCGAGGCGATGAACTTCATGCTTCAGCTGATGGATGAGTACAAGACCAATGAGATGCTCCTGGACAATATGAATAAGGTCTCGCCCCGCGACGCCAAATTCTACGATTCTTATTAACCCCGGTGAACGAGGATTAATACTGATCCCAGGATTTGATCAGGATCTCGTCAAGCGAGGTGTTGCAGAAGGAGCGTATGAAGGCTGTGGCCAGACGCGCGTTAGTGAAGAGCGGTACATTGAAATCAATGGCCGCCCTTCTTATTTTGTAGCCATTGGAAAGCTCCAGTTCGCTGAAGTCCTTCGGAATATTGATAACCATATCAATCTCCTTATTTTGAATCATTTCCACGGCCGGCTTAAAGCGACCCTTGAAGTTTGGATTATCGCACTCACTGGGCCAGAGAACCTTCGTTGACGGCACGCTGTTCTCCACCAGGTACTTGTAGGTACCGGCTGTGGCGAAGAGCTCGTAACCATTGTCGACAAGAAGCTTGCAGGCACCCAGCATATCAGCCTTCTGAAGAGGATCGCCAGTGGAGAGGAGGATGCGCTTCTCCGGAATCCGCTGTCCTACAGATAGGACAGACTTGAGGATAGCCTCATTGAGATCATCTCCAAGGCAGCCGACTTCTCCGGTCGAGCTCATGTCAACACCTAGCATAGGGTCAGCCTCCTCAAGGCGGGCGAAACTGAACTGGGAAGATTTGACACCGACATAATCAAGATCGAAAGCGCTCTTTTGAGGAGCGGCTGGATGAAGCCCGAGCATCACCTTGGTGGCAAGCTCGATAAAATCGATCTTCAGGACCTTCGAGACGAACGGGAAACTCCTGGATGCCCGTAAGTTACACTCGATAACCTTGATGGCGTTCTCCTTGGCCAAGAACTGTATGTTGAAGGGGCCGGAGATCTTAAGCGAACCGGCGATGGCCCTGGCGATCTTCTTGATACGTCTCACGGTCTCCACGTACAACTTCTGAGGCGGGAACTGGATCGTGGCGTCACCGGAATGTACTCCGGCATATTCAATATGCTCTGAGATAGCGTAAGCGATGATCTCTCCCCCGTCAGCAACCGCGTCGAACTCTATCTCCTTCGCCCTTTGGTAGAACTTGCTTATGACAACAGGATGCTCCTGGGAGACCTCCGAGGCGAGTGAGAGGAAATGCCTGAGTTTCTTCTCGTCGTGGCAGACATTCATCGCGGCACCTGAGAGGACATAAGAAGGACGCACCAGTACCGGGAATCCTACAGTCCGTATGAAATCCTCGACATCCTCCATCGTGGTTAGCTCTTTCCACTCGGGCTGGTCGACACCAAGGGCGTCCACAATGCTGGAGAACTTGTGGCGGTCCTCCGCCTTGTCGATACTGGTGGCGCTGGTGCCGAGAATCGGCACACCATGGTCATGAAGCCTGAGCGCGAGGTTGTTGGGAATCTGCCCTCCAACCGAGACGACCACACCATGCGGATTCTCAAGCTCGAATATGTCCATCACCCTCTCAAAGGTAAGCTCATCGAAATAGAGGCGATCGCACTCATCATAGTCAGTCGAGACAGTCTCGGGGTTGTAGTTGATCAGGACTCCCCTATATCCCTGCTCCTGAATGGTTTTCAGACAGGTGACGGAGCACCAGTCAAACTCAACAGAGGAACCTATCCTGTAGGCACCGGAGCCAAGGACGATCACAGATTTGCCGTCCTGCTCATAATCGATGTCGCTCTTGGTCCCATTATATGTCAGGTAGAGGTAATTCGTCAATGCAGGGAACTCGGCGGCAAGAGTGTCAATCTGCTTGACTACCGGAATGATTCCCAAGGATTTGCGATATTCACGGACCTTGTCCATGTTGGCCGCGGGGCTGCCTCCATCCTTCCAAACCGCGCGTTGGATCTGGAAATCAGAGAAGCCCTCCTGCTTCGCCAGTCGAAGAAGCCCGTTCGGCATGTCATCGATCTTGTCGTAGGCATGCATCTCCTCATAGGTCTTAACAATATTGGCGAGTTTGCCGAGGAACCATTTGTCGATCTTCGTGAGATTGTGGATCTGGTCGACGGACCAACCGGCCCTCATGGCCTTGGAAATGACGAAAATACGGTTGTCAGTCGGCTCCCGCAGGGCTGTCTCCAGGTCAGCGACCTGCAGCTCCTTGTTGCCCACGAATCCATGGGCGCCCTGGCCGATCATCCTGAGTCCCTTCTGGATAGCCTCCTCGAAACTACGGCCTATAGCCATGACCTCTCCGACAGATTTCATAGAGGAACCGATCTTGCGGGACACGCCATGGAACTTGCTGAGATCCCATCTGGGAATCTTACAGACGATATAGTCCAGCGCCGGCTCGAAGAAGGCTGGCGTCGTCTTGGTGACGGAGTTTTTGAGATCAAACAGGCCGTATCCCAAACCAAGCTTCGCGGCGACGAATGCGAGCGGATATCCGGTCGCCTTGGAGGCGAGAGCGGAGGAGCGGCTCAAACGGGCGTTGACCTCGATCACACGGTAATCCATGGCGTCAGGGTCGTATGCGAATTGGACATTGCACTCGCCCACTATTCCTATATGCCTGACAATCCTTATGGACAGCTCGCGGAGGAAATAATAGTCATTGTTGGAAAGGGTCTGGGAAGGAGCCACGACGATACTCTCACCGGTGTGGATACCCAACGGATCGAAGTTCTCCATGTTACAAACCGTGATGCAGTTGTCATAACGATCACGAACCACTTCATATTCAATCTCTTTCCATCCTTTCAAAGACTTTTCGACAAGGACCTGCGGGGAGAATGAGAAGGCTTTCTCGCATATCTCCTCAAGCTGCTCCTCGTTGTCACAGAATCCTGATCCGAGGCCTCCCAGGGCGTATGCCGCCCTAATAATCAGCGGGAAACCCAATTCCTTGGCGGCGCGGCGGGCCTCCTCAATGCTGGAAGCGGGCTGCGACTTGATAGTCTTGACTTCAATCTCATCAAGCTTCTTGATGAAGAGGTCGCGGTCCTCCGTGTCCATAATCGCCTGGACTGGGGTACCGAGAACGGTGACCTTATATTTCTCCAAGACGCCGTTCTCATACAGCTCCACGCCACAATTGAGGGCCGTCTGGCCACCAAAGGAAAGGAGTATCCCTTGAGGGCGCTCCTTGGCGATCACTCTCTCCACGAAGAACGGGGTCACGGGAAGGAAATATATCCTGTCGGCCACTCCTTCAGAAGTCTGGACTGTGGCGATATTCGGATTGATCAGCACGGTCTCGATACCTTCCTCACGCAAGGCCTTCAAGGCTTGCGATCCGGAATAATCGAATTCTCCGGCCTGCCCGATCTTAAGGGCACCGGAACCGAGGATCAGAACTTTCTTTATATCAGTGTTTCTCATAACTTTCCAATGAATTCGTCGAACAGGAAATTGGTGTCGGTCGGGCCGCTGGAGGCCTCCGGGTGGAACTGGACGGAGCAGAAAGGCTTAGTCTTATGGCGTATGCCCTCGTTCGTGCCATCGTTCATATTCACGAACCACGGCTCCCAATCTTTGCCCAATGTTTTGTCGTCAACGGCGAAACCGTGGTTCTGGGAAGTGATGAAACAGCGGTTCGTGCCGACCAGCCGCACGGGTTGGTTGTGGCTGCGGTGGCCATATTTAAGCTTATAGGTGTTGGCGCCTCCGGCCCTGGCAAGCAACTGGTTGCCCATGCATATTCCGAAAATGGGCTTGTCGCCTTCCATAGCCTTCCGTAGGTTGGCCACGGTGATATTGCAGAACTGAGGGTTTCCGGGGCCGTTGGAGATGAAGAGCCCGTCGTATTCAAGGGTGTTGAAATCGTAGTCCCAGGGAACACGGATGACCCTCACTCCCCTTTCCATGAAACAGCGAAGGATGTTGTGCTTCACGCCGCAGTCGACCATTGCCACAGTCTTCGGCCCGTCGCCATAAACGATTGGCTCCTTGCAACTTACGAGAGCGATTTGATTAGCGAGGTTGGGATCGTCGACAGGGAAATCCTTGGTCACGCCGTCAGGGACAATCATGCCGAGCATCGAGCCGCTCTCCCTGAGAACCTGCGTCACAGCCCTGGTGTCAATCCCGAATATTCCGGGGATATTCTGTTCCTTGAGCCACTCGTCAAGGCTCTTGACAGCATCCCAGTGGCTGTAGTCGAAGGAATAGTCGCTGATAACCAAACCCCTTACCCATATTCTCTCAGATTCGAAGTTCCTGGAGATTCCTTTCTCGTCCGGACCCTCCTGTGGAACACCGTAATTACCTATCAATGGATAAGTTACAGTAAGAATCTGCCCGGAATATGAGGGGTCTGTGAGGCTCTCGGGATATCCCACCATGGCGGTAGAGAAAACCACCTCACCGTCTGTGGGGCCCTCATAGCCGAAGGAGAAGCCACGGAATTCCATTCCGTTCTCCAGTCTCAGCGTCGCTCCTTTTCTTTCTTTCATATGCTCAGTTCAAAAAAAACGACCATCTCAAATTGAAATGAAATGGCCGGCGAAACAAATAAAGTGGCGAACAATCCCGTTCGCGCCTTTAGGCGCCTCGATGGTCAGTGGAATTCTGTTCTGTCGGGACATGGGGATGTTCATTTATCTTGGCAAATGTACGCATTTTTAAGTAAATTCGCATCAGATTTTTTAAAGATATGGATTATTCCCTTTTCGATGACACTATCGCCGCCCCTGCCACCGTGCCAGGAACAGGGGCTGTCACGTTGCTTCGAGTGAGCGGTCCGGAGGCCCTGCGAATCGTAAGCGATGTGGTGAGATGCGAATCCAAGCCAATCGATGAGACTTCCGCGGGAAGAATCAGATACGGAATAGTTTACAACGAGTCGGATGAAGTTGTGGACGAGGTGCTTGTAAGCGTCTTCAAGGCGCCGCGTTCTTACACGGGTGAAGACTCCGCCGAGATCACATGCCACGCTTCCTCCTTTGTCGCCACGGAGATACTGAGGCTGCTTTGCGCGGCTGGCGCCCGCATGGCTTCTCCCGGTGAATTCACCCGGAGAGCCTTTGTGAATGGCAAGATGGATCTTGCTCAGGCTGAGGCAGTAGCGGACGTTATCTCATCATCTTCTTCAGCTTCATTAAAGGTGGCGATGAATCAACTTAGGGGAGGTTTCTCGTCTGAACTGAAGGACATTCGGGCCCGTTTGCTGGAGGTCGCCTCGCTACTCGAGCTGGAGCTTGACTTCTCTGAAGAGGACGTGGAGTTCGCTGATCGCTCGAAGCTGTCGTCTTTACTTGACGAGGTGATTTCGCATATTGATAATCTTGCTTCGTCTTTCAGATTCGGCAACGCGATCAGAAACGGAGTGCCGGTCGCCATTGTCGGAGCGGTCAATTCCGGAAAGAGCACATTGCTGAACGCCCTGCTTGGAGATGAACGGGCGATCGTGTCGGACATCCCGGGGACCACTCGCGACACTGTCGAGGAAACTCTCGTGGTGGACGGGATACTCTTCAGGTTTATAGACACCGCGGGACTTCGCTCGACGTTTGATGAGGTGGAGAAGATCGGGATATCGCGGTCTTACCAGAAGCTTTCCGAGGCCTCTGTCGTGCTTGCTGTCCTGGATCTCACTTCTTCTGAAGAAGAGAACGGCACTTTGATTTCTGATATAGTGTCCAAGGTGGATCTATCGAGTCAGAAGTTGATTGTTTTGTTTAATAAATCGGATCTTTTGGGCGGTAACATTAATGTTACGCTATTAAACAAAGAAGTTTCTTTTATTGATAATAAATATATTAAGTTATACATTTCGGCGAAAACTGGTTTCGGGCTTGATGAGTTGAGAAATGCGCTAGCTTCGACTCAAAAAGACATTTCTTTGGATTCTGACCATGCGATTGTGACCAATTCAAGACACTATGAGGCTCTAAGGAATGCGTCTGCTGCCCTTTCACGAGTCAGGTCTTCACTCTCTTCCGGCATCACCCCAGACCTGCTGGCTGAGGATCTGAGGGACGCTCTCTCCTACCTCGGCACCATCACCGGCGAAGTCACCCCCGACGAAGTGTTAGGAGAGATTTTCGGGAGGTTCTGCATCGGGAAGTAAATGCCTGATAATCAACTAGTTGCAACTTATGCAAATCGAGGTTTTGTGTGCCAAAACTAGCTGAAACTCAAAACTCTGGAGGTACTAATCGCTAGTTTGGCTTAAGGTCAGTTAAGTTTGGGCTAGTTTGGCCTAGGAGGCAGTTTTGGCACACGAGTTGGCACACGTGTGCCAGCGTGTGCCAAGTTTGGCACAAAAATTCACCAAACCCGATGCATCGATAAAATGCGCTTTTTTTTGAAAACACGCCTATTTTCATTTTTGAGAAATAGTGTTTAGCGCCTATTATTTTTCTCTATATTCCATATTTACAGTGGATTATCTGTTTTCCTCACATAGAGGATCATTTACCATTTTGTGTGCCAATTTGGCTAGATACACGGTTTTTGACTTTGGGAAATCTTAAGATATCGCTAAACATTTATAAATACATTTTTTATGATGCCTGAACCGGTTCGAATCGAACCGAACTTATTAGCTCTTGCTATTTCTACAATTTATTGATTTACAACTATTTATTTATTATACTTGAGTTCCACTTAAAATTCCATATTCTTTTTGGATATTGACTAAAAGTGTATATATTTGCACTGGGATTTCGTCACATGCAACGTCGGAAAATGCATGTTCGTTTCAGGTAAAATATTTATTGTTTTTCATGTTTTATGGCAGGTGAAAACGCTTCAGTTGGCACACAACTGGTAAAATTACGCAAAAGAACGAGCGCCAGTGGCAACATTATTCTCTTCCTGGACTACGTCCAGTTTGGAGACCGGGTGCGAGAAAGCATCGGCTTATCCCTCACGCCAGGTAATACCCTGGACATCAAGGAAAAGAATCGCCTCACGTTGGCAAAGGCTGAGTCCATCAGGCTAGACAAGGAAAAGGAACTTCTCCTCGGGAACCGGGATCGTTCGAATCAAGGTAACAAGACTCTCTTCCTTCCCTACTACAGGCTGCTTTTGGATGACCGGAAGAACAGCATCGGTAACTGGGGGAACTGGCGCAGTTGCCTCAAATACCTTGAGATATATTGCAAGGAGACCACGACCTTCGCAGACATCACTCCCCGCTGGGTGCAAGGATTCAAGACCTTTCTCGATACAGTGGAGAAGGACACCTTCAAGGTGTCTAATAACCCGAGGACCGGAGAGTTCAACGGTCTGTCCCAAAATTCGAAGATTTCGTACTTCAACAAACTGCGAGCATGTCTGAACCAGGCTTTCAAGGATGGGATCATCAATTCCAATCCTGCCGACGCCGTAAAGGGATTCAAATCGTCGGAGACCGAACGACAGTACCTAACCATGGAGGAGGTGAAAAGCCTTTCAGTGACCGAGTGCAGGGATCCCTATCTGAAGCGGGCGTTCCTCTTCGCCTGCTTCACAGGGTTGAGGAAAAGCGACCTCCAGAAGCTTACGTGGGGCGAGGTCCGCAAGTTTGATAACTTCACAAGGTTGTCTTCAAGCAGAAGAAAACCGGAGGCCAGGAATACCTTGACATACCCAAGGCGGCGGAAAGGTATCTTGGGACCCAGGGAGATGCCAAGCAGACAGATCTGGTCTTCCCGCACTTTAGATATGACGCATACACCTCCATCGAACTGCGCAGATGGGCGTTGGCCGCTGGAATCACGAAGGATTTCACTTTCCACTGCAGCCGACACACGTTTGCGGTCATTCTTCTCAGTTCCGGTACCGACATCTATACCGTCTCCAAGCTGCTGGGGCATCGCGAGATATCTACCACCCAGATATACGCCCATCTGATCGATTCCAGGAAACAGGAGGCCGTTAACAAATTATCCACTATCTTTGACAGTATGTCATAGTCTGTTCAAGGAAAGGCGTTTATGGGGATTACAAGACAAGACACCGCTATCAATACCGCCAGGATGAGAAAGGACTCCTGGAATGTCTGCTTCGCCCTTGCCGTCGGGAATGATGACATCCTCGACGTTGCTCTTGCTGACCGCCGCGATTATGCACAGATGGCCGCTGAGATCATGTCCTATATCGATACGGACAAGGACCGTCTTCTCTATGAGCCTCTTATGCAACTCACGGATTCTAAACCGATCTGGGACTACCTTCTCTCCGATCACGATTACCGGGAGCATGATGGGGAACTCGAAGTCCTTGCAGAATCGCTGGATAAGCTAAGGGAGTACGGGAATGGTCTTTACCGGGGGTGCGGCCGCGGCAAGCTCACTCCTTTCTTTTCTAACCAGAAGGCGGAAGCGCTCCTGCAGCGCGCTGTAGACGCCGGACTGTTGAACGAGGACTTCATGCCGGCAGAGGGGACCCATGCTTTCCAACTGAAACTGATTGCCATTGCTTTCAATAAGATCCTTGGATACGGAGTCCGTGACAAGTGGTGCCATTTCGAGGAGCTATGGGGATGCGAGCTTAACCGCAGGCAGATCCCTTTTTCAAAGGGAAAAGCAATCTACGAAATCGTTCAGTTGTATCCGGAGACGGATCTTATGAGCCTGATCATGCCTAAGAAAACCCAGTCGAGACTCAAGACCGACCTTACCAGGAATCAGGCGAAAATGCTTTTCCTGCTTCTCAAGCGTTTTGGGTACCTGGAAAAGAGTGCAAGCGAAGAGGACTTCCTGTCCATCATGGGACTGTTGGATTTCCCATACTCCCCGGTGAACTGGGTATCCAAGGGAAAAAACTCTCTCGTCTATCTGGTCATGGTGCTGTTCAAGCCTCTCAATTCGGACATACACAAGAAGGTCTGCGACTGTTTCACCTATAACGGCAAGTCGCTGAACTATGGTACCCTCAAGACTCAAGGAAGTTATGTGATGAAGCATCGGGACAAGTTTGATTTTGTAGATACTATCGATGGCATCATAGCTAAGGTTAGAGACGAAAACCAATAATAGGATATATCGTACTTAGGTGTTTCTTCGTGAATTTAGTTACACCATGTTGACATCAAAACATAAGACAGAAATGAAAAACGATTCATTTTTCATCTCTCTTTTTGTGCGGTAAAGAATCCCATTCTAAAAGAGGTGCCTATTCAGGCGACGAAGGGCTTTTCTGCCTCTGGCAGGAGGCCCTTTCCATGTTCAGGACGGCCGTCATTGAGCGCGGTATGTCCTACGACCGATTCCGGGAAGACTTCATTAATGCCCATACCTTCCATGCCGATCCGGATCCCGGTATCAGGAACGACCACCTGGTCAATCTCGGAAGGATCGGCTCTCTACTTCAGACACGTGAGGACCTGGTCCGGAAGTACCGTTCTCACGCGGCGGACAAGGAGGCATTCCTGTCCTGCATGCGTGAGCATATGCTGCAGGGCGTCCGGGCCAAGTCGAGGTCCATCAATTTCGAGTGCTTCTTCAGCGACCAGGTGCTGTCCATCCTTGCGGATGCGGCAAATGACATTCCCCTATTCAAGAATCGCGTCACGAAGCATGAGATGAACAAGCTCTTCAACGAATGCTCGGGCTTGACCGGGGGCTCACTCGTAGCAAACCAGAACACTGTCGTCGCATATTTCTTCTCCCAGCTGAACTATTTCGGCCTGATCACCGCCAAATACCAGCACGTTATTTCAAATAACCGGCTGATCATGTGTTCCAGGGGAAAGACCTATATGACACAGCGGGACCTGTCTTCGGCACTCAGCCGATTCGGTTCCGTAGATCGTCCGGCCAAGATCCGGATCGATCGTTGGGTGCTCTTAATCAAATCTGCTACGACAGAAAATGTATAATAGTAATAACAAATATATCAATATATTTAATACAACTATTTGAAGTAGCACTTTAGAATAGTACGATATACCTTTGCCCTCTGTAAGCCCTACGCCTACGGAGGGCAATTCATATCTAATAAAAGTATATCGCATATGGAGTTCAGCGCAAATGAGATCCTCAAGCTGGTTGAAAGGGCCAGCGGGATTCCTGATTTCCTCAGCAAGAAGACTGACATTGAAATGCTCCTGGGCCGTTTCCAGTCTGTTGAAGACTACCTTGCCCGATTCGGGTCCCTGGATGAACTAGTCACCTTCTACAAACGGTTTGAGGAAAAACTGTACATGTTGAAGACGTTCCTTACCACGGAAGAGGCCAGCAAGTACGTCGGCGTGAGTGTCTTCACGCTTCGTGAGGCGGTCAAGAGGATGGAACTGGCGGTCTATACGCCGCCGGGGAAAGGTTACCTCTTCCTGCGCGACGATCTGGACAAGTGGCTGGGCTTGTTCCGGAACCCGTCACGTGCAGAACTGGAAGGAGCTGCAGGTGCTTCCGGAATCTCAGCCACCAAACCTGTCACAATGCACGACCGGCTGTCACAGAAGAGCTTGTAAGAATCAAAACTAGATAACCATGGATACAAGAATCACCAAAGAGAACTTTCACTGGGTCTGGAAAACAATACTCATCCATGCCACAGACGAGTATCAAATGCAGCAGGTCGTCATCCGGATCGGCCATTCGACCATCAGTACGCTGGGGAACTTCAGTGCATCGACTGGGAAGAGCAAGTCCAAGAAAACCTTCAATGTCTGCGCTATCACAGCCGCAGCCCTTACCAACCAGAAGATATTGAATTATGACGCGTCATTTCCAGACGAGAAGCGGAAGATACTGTACTTTGACACGGAGCAGAGTTCATATCATTGCCATAAGGTCCTGAAAAGGATTCTCCAGATGGCCGGATTCCCAGATGGCCAGGACTGCGACCGGATTGAATTCGTCATGCTTCGTGAATTCTCCCCTGTCGAGCGCCGCCAGATCATCGACCTGGCTCTTGCGGAACACACGGATGTTGGCCTAGTTGTCATAGATGGATTAAGGGATCTTCTCTATGATATCAATTCTTCAACTGAGTCGGCTGAAGTAATTGGCCTGCTTATGAAATGGACAAGTCAATACAACCTCCATATCCATACCGTCCTGCATTTGAACAAAGGTGATGACAACGTCCGTGGTCATATCGGAACGGAACTGAACCACAAGGCGGAGACCATCCTCCAGGTACGCGTGAACGAGGGCGACATGTCCATCAGCGAAGTGCGTCCTTCATACATCCGTGACAGGGATTTCGCTCCTTTTGCATTCAGGATCAATGACAGTGAGTTGCCGGAAATCGTTGACGGGGTGGATTTCAGGAAAGCCAAGAAGAATGAGCCGGTCGACTATAGGATGCTGTCCGAGGAAACGCACAGGAAAGCCCTTGATATGGCATTCGACGTAAATGAAGAGCGTCCTGTTTCTGATCCGATCACATACACTCCCTTGCTGAACAGGATGATTGATGCTTATGCGGAAGCCGGATACAGCCGTCAGCTGGGTGTTCATAAAAACCTCCTGAAGTATCTCACAGAAAAGGGTATCATCATGCACAAGGACAGAGCATACGTGTACAACCGGAATATCCAGTATGTCCTGGATCCGGAGCCGGAATCGGTTCAGTCCGGTCTGGCGGGCATATAGGAATCGAACCGTCGAACCGGTTGATTCCGCTGGCACTTTCTTGGGTAGGGGATGTACAACCAAGGAACCATTTCTTCCTGAAGGAATTGTTCCCGGTTCGGACATATAACAAAATATCAATTATGAGTTTTTATGAATTGAAGGAGATCCCGATAACGGACTTGCTTACCCATCTGGGGTACCGTCCGGTCTCCATGTCAAAAGGTGGGAGGCAGTGGTTGTATCACTCCCCTCTTCGGGACGACAGAAACGCATCTTTCTGTGTTTCTTCAGACAAGAACATATGGTATGACTTCGGCACGGCGAAGGGAGGGAATGTCATAGATCTCGCCAGAGCCTTGAACGGAGACTGTTCATTCAGATACGCCGCATCGTGGCTGGAGGCACAGAGCCGTGAGTTCACTCAGGGTCCTCCCCTGGCTTCATTACTCACCAAGGGCACTTCTCCCCATGGTTCGGGGGCAGAGATGAGGGATGTTAAGGTCGGTCCTTTAACCCACAGTGCCCTTTTCAGTTATCTCTGGTCCCGGGGTATTCCTGCAGAAATTGGCAGACGCTATTGCCAGGAAGTGCATTATGCAATAGGCGACCGAAAGTATTTTGCCCTCTGTTTCATGAACATCCTGGGCGGGATGGAGATCCGCAATCCGTTCTTCAAGGGAGGATATGGGGTGAAGGCCCCCACCGTTGTCACGTTGAGCAAGACGGAGCGGACACCCGCCTGTTGTGTCTTTGAGGGCTTCATGGATTTCCTTTCCTATCAGACGCTTCTGGCTAAGTACGACGATCCGGCCATAAACGCTGTTCCCCGTGACTGTATCATCCTGAACTCGACCAGCATGGTCCAGAAGGCCATTCCGTTCATCCAGGTCTATGATGTGGCTTTAACGTACCTTGATAACGATTCCGCCGGGAGGCAGGCCGTTGACGTGATCGAGGCTGCGATGGTAGACCGGACGATACGTATGTCCGACCGTTTCTATGGGTTCAACGACTTGAACGACTACTTGATCAATGAAATTGGAAGAGACTTATGACACGAATCATGTGCCGAGGTCCTTGAATGACCGGTCGCCTATACTGAAGTGGAACACACTACCAGAGAATAAAGGATGGAAACAACCAAGAATAACAGAGGAATGAAAAAGTATTATGTCGCCCGTGTTTATGACAGCGGAATTATGCCGACCATCGTGTTCAGCACAGACTCCCGTGAGGACGCTGACTTATATGCCGCCATCATGAAACGCAACGAGGACAAAACGTATATCGTACTTGCTCTCGCTTAGCTGTAACACTGGGACTCTTTCGGGAGTCCCATTTGTTTTTCAAGGCAACATCAATATGTGATGTGAGGGAGAGAACCTGGAACCAGAGCGACCATCTCGGGTCTGTCTCGGATTATGTTCAATAGAGGAATCCTGCCAGCCAAAGAGGCAGTTTCTTCCCTACGGGGAATTCCATTTCATCGGCGAAGACATAAGAGTCGGGGACATCTGCAATCTGGTCGAAGGATTTGTCCTTCCCGCCGACTTCCACTGTTATGCCGCCGTCAACCACAAAGTCACCGCCGGTTTTTCCGTACTCAACGGTATGGCCTTTCGAGAGCTGGTTTACGAAGAAACACTCACGTACGGTACCGATATTCTCCCTCGATCCCAGGGCATACAAGATATTGGGGTTATGGACATATATCTTGTCTGGCTTCTGCATCTTTGTCACAGAGACATTACTGGAATAGAGAAGGTGGAGCAGTTCCGCTTTCTTCATTCCGGACAGGTAGCTGAGCACTGTCGCCTTGTTCAGTTCCAGGTACGATGCGAGCTTGGCGATGTTCACTTCGTAGGGCACGTTTTCGCACAGGAACAGCAGCATGGCTTTCAGTTTCCGCGTATTAGCGGGATCCACGCCGCAGAACGCTGTCATTTCCTGGTCTATGATATAGTTAACCACGTTTTCTATCCTGTCGTAGTAATCATCCTCGTCCCCGTCAAAGAAGGGATAGTAACCTGCACGCAGGTAGGATTCGAATAGCGGTTGGGGATGGCAGGCCCTGCAGACTTCTGTGCAGATTGTATCTGGATCTGATAGTATCTCCTCTAGCTTGTATATGGGAAATTCAATGCCGTGGTAGAACTTGAGGTACTCACGAAAGGAAAGCCCGGCGAGATCATAGCTGAGGGCACGCCGGGACAGGTCAGCGTCGGCATTCAGGATATGAAGGAGCGAGGATCCCGAGAAGGTAACCTTCAAGTCGGGATACAGGTCAATGATTTCCTTGACCTCCTTGCTCCAGGTAGGGTATTTATGAACCTCGTCAAGAAACAGATGTTTTCCTCCCATCAGATGGAAACGTTCCGCAAGGTCAAGCAGGGAATGACTGGTGAAGTAGATACTGTCCATCAGGCAATACAGGGCCTCGCCCGCTTGAATCCCGTAGTTTAGCTTGATGTACTGTCGCATCAGCGTGGTTTTTCCGACACCGCGGGATCCGCGTATGCCTACCAGTTGCTTTTCCCACTTGATGGCGTTCATCGCTTCCCGGATGATGTCTGTACTCACCTGGGAAATCAGTAGACGGTGTTTCTTGAAGAGTGTCTCCATATCCTAACGATTTGCCAACAAATATACAATAGTTTATTAGAATAACCAAAAACCAAGCAAAAAAGGTTAACCGAATAACCGATTTCTTTTGTCGGATATGTCATGAATAACTGGATGATCCTGGCACTTTCCCAAATCCTCGTCCCACTCCGGGACGGGGATTTTTTGTGCCTTCCGGAATCTGGAGTACCACGTCAGAGTACCATATCGGCATTTTCTTGCCATTTTTTGCCCAATCCCCTTCTCACGCCCCCTCGTTAGTTCTTCTTCTTTCTTCCCTTTTCTAATTTGCCTCCCGGGGAACGGCCCGGAAGTGCCCAGGTTGGCAGATCCGGTGTTTTCCGACCCCGCCGGAAACAAGATGAAAAGAACTAAAACAGGACCCGAACAATGAGTGCTTTCTGGA
>JAFYYW010000027.1 GCA_017548985.1 Bacteroidales bacterium
AGCCACGGCGCATGCCTGGCCTAAACCCACCACAAACGCTTGCCAGAAATTGATCCCGTTGCGGGACTCACTTCGTTCTTCGGAAACTGTCCCACCGGCAGGAGACCGGGAGCCGAAAACATCGGAAAGGAAGAGCAGGGCGGCGGTGACGAGGAGGCAGATGGCGACGGTGGTGAGGGTGTCGCCGAAGAGTGCCTCGACCTGGTCCTTGAAAAGAAACCCGACCAGCGCCACGGGAATCATCGAGACCAGGATCTTAAAGATGTAGTCGGTCTCGTCATTATACTTGAACTTGAAGAACCCGGCCAGGAGCTTGCATATCGGCTTCCAGAACACCACCAAAGTGCTTAGGACCGTGGCCAGGTGGACAGTGACCGTGAAATCCAGGAAACCTTCCCCGTCAACACCCAGCAACTCCTTGATAATCATAAGGTGACCGCTGGAACTGACAGGAAGGAACTCGGTGAGACCCTGCACGATACCCAGCAGGAGGGCTTGCAACCAGCTCATATCACTTCTTTACGTTATCTTCCGGTTCCGCCGGACGACGGATGATGGCAATTATGACAATAACAACACCGCAAAGTATGACCAACGGAGCGGCCACGAGCCTTTGGAAATCGAACATAGCCCAATTGAACACCTGAGGATCCTTGACTCCGCCACCCATCATCAATATGAAGCCGGCCACCATGACCAGGAAGCCCATCAGGATCCACTTCAAACCCTTGCGTGTGATCGCCATCTTCGTGTTATCTGCCATATATCAGAAATATCTATCAATCAATAATATAGCTTGTCCTTCGGAAGAGAGACCAACTTCCCTACCACGAACCATGTGCTGACCAGGCATATCACGACACCGGACACTACCACGATCCCGATCACGATAAGCAGCAAGTCAAGGCTGAACACCTCGAAAAGCTGCGCGAACTCCTTCCTGACAATGAACAGTCCGGCAAGGAGTATCAGGATCGCCAGCAAGGCCGAGATCAGACCCTGGAAAACCGACTGGCCCAGGAACGGCGCCCGGATAAAAGACTTTGTAGCCCCGACAAGTTTCATGGTGTGGATTGTGAACCTCTTTGAGAAAACGTTGAGTCTCACAGTGTTATTGATAAGGACGAAGGATATGAAGAGGAGCAGCAGGACGAATATTCCAAGGACGAGGGAAATCTTCGCCAGATTCGTGTTTAGCTTGTCGATAAGTGATTGCTGATAAGCTACTTCCTCAACAATAGGAGAAGAGGAAATCTCTTTCTCAACAACCGCCAGGCTGTCGGCGGTAACATAGTCAGCCCTCAGGGTGACATCAATGGAAAGAGGGATCGGAGCCGTCTCGAAAACCTTGAGGAAATCCTCCCCGAGCATGTTCGACATCTCCTGGGTGCCCTCCGCCCTTGACACGAAGCGAGTACCCTTGACAAATGGACGGGAATCCAGTTCGGTGGCGAAGCTCATGGCCTCATCCTCAGTGACTTCCTGCTTCAGAAGGACAGAGACCTGGACATTCTCCTTGAAATAGTCGGAGACGCTTCTCGCGTTGACCAGCAGCAAGCTGCCCACACCCACAAGGAACAGCACCAGCGTGATGCTTATCACACTGGAAATCCAGGCTCCGGCAAGCCTTCTCCTCATCAATTTGTTCTCACCAGAGGACATCTTTTCAACGTAAACTATTCAAAATTCAAATATAGCGATTTTAAAAAAGATGGAAAAATAAAAAATATATGTATTTTTACACGTTGTGTAAAACATGAGAGGTCAACGCAAATACACAGGTTCCCGCTGGATACTCGTCCAAGACTGTATCCTGTCTCTCATAGCGTCCCTCTTCGCCATCCTGCTGGTCCGCTGGCTATCCGAGCCCATGCCCGGTTTCACATGGACTGTGATGAAGTGGCTGTCCGGTTCGCTGGCAGGTTCCTTAATAGGATTTCTCGCCACCGGATCTTGGAAGATCGTAAGACGGTACGCGACCTTGCGCTCGACAGGTTATGCCATCCTGGGCATCCTAATAAAGGAAATCGTTCTTATTCTCTTCCTTGTGACCGGATTCGTGGAACTGCCTTCATCCGCTTTCGGAGTGCTCGCGGTTTCCACTGACTTTATCTTAACCGCCCTTATCCTGTTATTCATAAGGATAGCCGCCAAGATGCTCTCTCCGTCCTCGGATGAGGAAGTCCGGATGAATTCCGTACACAAAAATGTTCTCATCGCCGGGACGACAACCGGGGCCGTTAGGCTTTGCAATGAGGTGGAGGAAGAAGGCTACTACACTGTCTCGGGATTTGTCACTGACGATCCGGAGTTGGCGGGAAGGGTAATCGCCGACAAGCCTGTATATTACTGCAGAAACACAGGAGGCCTTGATGCTCTGCAGTGGAAGGTGGGAGGCGTAGATGCCATCCTTTTCCCGAGGGACTATAAACCGAGCCAAAAAAAAAATGACCTGAACCAAGAGGAGAACGAGGTTCACCACAACGACGGCATGTCCATCGCGGGACTTGCCATGAAACGGGCGTTCGACATCGGCCTTTCAGGTGTGTTGCTATTGGTTTTCTCTCCCCTTCTGGCGATTTGCGCCATAGCGATAAAAATGGAGGACGGAGGCTCCGTCATATTCAAGCAAGAGAGGATAGGAAGGGACGGGAAGCCGTTCACTATCTATAAGTTACGGTCAATGAAGGCTAATGCGGAGGCCGACGGCGAACCGGCTCTTTACCAAGGGGAAGAAGACTCCCGCCTCACCAAAGTAGGCCGTTTCCTGAGGGATCATCATCTTGACGAACTCCCCCAGCTCTACAACGTTTTCAAGGGAGACATGTCATTCATCGGTCATCGGCCGGAAAGGAAATTCTATATCGACAAAATCATGGAGCGCGACCCAAGGTACCGTTTCCTTTATCAGATCCGGCCGGGGGTCACCAGCTACGCCACCCTTTACAACGGCTACACCGACACCCTCGACAAGATGCTGACCCGGCTCGACCTGGACCTGTATTACCTCCGCAACCGCAGCGTCTGGTTCGATGTCAA
>JAFYYW010000002.1 GCA_017548985.1 Bacteroidales bacterium
GCCGAAATAGCTCAGTTGGCCAGAGCACGTGATTTGTAATCTCGGGGTCGTGGGTTCGAATCCCTCTTTCGGCTCTAGCCTTAACGAACTGTTTCAGAGAAACTTGGGGGGATCGCATAGCGGCAATTGCGGCGGACTGTAAATCCGCTCCTTCGGGTTCGGTGGTTCGAGTCCACCTCCCCCCACCACTGCGGAAGTAGCTCAGTTGGTAGAGCATCAGCCTTCCAAGCTGAGGGTCGCGAGTTCGAACCTCGTCTTCCGCTCCACAAAAAGCCGGTGTAGCTCAGGGGTAGAGCGCATCCTTGGTAAGGATGAGGTCATGAGTTCAAATCCCATCACCGGCTCGATTTTGTGTGTAATAACTTTTAAATTCATAATATTATGGCAAAAGAAACATTCCAAAGAACGAAACCGCATGTCAACATCGGTACAATTGGCCATGTTGACCACGGTAAAACGACCTTGACCGCCGCCATCACCAAGGTTCTCGCTGAGAGAGTCGCTGGTAATGCCGATAAGGTTAAGACCTTCGATCAGATTGACAACGCCCCCGAGGAGAAGGAGCGTGGTATCACCATCAACTCGGCTCACGTCGAGTATGAGACCGCCAACCGCCACTATGCTCACGTAGACTGCCCAGGCCACGCTGACTACGTTAAGAACATGGTTACTGGTGCTGCCCAGATGGACGGTGCTATCCTGGTTGTCGCCTCCACTGATGGTCCTATGCCTCAGACCCGTGAGCACATCCTGCTCGCCCGTCAGGTTAACGTTCCCAAGATTCTCGTTTTCATGAACAAGGTTGACCTTGTTGATGATCCTGAGATGCTCGACCTCGTCGAGATGGAGATTCGTGACCTCCTCGCTTTCTACCAGTTTGATGAGGATTGCCCCATCATCCGTGGTTCCGCTCTCGGCGCCCTCAACGGCGAGAAAGAGTGGGAAGACAAGGTCATGGAGCTTATGGACGCTGTCGATGAGTACATTCCGCTCCCTGAGCGTCTTGTTGACAAGCCCTTCCTTATGCCTATCGAGGACATCTTCTCTATCACCGGACGTGGAACCGTCGTCACTGGCCGTATCGAGGCTGGTACCATCCATGTCGGCGACCCTGTCGAGCTCGTTGGTTTCGATGATGAGCCTCGCAACACTGTCGTCACTGGTGTTGAGATGTTCCGCAAGCTTCTCGACCAGGGTGAGGCTGGTGACAACGTAGGTCTCCTCCTCCGTGGTATCGACAAGAAGGAAGTCAAGAGAGGTGAGGTCGTCGCCAAGCCGAAGTCCATCACTCCTCACACCGAGTTCAAGGCTCAGATCTACGTCCTGAAGAAGGACGAAGGCGGCCGGCACACTCCTTTCCACAACCACTATCGTCCGCAGTTCTTCATCCGTACGCTTGACGTTACCGGTGAGATCATGCTGCCCGAGGGTGTGGAGATGGTTATGCCTGGTGACAACGTCGAGATCACTGTCAAGCTCATCACTCCTGTCGCTATGAACGAAGGCCAGCAGTTCGCTATCCGCGAAGGTGGCCGTACCGTCGGCGCCGGTCAGGTGATCAAGATCGTTGAGTAATCTCAATGGAATCCAGCGGGTTGCATGAAAAGGTAGCCCGCTTTATAGGGGAATAGAACAAGGGTAGTTCAGCGGTCTCCAAAACCGTCGATGTGGGTTCGAATCCTGCTTCCCCTGCGAAATATCAAAGGTTACGATTTGGTAATTGTTTAACAGACACCGCTGCCGCTTCCAACTAGTGGTGTCCATTAAATGCAAAGATGAGAAAGTTCATTAACTATTGCAAAGAGTCCTACGTAGAACTCACCAAGAAGGTCTCATGGCCGTCCTGGAACAAGCTGCAAAGCTCAGCTCTCCTGGTCATGGTCGTGACTGTGATCCTCGCTTTGGTGCTCTTCGTAATCGACTTCGCCTTCGAGCATCTCATGACAGCGATTTACACGTTGTAATTTTCGATTACCATGGGTGACATGAAATGGTATGTCCTTCGGACAGCAGGAAGCAAGGAAAAGAAGGCCGCCGAATATCTCAAAAAGGAGATAGAGCGGTTTAATCTTGGGGATCAAGTGGCTCAAGTACTTGTCCCGGTCAAGCGCGAGATTGTGACTAAGAATGGCAAGAGGAAAGTGGTCGAGAGACTGCTTTATCCCAGCTATGTCCTTATCCAGGCCGAGCTTAGTCCGGAACTCGAGTACATCATTCGCAACGACATCCCCGGGATGTCCGGCTTCCTCACAGAGAAGAGGACTAACGGTTCACTCACCGAAAGGGTTCCCGTCCCCATCAGGGATGAGGAGGCCCAGTTTATTATTGGTAACCAGGATCAGAACGTGGACAATCCCGTCGAGACCGAGGTGAACTTCGAGATCGGCGAGTCGGTGAAAATCACTGACGGTCCGTTCAGCGGTTTCAGCGGAACGGTGGACGCCATCGAAGAGGATCGGAGCAAGCTCAAGGTAATAGTTGTGATTTTCGGCCGGAAAACCCAGCTGGAACTCAGCTTTACTCAAGTAACAAAAGAATAACAGACAATCATGGCAAAAGAAGTTACCGGATTTATCAAGCTCCAGATTAAAGCAGGAGCTGCGAATCCAGCACCTCCGGTAGGACCGGCACTCGGTTCCAAAGGCTTGAACATCATGGACTTCTGCAAGCAGTTCAATGCCGCTACGCAAGCTAGCGCCGGCAAGATCCTGCCTGTGGTAATCACCGTTTATTCGGACAAGTCCTTCTCGTTCGAAGTCAAGCAGCCGCCTGTGGCCATCTCCCTCAAGGAAGCCGCCAAGCTCCAGAAAGGTTCTGGCGAGCCTAACCGTAGGAAGGTCGCTACGATCACCTGGGACCAGGTGCGGACAATCGCTGAAGGCAAGATGCCTGACCTTAACGCTTTTACCCTCGCTTCCGCGATGAAGATGGTCGCCGGAACAGCCAGGAGCATGGGCATCAAGGTCACCGGAGAATTTCCTGAGAACCTTTAAAATTTCACACGCGACATGAGTAGAATAACCAAAAATCAGAAGGCGGTCGCCCAGAAGTACGACTCCTCCAAACTTTACACTCTTGCCCAGGCATGTGAGATGCTGAAGGACATCACTTACACCAAGTTCGACTCCACAGTCGAGATCACCACGAACCTCGGTGTCGACCCTCGTAAGGCCAACCAGATGATCCGTGGCGTTGTCACCCTTCCTCACGGAACGGGCAAGACTGTCAGGGTCCTCGTGCTCTGCACTCCTGACAAGGAGAATGAGGCGAAGGACGCCGGAGCCGATTACGTCGGACTTGACGAGTATGTCGAGAAGATCAAGGCCGGTTGGACCGATGTGGATGTCATCATCTGCACCCCTTCCGTCATGGCTAAGGTCGGAGCTCTCGGACGTATCCTCGGTCCCCGCGGCCTCATGCCGAACCCCAAGACCGGTACGGTCACTATGGAGGTCGGAAACGCCGTCAAGGAGGTCAAGGCCGGTAAGATCGACTTCAAGGTCGACAAGACTGGTATTATCCACGCCGGTATTGGCAAGGTCTCGTTCACTCCCCAGCAGATCTGCGAGAACGCCACAGCGTTCATGAACGAGGTTCTTAAGCTCAAACCCCAGACACTCAAGGGCACTTACATGAAGGGTGCGACCCTTTGCACCACCATGAGCCCCGCTCTCAAAATAGATGTTAAGGCATTCACTAGCGGAAGCGCTGAATAAAAAGCATTCAAGTCATGAAAAAAGAACTCAAATCTCAGATTATTGAAAGCATCTCAGCGCAACTCCAGCAGTATCCCAATTTCTATCTCACGAACATTGAGGGACTGAATGCTGAGAACACCGTCAAACTCCGCCGCGCCTGCTTCGACGAGGGTATCAAACTCAACGTCGTGAAGAACACCCTGTTCGCCCATGTCATCAAAGGCATTGAGAACGAGGAGCTTCAGAACGTTCTCCCTCTTCTCGAGGGCAACACGGCCGTCATGTTCAGCGAATCTCCCAACGCCCCTGCCAAGCTCATCAAGAAGCTCCAGAAGGATCTCGGCGAGAAGCCGGAGCTCAAGGGCGCGTACGTCCAGGAGTGCGCTTTCATCGGAGCTGACAAGCTCGAGGAACTCTGCGCTATCAAGTCCAAGGAAGAGCTCATCGGAGACATCATCTCCCTCCTCCAGGCTCCTGTGCGCAACGTCATTTCCGCTCTCCAGAATGGTGGCGGACAGACGATCGCCGGTCTTGTCAAGACTCTCTCGGAAAAAGAATAAGAATATTAACAATAAACAATTTAAAAATTATCAATTATGGCAGATGTAAAAGCACTTGCGGAAGAGTTGGTTAACCTCTCCGTGAAAGACGTTCAGGAACTCGCTAAGGTTCTTAAGGATGAGTATGGTATCGAGCCCGCCGCCGCCGCTGTCGCGGTCGCTGGACCCGCTGTCGCCGCCGAGGCCGCCCCGGCTGAGCAGACTGAATTCGACGTTGTCCTCACCTCCGCTGGCCAGGCCAAGCTGCAGGTCATCAAGGCTGTCAAGGAAGCCCTCGGTCTTGGACTGAAGGAAGCCAAGGATCTTGTTGACGGAGCTCCTGCGACTGTGAAGGAGAAGGTCTCCAAGGCGGAAGCTGAGCAACTGAAGGCTGCCCTCGAAGAGGCAGGAGCCGAAGTTGAGGTCAAATAAACAGCTTCCCGCTTGCGGGATAATCTTCAGGTTTAGAGCCTAGTGGGCTCTAAACCTTTTTGTCGTATAAAGTTTTTCTCCATTTCCTAAGGCAGAACATGTCAAAAAAGACTAACAACAAGCGAATAATGTTCGCTACTTCCAAGATTCTGGAATATCCTGACCTTCTGGAAGTTCAGCTGAAATCATTCAAAGATTTCTTCCAGTTGGAGACAACACCCGAGAACAGGAAGGACGAAGGTCTCTTCCAGGTGTTCCAGGAGATATTCCCGATCGAGGACACGAGGAACAATTACAAGCTCGAGTTCATCGACTACTTCATCGACCCTCCCCAATATTCGATTGAAGAGTGCCTGGAGAGAGGACTCACCTACAATGTTCCTCTTAAGGCAAAACTCCGCCTTTCGTGCACTGATCCCGAGCACGAGGACTTCGACACACGGGTCCAGGATGTGTATCTCGGCAATATCCCTTACATGACGCCCGCCGGCACATTCGTGATCAACGGATCAGAAAGGATTATCGTATCGCAGCTGCACCGTTCCCCTGGTGTGTTCTTCGACCAGAGCATGCACGCCAACGGCACAAAGCTGTACTCCGCCAGGATTATCCCCTTCAAGGGTTCCTGGATTGAGTTCGCGACTGACATCAACAATGTCATGTACGCCTACATCGACCGCAAGAAGAAGTTGCCTGTGACAACTCTCCTCCGCGCGATCGGTTACAATTCCGACAAGGATATCATCGACATCTTCGGACTCGCCGACGAAATCGAGGCGACTCCCGCGGTCCTCGCGGAGAACAAGGGCCGCAAATTGGCCGCCAAGGTCCTCAAGACCTGGATGGAGGATTTTGAGGACGAGGACACCGGAGAGGTCATCCCCATCGAGAGGACGGTCGCCATTGTGGAGAGAGGCGAGGTCCTTGATGATGACACCATCGAGAAGATTGGCGACACCGATGTCAAGACCATCTTCTTGCAGAAGGATGAGGCCAACTCGAATGAGTACGCCATCATCTACAACACCCTTCAGAAGGATCCCACCAACACTGAGATCGAGGCTGTCAACTATATCTACAAACAGCTCCGTAACTCTGAACCGCCGGATGAGGCGACCGCGAGGGACGTCATTGAGAAGCTCTTCTTCTCTGAGAAGAGGTACGATCTGGGTATCGTGGGAAGGTTCCGCCTCAACAAGAAGCTCGGCCTCACCACCGATCCCGAGGTCAGGGTGCTTACCAACAATGACATCATCGAGATCATCAAGTATCTCATCGAGCTGATCAACTCAAAGGCCACGGTCGACGACATCGACCACCTCAGCAACAGGCGCGTGCGCACTGTCGGTGAGCAGCTTGCCAACCAGTTCAGCGTGGGTCTCTCCAGGATGGCCAGAACCATCAGGGAGAGGATGAATGTCCGCGACAGCGAGCAGTTCAACCCCATCGACCTGATCAACGCGAAGACTTTGTCTTCCGTTATCAACTCATTCTTCGGGACCAGCCAGCTGTCCCAGTTCATGGACCAGACCAACCCCTTGGCGGAGATCACGCACAAGCGCCGTCTCTCCGCTCTCGGTCCGGGAGGTCTTTCCAGGGACAGGGCGGGATTCGAGGTCCGAGACGTCCACTACACCCATTATGGCCGCCTCTGCCCTATCGAGTCTCCTGAAGGCCCGAATATCGGACTTATCTCTTCCCTGTGCGTCTACGCCAGGATCAACCAGCTCGGTTTTATTGAGACTCCTTACCGCGAGGTCAAAGACGGAAAGGTCGACCTCACCGCGAAGGGATGGCATTACATGTCAGCCGAGGAGGAGGAGAATAAATATGTCTCACTCGCCAAGGTCAAGATGGATGACAACGGCAATATCACCGACGACAGGATCCAGTGCCGTCTGGAAGCCGACTTCCCGGTGGTCTCCAAAGACGAGGTGAACTTTATGGACGTGGCCCCTAACCAGATGGCTTCCGTGGCCGCCTCCCTCATTCCGTTCCTCGAGCACGACGACGCCCACCGCGCCCTTATGGGAGCGAACATGATGCGTCAAGCTGTTCCGCTCCTCACTCCCGAGTCCCCTATCGTGGGAACCGGTCTGGAGGAGAGGGTCTGCCTCGACTCGAGAACCCAGTTCATCGCCGAGCGCAAGGGTGTCGTGACTTATGTCGATGCCAAGGAGATCAGGATCAAGTATTCCAGGACCGAGGACGAGAAATTCGTCTCGTTCAGCCCTGAGGAGACTGTCTACAATCTCCCTATCTACCGTAGGACGAACCAGAGCACGGTTGTCACTCTCAAGCCTATCGTCCGCAAGGGTGACAAGGTTGAGGCTGGCCAGGTGCTGACCGAAGGCTATGCCACCCAGAATGGTGAGCTGGCCCTGGGCCGCAACCTCAAGGTAGCGTTCATGCCTTGGAAGGGTTACAACTATGAGGACGCTATCGTGCTTAGCGAGGAGATGGTCAAATGGGACATCCTCACTTCCGTCCATGTCGACGAATTCCTCACGGAAGTTCGTGACACTAAGCGCGGTATGGAAGAGTTGACCTCTGATATCCCGAACGTCAGCGAGGACGCCACCAAGGATCTCGACAAGCAGGGAATCATCCGTATCGGAGCCCATGTCGAGCCGGGCGACATTATGGTAGGAAAGATCACCCCTAAGGGTGAGAGCGATCCTTCCCCTGAGGAGAAACTCCTCAAGGCCATCTTCGGTGACAAGGCAGGTGATGTCAAGGACGCTTCCCTCAAGGCGAATCCTTCGCTCAGCGGAACCGTGATCAAGACCGCCCTCTACGCCAAGGCTTCCAAGGAAGGCAACCGCAGGAGCGCCCGCACGGACCAGAAGGCCCGTCTGGAGGTTCTCCAGGAGGATTTCGAGAAGAAGGCCAACAAGCTCTACGCTGACTTTATCCAGAGGCTTTCCGTGCTCGTCAAGGGCAAGAAGAGCGCTGGTATCAACGACCTTTATGGTGTCGAGATCATCCCCAAGGGGAAAGAGATCACCGAAGAGAAGCTGAAGGGTATCGATTTCCAGAACATCAATTCCAGCAAGTGGACTTCCGACAAGAACACCAACGCGATGATCCAGGACCTCATCAACAACTACTGCATCACCTTCAAGGTGTCTGAGGCAGAGTGCAAGAGGCAGATGGACAAGGTCAAGGTCGGCGATGAGCTCCCCAACGGAGTCATGCAGCTCGCCAAGGTCTATATCGCGAAGAAGAGGAAGATCACTGTCGGTGACAAGATGGCCGGACGTCACGGAAACAAGGGTATCGTGGCAAAGATCGTCCGTCAGGAGGATATGCCGTTCCTCGAGGACGGAACTCCTGTGGACATCGTCCTGAACCCTCTCGGTGTGCCTTCACGTATGAACCTGGGACAGATCTACGAGACCGTGCTCGGTTGGGCCGGCTCAAGGCTCGGACTCAAGTTCAGCACCCCGATCTTCGACGGTGCCAGCATTAATGACATCTGTGACTACACCGACAAAGCCGGCGTGCCCAGGTACGGCAAGACCCGCCTCCGCGACGGAGGTACTGGAGATTGGTTCGACCAGCCCGCCACTGTCGGAGTGATCTATATGATCAAGCTCGGCCATATGGTCGATGACAAGATGCACGCGCGTTCCATTGGTCCTTACTCGCTGATCACCCAGCAGCCGCTCGGTGGAAAGGCGCAGTTCGGAGGCCAGAGGTTCGGAGAGATGGAGGTCTGGGCCCTCGAGGCCTTTGGAGCCGCCAACGCTCTCCAGGAGATCCTCACTGTCAAGTCTGATGACGTGACAGGCCGCTCGAAGACATACGAGGCCATCGTCAAGGGTGACCCGATGCCGAACGCCGGTATTCCTGAATCCCTCAACGTACTCCTCCACGAGCTCCGAGGACTCGGTCTTAAGGTCACTTTGGATTAATCTCAGATAACCTATTCAAGAATATGCCTACTTTCAATAATAAGGAAAACAAGGTAAAGAGCAATTTCTCCAGGATCAGCATCTCCCTGGCCTCACCCGAGGATATCAGCGCGAGGTCATGCGGAGAGGTCTTGAAGCCGGAGACCGTCAATTACAGGACATACAAGCCTGAGCGTGACGGTCTGTTCTGCGAGAAGATCTTCGGACCTACCAAGGACTACGAGTGCTACTGCGGGAAATACAAGAGGATCCGCTACCGCGGAATTGTCTGCGACAGGTGCGGTGTCGAAGTCACCGAGAAGAAGGTCCGTAGGGAAAGGATGGGACATATATCCCTCACCGTTCCCGTGGCCCACATCTGGTACTTCAAGTCCGCTCCCAACAAGATCTCCGCGCTTCTCGGACTTCCTGCCAAAAGACTCGAATCCGTTATCTACTACGAGAAGTACATCGTCGTCAATCCTGGTCAGACCGGTATCGAGAAGATGGAGCTTCTTTCAGAGGATGAATATCTCGACCAGCTCGCCAAGTTCCCCGACAACAATAACTTGCCTGACGGGGATCCCGACAAGTTCGTGGCCAAGATGGGTGCCGAGGGCATCTATGACCTGCTGAAGCAGATCGATGTCGTCGAGCTCTCCAAAGAGCTGCGCCAGAGCATGTTCACTGAGACTTCCCAGCAGAGGAAGACTGAGATCCTGAAGAGGCTCAGCGTCGTCAAGTGGTTCCTCGAGTCAAAGGACATCAACCGTCCGGAATGGATGATCATGAAGGTCATCCCCGTCATTCCGCCGGATCTCCGTCCTCTCGTTCCCCTCGATGGCGGCCGTTTCGCCACCACCGACCTCAACGACCTGTACCGCAGGGTGATCATCAGGAACAACCGTCTTAAGAAGCTCATCGAGATCAAGGCTCCAGAGGTGATTCTCCGCAACGAGAAGCGTATGCTCCAGGAAGCTGTCGACTCTCTGTTCGACAACTCCAAGAAGTCCAGCGCTGTCAAGAGTGAGACCAACAGGGCTCTCAAGTCCCTGTCCGACTCCCTCAAAGGCAAGCAGGGCCGCTTCCGCCAGAACCTCCTCGGAAAGCGTGTCGACTACTCAGCCCGTTCGGTTATCGTCGTCGGACCTGAGCTCAACATGCATGAGTGCGGTCTTCCGAAATTCATGGCCGCTGAGCTCTACAAGCCGTTCATCATCCGCAAGCTGATCGAGCGCGGAATAGTCAAGACTGTCAAGTCAGCCAAAAAGATCGTCGACAGGAAGGATCCCGTTATCTGGGACATCCTCGAGAACGTGATGAAGGGCCATCCGGTTCTCCTGAACCGCGCTCCGACCCTCCACAGGCTCGGTATCCAGGCCTTCCAGCCCAGGATGATCGAGGGCAAGGCCATCCAGCTGCACCCTCTGGCCTGTACCGCGTTCAACGCCGACTTCGATGGTGACCAGATGGCTGTCCACCTCCCGCTCGGCAACGCCGCCATCATGGAGGCCCAGCTGCTGATGCTCGGATCCCAGAACATCCTCAACCCCGCCAACGGAAGTCCTATCACCGTCCCTTCACAGGACATGGTTCTTGGTCTGTACTACATCACCAAGATCAGGCCCGGTGCCAAGGGCGAGGGAATGAACTTCTACGGTCCTGAGGAAGTCATCGTCGCCTTCAACGAGAAGGCTATCGACATGCACGCCAAGATCGGCGTCAGGCTCCCTGTGGACAAGCAGGATCCTTCAAAGGGAGAGCATCTGGTCCAGACGACAGCCGGAAGGATCATCGTCAACCAGTATGTCCCTGAAGAGGTTCCCTATGTCAACGAGGTTCTCGGAAAGAAGCCGTTGCGTAAGATCATCACCGAAGTCATCAAGAGCACCGGTGTGACCCGTACGGCCCAGTTCCTCGACGACATCAAGAACCTCGGTTACGACCAGGCTTTCCGCGCGGGTATATCCTTCAACCTCGGAGATGTCATCATCCCTCAGGAGAAGGCGAACCTCATCGAGCAGGGTTACAAGCAGGTCGAGGAAGTCAAGAGCAACTACGCTATGGGTTTCATCACCAACAACGAGCGTTACAACAAGGTTATCGACCTCTGGACTTCAATCGACAACAGGCTCACCGGCATCGTTGAGAAACAGATTTCCGCGGACCAGCAGGGCTTCAACCCGGTCTACATGATGCTGGATTCCGGAGCCCGTGGTTCAACCCAGCAGATCAAGCAGCTCTGCGGAATGCGAGGCCTTATGGCTAAGCCGCAGAAGTCCGGAGCCGCCGGAGCTGAGATTATCGAGAACCCGATCATCTCCAACCTCAAGGAGGGAATGACGGTGCTCGAGTACTTCATCTCCACCCACGGTGCCCGTAAGGGTCTGGCTGATACCGCCCTCAAGACCGCTGACGCGGGTTACCTCACCCGCCGTCTTGTTGACGTCTCCCACGATGTCATCATCACGGAAGAGGACTGCGGCACTCTCAGGGGCCTTATCGCCACAGCCATCAAGAACAAGGATGAGATCGTCGAGTCCCTCGGTGAGAGGATTCTCGGACGTACCTCTGTCCATGATATCTTCAACCCTCTGACAGGTGAGCTCATCATCAAGGCCGGCGAGGAGATCCGCGAGGACACCGCCTCCTTGATCGACTCACTCCCCATCGAGCAGGTCGAGATCCGTTCCGTCCTCACTTGCGAGTCCCGCAAGGGAGTCTGCGCCAAGTGCTACGGACGTAACCTCGCGACCAGCAGGATGGTTGAGAAGGGTGAGGTTGTCGGTGTCATCGCCGCCCAGTCCATCGGTGAGCCTGGCACGCAGCTGACTCTGCGTACCTTCCACGTCGGTGGTACGGCTTCCAGCACCGCGGCCGATTCCTCAATCGAGTCCAAATACGACGGTAAGCTCGTGTTCGAGGAGCTCAGGACTATCCAGAAGGTCGGAGACGAAGGTGAGATTCAGGACATCGTCGTCAGCCGTATGACCGAGGTCAGCATCATAGACGAGAACACAGGAATCACCTATTCCCACTATGATGTACCTTACGGCTCAAGGCTCTACTTCAAGGATGGTGACAAGATCAAGAAGGGCGACCTCCTTTGCGAATGGGATCCCTACAACGCCACGACCATCGTCGAGACTGCCGGTAAGGTCCAGTACGACAACCTGATCGACGGCGTGACCTACCGCGAGGAGATCTCCGACGTCTTGGCTGTCAACAAGGACAAGGTCATCATCGAGGGCAAGGACAAGACCCGCAACCCGTCCATCATCATTGTCGACGCTGAGGGCAACCAGGTCAGGCAGTACAACCTGCCGGTCGGCGCCCACATCCTGCCGAACAACGGTGATGATGTAAAGGTCGGTGATGTGATCATCAAGATCCCTCGCGCCATCGGTAAGTCAAGCGATATCACCGGTGGTCTGCCAAGGGTCACCGAGCTCTTCGAGGCCAGGACCCCTTCGGCCCCCGCGATCCTTTCCGAGATCAACGGAGAGGTTCTCATGGGCAAGGTCAAGAGGGGCAACCGCGAGATCATTGTCAAGAACAAGGCTGGTGTCGAGAAGCACTATCTCGTGCCCACATCCAAGCAGATTCTCGTTCAGGAGAACGACTACGTCAAGGCCGGCAGCAAGCTGTCTGACGGAGGCACCTCTCCTACCGACATCCTCAATATCCTCGGACCTGTCAAGGCTCAGGACTACATTGTCAACGAGGTCCAGGCGGTTTACCGTCTGCAGGGTGTGAAGATCAACGACAAGCATTTCGAGATCATTGTCAGGCAGATGATGCGCAAGGTCCAGATCACGGATCCCGGCGACACCGAGTTCCTCCAGGAGGAGCTTGTCGACAAGTGGGAGTTCATGGACACCAACGACAAGATCTTCGGAAAGTCCTTCGTGCTTGACCCGGGCGACAGCCAGAGGTTCATGCAGGGCGACATCGTCGATGCCCGCGACTTGAGGAACGAGAACGCTTCCCTCGAACGTCAGGGTCTGAAGATGATGACTGCCCGCGAGGCGAAACCCGCCACCTCGAAGCTTGTGCTCCAGGGTATCACCAGGGCCGCTCTCCGCACCAACAGTTTCATTTCCGCCGCATCCTTCCAGGAGACCACGAAGGTGCTCAGCGAGGCCGCCATCCGTGGCCGCGTCGACAACCTCGAAGGCCTGAAGGAGAACGTCATCTGCGGTCATCTCATTCCGGCCGGTACTGGCCAGAAGGAGTTCCAGGATATCCTGGTCGGCCGTAAGGACGAATATGAGGCAGAGATGAGCGAGCTCTAATGGCCGTTCGCTGAAGAAAAACGGCGTTTCATTGAAAAGGCTATGAGCGGAAACGCTCATGGCCTTATTTTTATATGAGTTTTGATTGTAAGACCATATATATGAAAAAAATAATTATTATCGCGATAGCGTTGCTCGCGTGCCTGTCTGTCTCAGCCCAGGACAACGGCGCTACCTCGGAGAAGAAGGACAAGAGGAATCTTGTCGTCAAGGAATGGAACGTCAACACCAGGGGAAACAGAGTTCTGGACCATTTGACCACTTACTCCCCTGATGGGAAAAAAATAGAGGAAACCGAGTACGACTCATTCGGGAAGCAGAGATGGCGCAAGCGTTTTGAGTGGGGCCCTAACCTCCAGATGACCCGTGAGCTGCTCTACGACGAGCGCAACCGACTCGTGAACTACAAGAAGTTCGAGTACAATGAGTTCGGGAGAAAGAAAATCCAGTACACCTACGATCCTAAAGGAAAACTGATATCCACAAAGACTTATGAGTATATAACCCAAGATGCCTGAAGCCCTTCATAGTTTCCAGCCGATATTCCTCGGGGAGATGGACTCCATCAAACTGATGAACCGCTTGGACACCAAATACCTTACGGATGAGGCCACCCTCTCCAAGGTACTTGATGCCGCCGCGACGGCAGGATACCGGGCCCTGGAGACCGAAGGGGCACAAATAAGTCCTTATAACTCAATATATTACGACACCAATGATTTAAAGACATTCCTGAACCACCGCAACCGCCGGCTCAACCGCCAGAAAGTCAGGACCAGGATATATGTCAACTCCTCCGACACCTATTTGGAGATAAAACGTAAGAACAACAAGGGACGCACGAAGAAAAAAAGATTGCCCATCCCCTCGGAGGAATTGGAGGATTTCTCCTACGACAAAAAAGCGACCGCTTTCCTGTCGGAACACTCCATGTTCACAATAGGCCAGCTATCCCCCGTCCTTTCCACGGCCTTCGACCGGATCACCTTGGTCAACCCAGCTAAAACAGAGCGGATCACCATAGACACCAATCTGTATTTCAACAACTTCCGCACAGGAAGAAAAACCTCTCTGCTGGATACCGTGATCATCGAGATCAAGCAGGACGGAAGGGTTCGCAGCCAGATGAAAAAGATTCTTTTGGACCTTAGGGTCAAACCGGTAAAAGTCAGCAAATACTGCGTGGCGGTGACCCTGACGGACAATACGGTTAAGAGCGGACGCTTCAAGGAGAAGGTCCGCGCCATCGAGAAGATAATAAACAAAAAAATACAAGTGATATGATCTCAATGCAAGACCTGGGTGAATATACCCTCGCGGATGAGGACATCATCGATGTCCAGTCAATCACGGACGCTATGATGACCACATGCCAAAGCATCACAGAGTTGGCTATCAGGTTCTTCCTCAACCTGGCGGTGTGCTGGATCCTGATCCAGTTCTTCTATTACCGGAAGAGCCGCCGGCGCGACTATTACTTCACCTTCATGGTGTTCTCCTCGGCGATGCTCATGCTACTCTACATGATGGGCAATGTGGAGGTAGGAATCGGCCTGACCCTCGGGCTTTTCGCGATATTCGGAATAATCCGGTACCGCACTGAGACAGTCCCGATCAGGGAGATGACATATCTCTTCGTCATCATCGCCCTCGCCGCCATGAACGGTCTGGCTCCGGTCTACAAACTCACGGGAGCCGTCACGGATCACGCCCGCTATGAGCTATCCTCAGGGACACTGGCTGTCATGCTTATCTCTAACGCGTTGGTTGTTTGCCTGATCTGGGTGCTTGAGAGTCCCAAACTCCTTAAACACACATCCACAAAGCTTGTCCTTTACGACAAGATCGAGCTGATAGTCCCGGAGCGTCGGGCAGAACTGGTAGAGGACCTTGAGAAGAGAATCGGGATCAAAATAGACAACCTTGAGATCGGTCACGTGGACTTCCTCAAGGACGCCGCATTCATCAAAGTTTACTACACCCTCGAAAAAGACCAGACAGCCACGATCGACACCCTCACAAGGGCCAAGGATTTCGTGGAACAGTGATGCCATGAAAAAGAGATTGACCATACTCTGTGTCCTTTTGGCGGCAGCGACAGGATTGTCAAGAGCCCAGGGAACCGATAACGACTTGGAAAACGATTTGGGGGCGAGAGTCTCCCTCACCGCGGACAAGAGGATAGTGAAAGGTTTCCACTGGACCGCTGACGGAGAAGCCCGTTTCGGAGACAACTTCAGCGACTTCGGACGCTACCAATTCGGGACAGGTTTGACCTACAAGATCAGCTCTTGGCTGAAAGTCGGTGCAGGATATATTTTAATTGAGGACAAAAACTCCTCGGGTGAGTGGAACCCGCGCCACAGAGTATATGGTGACGTTACTTTCAGCCACAAGACAGGGTATTGGAGGTTCTCTGTCAAGGAAAGGCTCCAGATGACCCACAGGGACGTAGGCAACCCCTACCAGAAAACACCTAACCTGCTGACTCTCAAAAGCCGTTTTAAAGTGTCTTACGACGCGACACCGACACTCACGCCCTACGGCTATATAGAGCTCCGCAACGTGTTCAATGACCCGGCCTGCTCCGCGACGTGGAACACTTCCACACAGAAGTATTCCGACTACTCTTTCCTGGGGTACACGGACACCTACTTCAACCGTCTCCGAGGAGCCATAGGTGTGGATTGGAAATTGAATAGCGCGCATTCATTCGATTTTTTCATACTGTCAGACTATTGCCGGGACAAGAATATCGACACCAACAAGGAGGGAACAAAGCTGAAATCGCTCACCTACGATAAAACCCTCAGAATCAATATCGGAATAGGCTACACATTCAGTTTTTGAAAAAATATGCTATCTTTGGATCCGATGCCTCACGCCTTAATGTCTGGCGTGGGGAATCAGATTTATGAGACGTTCCGAACGGTTGTTTTTCATCGCTTTTATAACATCTCTAACCTTTATGGTCGGAGGTTGCTCCAGTGATGAGATAACTATCATCGACGATCAGATAGAGCAAGAGCAAGGTGAGGAAATACCCCCCGAACCCTCTGATCCCGGGCTTTCCTGGAGCGCCGATTCGGTAAAGGTAGTGTACGGCTCTGAATATGCCTTCCCTACACTTTCCAACCCCAATAAAGTTGATGTCAACTATTCCTCTACTGACGAGGATGTGGCCACCATATCCCAAGCGGGAGAGATCTCCATCATAGCCTCGGGAGCCGCGACTATCATCGCCACCTCATCCGGGACAGACAAATTTATGGCCGGCAGCGCCTCCTACACTTTGACTGTTGAAAAAGCCGACCCTGACCTTCGGTGGTCTGAAGATAGTTGCGCCGTGGTTTATGGTAAAGAAGTCACCTTACCCGTTCTGGATAATCCAAACAACCTGGAAATCAAATGGTTCTCAAGCGATGAGACCATCGCCGCCATATCAGAGGATGGAGAAGTCACCATCCTCGGGGCAGGCTCCGCCATCATTTCCGCCAGCTCTGAAGAAACCGGAGGGTACAACGCCTGTGAGGTGTCGTACAAGTTGACCGTGGAGAAGGCGCCCAGTGGATTGGAGTTATCCGGATCGAATGTCAACGCCGTAATTGGTCAGGAAAAGATAGATTTGCCGAGTCTGTCTAATCCCAATAAACTGGAAATCAAATGGTTCTCAAGTGACGAGACAGTGGCTGTCGTGTCTGGTAATGGAGAGGTCACCATTGTCGGGGCTGGAGTCACAATCATATCCGCCAACTCAGCGGAGACTGAAGGTTATGAGGCCGGAAGCGTATCTTACATGCTTTCTGTCGGTAAAAACACATGCGAGATAAACTGGCCATCCACCGTCTGTAATGCCAAGATCGGAGAGGAGAATTCATTCCCCTCGTTGAATAACCCGGCTGGACAGAAGATCTCATATTCATCAAGTGATGACACTGTCGCGAGCGTATCTCCCGACGGAGTCGTGATTCTCCGTTCCCCAGGATCGGTCACAATCACCGCCACAGCCCTTGAAAACGACACACACTTGGGAGGAAGCGCCTTTTACACACTTAAAGTGGCGGCACAGGACATCAGGCTCAAGGATCCGGGACTGTCTTGGGCGGTGGATAAGTTCGAGGCCACATATGATAGTTCTCCAGAGTTCCCGAAAATATCCAATCCCAACAACCTGAGTGTCACATATTCCTCATCATCTCCTGATGTGGCTTATATATTCTCCAACGGCAACATACTTATCAGAGGAATAGGAACCACCACAATAACAGCCTCTTCCAAGTCCAACGGAACATTCGCGGCAGGAAGTGTCTCCTACATCCTTTCTGTCGTCAAGGCCGTTCCGGAATTATCTTGGACTGAAGAGACCTGCAAGGTTACAATTGGCGCCGACAATTCTTTCCCCACCCTTAAGAATCCGGACCGCATGGTGATCAGCTACACCTCATCAAACCCTACGGTAGCCACCATATCATCCGACGGCGTCATCTCCCTTATATCCTCCGGAACGACGACCATTATGGCCTCGACGGAGACTTCAAATTATTATGAGGCGACCACCGCGGCATTTACCATGGAAGTAGATAAAGCCCAACCTCCTTTGGCCTGGTCAGCGAATTCCTGCGAGGCGATCTTGACCATGGACAACTCTTTCCCCTCTCTGGACAATCCCCTTGGGGTTAGCATAACTTACTCATCTTCAAACCCTTCAGTGGCGACCATAAGCCAGGATGGCTCAGTCACAATCAAGGGGGCCGGCACCGCCACTATAAACGCCACATCTAAAGAGAACGACGATTACGCGTCACGCCTGGTCTCATATAAACTGTCAGTCAAGAAGATTCCCGTCAATTTGTCCTGGTCAGCGGATAACTGTTCAGTCGCATTGGACGAGAGCAACTCCTTCCCTATTCTTGACAACCCCTTAAATGTAGATATAATATATTCATCATCAAACACTTCCATAGCAAGAATATCAAATAGTGGCGAGATTATCCTTTTAAGCAACGGCACAACCGTAATTACCGCCAAGTTTGCCGGAGACAATCTTCACGAGACAGCCACATCATCCTATACCCTTAAAGTATCCAGAACTTTCAGTGATGACGGTGTGGGGAATTACACCTTCGCCTCGACAGGAGACCGGTCGTCCGACGATGATATCTCCAACACCAAATTCACCAGGATGATCACCATCACATTCAAAGAGGGAGGGGAAGCCGATGTGGCCGGTGATTATCACGAGATCGTCTCTGTGGACGGCAATAAAGTCACTGTCCGGAACACCCTTAATGACGAATTCATCGTCTATAAGCTTACCGGCTCCACCTCAAACGGCTATTTCAAGCTCTACAGCGAGAAGAAACAGGCCATCCTTCTGAGCGGAGTGAGTATCACAAACCAAAATGGAGCGGCCATTAACAACCAGAGCGACAAAAGGACTTTCGTTGTGATTGAAGGAAACAACACGTTGTCTGACAAGCCATTGGCGTCTTTCAATTCCGGAAATGAGGACATGAAGTCCGTCCTGTTCAGCGAAGGGCAGCTCGTATTCAGCGGAAGTGGTAATCTTACTGTCAATGCCGTGAACAAGGTCGGGAAGAGCGCTATCGTGTCAGACGACTACGTCCGTTTTATGGAAAGCCCGACAATCAAAGTCATTTCCCAAATAAACGCCGGACATGGTATCAAGGGGAAAGACTACATTCAGATATCCTCAGGGAAACTGGACATATCGACCGCGGCGGACTCGAAGAAGGGAATCTCATCTGATGATCATGTCCTGATTGAGGGAGGTGAGACCTCCATAAACGTCACCGGTGGTGTGGCGAGAGAGGATAATGAATATAACGGGACCGCAGGCATCAAGGCCGACAACTATTTCGTCATGACCGGAGGATCTGTCGACATCACCAACCAAGGCGATGGAGGAAAGGGAATAAGGGCCGGGAGCTACGACTTCTATTTGGAGAACCGTTCCCTCGGAGAGAGCCGGATTTCCGGAGGCACGCTAACTATCAAGACTTCTGGTCACAAAGTGAATGATGTCTCATCGAAAGGCATCAAGATAGGATTCGAAGAGCATGAGTTAGCGCGAGGGGACCTAAAGATATCCGGAGGAACGATCAATGTGAACACTGTCACCGGAGAGGCCTTGGAAGTAAAAGGAAAGGTAACTATCTCAGGAGGAGAGCATTGTTTCAACGCCGATGGAGACGACGCTATCAATTCCCAGAGTGGAATATACATCACCGGAGGCTACACTAGCGCCATATCTGGAGGCAATGACGCTATCGACTCGAATGACGATCTGAAGATCTCTGGAGGAATAGTCTACGCGGTGTGCCTGATAGACGCTCCTGAAGGATCCCTGGACGCTATGCGGGAGTCTGGGAAAAGGGTCTACATTGAGAACGGAGCAACCTTGGTGGCCTTCGGCGGCGTGGAGCCTGGAGCCGAATTCATCCAGCCTACTTACAAAATGAATGTGAGTCCTGGAGGAACTAACGCGTTACTTGACGAGAACGGGAACACTCTGGCTGTTTTCAAAGCCCCCAGAATCGCCAACTATATGCTTGTTTCCGCTCCCGGACTCGCCACTGGGCTTCTGGGGGTCAGCGCCAAAGGAGGATCTTCCAGATGCGACGGGAACCTGCTCTTCCCCTCCTCGATCTCTGGCGGTAAAGAAGCTGTATTTACAACATACACTCCAAAAAGCATCATGGAGCCGTTCAATGTCCGTTAAATAGTCATAGCTCGGTTTTTTTGACTATATTTACGATATGATAAACCTACGAATACTATCCACTGCGGTCGTCATGGCCATAGCCGCCATTTCCGCCGCGTTTTCATCAACGACCGTTTCCGCCGCCACACCGATTCCCAGCGGAATCTACAGCTATGAGGATATCGGAGAGACAGGAACCATCAGCATCGCCTTCAACAAGAAGGGAGACCTTTGGTTCCACGTTTTCGTGATCAACGAGGACGGCCACTCCGCTGAACTCACCCCTGAGGACGGGAAATGGATTCCCATGAAGGGCAACAAGTTCAGCTACAACGTCAAGACTGAGTTCTATGACTATACTCTCGAAGGCGAGTTCAAGCCCGAGGAAGAGCTTCTGGAGCTTACCGATCATTTCAACGCGGGAGGCACACCTTTCGGTATGGGAATGGGTCTGACCGCCCAATACCGTTACGAGGGAGGCTCTTTCGCCACCGCCGACGGATTCATGTACCGGTTGATTGACGAGGGCACGACCGCGATATTGATCCGCGGAGGCAGATACTCCGGAGTCATCCAGGTTCCTGATGCCGTCAAATTCAACGGAACAGAATACCCGGTCGTCGGCATCGGAGAGGACGCGTTCACTGGGAACTATGACGTGACCGAGGTCCGGATGGGAGCCAAGGACCAATACATTATGCCCGGAGCCTTCTGGGGCAGCGGCATCCCCTACGATTGGGAGAGCCTGACAACGCCAAGCTATGTCTATCCCGACAAGAACTTTTTCGCTTTCGTCAGCGCGTCCGCCAGGGATGACGAATATGACTATTCCATGGACAACTGGGTGATATTCAAGCAGAATTACGGACATCTCTATTTTGTCAAGGATAACTCAAAGGACGAGAACGCGAAATGGGGCTGCTACCATTCCGACCCGGACATAGCGCAAGGCATCCACTATGAGCTCCGCACCTATGATGAGCTTCGCAAGAAGATGTTCCGGGGATACACCAGCTTCGAGGTCATCGCCCTCGCCTCCGACAGCCAGTTTGCCGCCTTCCACCGGTTCCCCTCATTCAGCAGATGGAAATACCCGGAGCAGGAGGTGCCTCTTGATTTGGTTTACGAGGAGGAAATAGCGAGAAAATTCGGACGCAAGATCATGTATTCCAGAAGAGTAGCTGAACTCAGGAACGAGAATCGCTGCTTCGGCATGGTCGAGTTTGAGCACAAGGGGAAGGAGGCGATGGTCGCTTTCGTCTGGATCGATTACGGCACTATCACCGCCACATATACAAAGAAGACGGAGTTCGACCCGGAAGATCCATACAGCATCTGGAATGTCGACCTTGATGAATACGGTACACCCGAGGTGCTTTCCATAGCCCTTGACCCGCAGGACAACCCTATCATCTGGATCAACCATCCCGCCCCGGAGAGCATGAATCTGATGGGGTTGCGGAAGGTCGGTGACAAACTCGTACCGTTCGGCGAGGACCAATGGTACGTCGCTTACGACTAGTATGAATATAAGAGAGCAGGTACAAAGATTCGGGCGTAGCCTGAGCGCGATGGTCATGCCGAATATCGGCGCGTTCATCGCCTGGGGTCTCATTACCGCCTTGTTCATACCTGGCGGATGGTGGCCTAACGAGAGCATCGCCAAGATGGTCTCTCCCATGCTTAAGTACCTGTTACCTACCCTCATAGCGTTCACTGCCGGAAAGAATGTCTGCGGATACAGGGGTGGAGTGGCAGGAGCGGTCGCCGCGATGGGTGTCATTATCGGGACTGACACTCCCATGTTCCTTGGAGCCATGATAATGGGTCCGGTCGCCGGCTGGTGCGTCAAGCGGTTCGACAAGATGGTGGAGGGGAAAGTCGGTGCCGGGTTTGAGATGCTCGTGGACAATTTCTCCCTGGGCATAATCGCGATGATCCTGGCTGTCTCCGGGTACCTTGTCATCGGCAATGTGGTTGACTCTCTCACAAGGCTTCTCAGCTCCGGAGTTGACTGGATGCTTGCCCACAAGATGAATCCCCTTCTTGCGGTGCTTGTGGATCCGGCCAAGGTCCTTTTCCTCAACAACGCCGTCAACCACGGCATCATGACCCCCCTGGGAATACAGCAGGCGGCCGAAATGGGCCAGTCCATGCTGTTCCTGGTCGACCCTAACCCCGGACCGGGACTGGGAATCCTGCTGGCCTGCTGGGCATTCGGCAAGGGAATGACCAAGGATGCCGCTCCCGGAGCCGCCGTCATCCAACTGTTCGGAGGAATCCATGAGATATATTTCCCTTATGTCTTAGCCAGGCCCATCCTGCTGCTGGCCGTGATGACCGGCAACATCTGCTCGCTTTTGTTCTTCACCATGACCGGATTCGGGCTTGTGGCTCCGGCATCTCCGGGAAGCTTGATATCCATAATACTGATGTCTCCCAAGGGCCGGCTGCTGATCGGCATAATGGGAGTCATTATAGGAACCGCCATCTCCTTCCTGCTGGCCATACCGATGATCAAGGCAAAGCCTGATTTCCAAGGTGATGAAGAAGCGTCGGCTGATAAGGAGGGCACGAACCACGTCACCAACAACCTTCCCGCCCTTCCGGGTGAGATAAGGAAGATCGTCTTCGCCTGCGATGCCGGAATGGGCTCCAGCGCTTTGGGGGCCACCCGCTTTAAAGCAAAGCTCCTCAAAAACGGAATAAACGGCATAACTTGCGTGAACTCAGCGGTTGACGCCATTCCCGAAGACGCCGACATAGTGGTCTGTCAGAGTGTGTTAGCAGCCAGGATCCATGACCATGAAGTGGTTCAGATCACCAATTTCATCTCTGACCCCAAGCTGGACGAACTGGTCGCCAGACTTAAAAACAAGGATATTCCCGTCCTCATCCCGGGGAACGTGATCGCCGGCCTGGGGAGCGAGAGCAAAGAAGACGCGATCCTCCGTGCCGGGCGAATGCTTGAAGAATCGGGATATGTCGAGAAAGGGTATGCGGAATCGATGTTGGAAAGGGAGAGACTGACCACCACTTATATGGGTATGGGTGTGGCGATCCCGCACGGAACCGCGGAAGCCAAGGAGAAGGTCCTTCGGAGCGGAATATCCGTCCTGCAATACCCGGAAGGTGTTGATTTTGGGGACGATAAGGCCTATCTCATCGTAGGAATCGCAGGCAAGGGAGATGAGCACCTCGACCTTTTGGCAAAGGTCTCATCCGCCCTGGAAGACGAGGAGACCCTCTATTACCTCTGCCACACTTCCGACGCTAAAGGGATATTCGACAAACTTAAATGATATGATAGCCAAGAAACTGACAATCGGGGCGCCGGATGGCTTGCACGCCCGTCCGGCTGGTGACCTGGTCAAAATAGTCAAGTCTTTCCAAGGGACGAAGATCACCATGTCCACCGCGGCAAGGACGGTCAACGCGTCAAGCATCCTTTCCATTCTCAGTTTGGCGTTGAAGAAAGGGACCGAGGTTGAGATAAAGGCGGACGGACCTGACGAGGATAAAGCCTTGGCGGAAGTGACAAGGTTTCTGGAAAGCTTGGATGAATAAGGATGGAAGGGACTCTTGCCATAGGTAAGGCGTGGATTCTCCACCGGGGGAACGAAGCTGGACAATGGAGCGGACGGACTCTTGATGAAGCCTTCGGACACGAGACCGGGAGGTTGAAGGCATTTATCAAGGACAGTCCGGCGCCTGAAGTGTTTTCCGCCCACCTGGAGATTCTTGAGGACCCGCTTCTCCTTGACACCATCCAAAGTAAAATCGATGAGGGGATGACTCCCTCCGAGGCCGTCAAGGCAGCCGCTGACGAGATCTCCGGCATGTTCGGCGAGATTGATGATGAATATTTCAAAGCCAGGGTTGATGACCTCAAGGACGTATGCGGGAGTCTTGTCCAATACCTCGAAGGGGCATCCTCCAATCCATTTGAAAACCTTCCTCAGGACGCTGTCGTGGTAGCCAGGGAATTATTCCCCTCGGATATGGCGAAGATGGATTTGGGGAAAGTCAGGGCGCTGGTGACAAGTAAAGGCAGCCCCACGAGTCACGTGGGCATTATCGCCCGGAGCAGACTCATCCCTTTCGTCACCGGAATCGACATAAGCGGAATCCGGACTGGAGACATCCTGCTGGTCGACGCGGGCAATTCCGAGGTCAAAGTCAACCCGACGGACACCCAGATAGAGGCTTTTAAGAGCAGGCTTGCCGAAGGGAATGATATTCCGGAAAAGATGAGAAGGATCATCCGGAAATACGGGGTGAAGATCTTCGGGAACGCCGGTTCCGTAAAAGACATTGAGGAAGCTGTCCGGAGCGGAGCCGAAGGTATAGGCCTGTTCAGGACCGAGTTCCTGTTCCCGGCTGACGGTGGGCTTCCTTCAGAGGAAGAGCAATATCAGGTCTACAAGAAAGCCGTGGAGGCTTGCCAGGGCCGGCCCCTGACCATAAGAACCATGGACATCGGAGGAGATAAACCTGTCTCATGCCTGAATATGCCCAAAGAAGACAACCCCTTCCTGGGAATGAGAGGAATAAGGTTGTCGCTATCCATGCCGGACATCTTCAAAGAACAGATACGGGCGATACTGCGCGCCAGCGCTCACGGCAAAGTCAGGATGATGATCCCGATGGTTACCCGTGTGGAAGAGCTGAAGCGGACCAAGGCGCTTGTGGAGGAATGCGAGGCCTCTTTGAGGTTCTCCGGAATACCTTTCGACAACGACATGGAAACAGGCGTCATGATAGAGACACCTGCCGCAGCGATCGTTTCAGACCTTCTCGCTAAAGAGTCTGACTTTTTTAGTGTCGGAACTAATGACCTTACCCAGTATGTAATGGCGGCCGACAGGGGAAACTCCTCTGTATCATACCTTTGCGATCCACTTGACGAATCCGTGAAACGTGCTGTCAAGATAGTTGTGGAAGCGGCCAAAAAGGAAGGCATACCAGTGGGTGTGTGCGGTGAGGCGGCCTCTGATCCGGAAGCCGCCGAGGTTCTGTGCGGGCTTGGTATCGACAGTTTGAGCCTTGGCTCGCCTGCAATGATAAACGCTCTTAAACAGCTTCAGTCGTAAGAGATGGCATTTGCCACGATTTTTGCTATATTTACAAAAGAATAAAACCTCATCATTATGAAAAAGATATTAATAACACTAGTTCTGGCTCTGATAGGGGTAGCCGCTTCGGGACAGACTGTCTATAGCTGCGACTACAAGAGCGACGCTCAAGTCAAAGTCTATGTTACCAAATACAAGAGTGACGCTGACCTTGTCGTGTACAAAACCAACTACAAGAGTGACGCTGACGCCAACAAGGGCATCTGGCACTTCGTGAAATATAAGAGCGACGCCAAGAAGAAAATCTACTTCGTCGATTACAAGAGCGATGCTGACCTCGTGGTGTATTTCACCGACTACAAGAGCGACGCCGGCTGGAGGAATAATTCCAAAAAACACTTAATGTACTGACAATCAGATTAAAGCAAGCAAGATAATGTTCAGTAGTAATATGTACCACCGCCTGGGCACAGTCGCCCTGACGGTGGTATTGTCATTATGGGTGGCGGGCAGTGCCAACGCCCAACCTGTCGCCATCACTCCGGATGCCGAGACTCTCGGCGCCCCATTCAGCGCAAAAGACGAGGCGGCTTTCAAACAGCCTGGCAAGGTGTTTTATCCTGAGACTTGGTTCCATTTCATAGGTGGAAATGTTTCCAAGGAAGGAATTGACGCCGACCTGCAGGCAATCGCCGACGCCGGAATCTCCGGCGTCCAATGGTTCCACGGTTATTTCGGCGGCCCGTGGCCAGGCACCGGACATCAACTGACCACCCTCAGCCCCGAATGGGAAGAGATGGTCGGCTACCTGGGACAAAAGGCCCGGGAACTCGGACTCCGCCTGACCGTACAGACATGTCCGGGATGGTCAATGGCCGGAGGCCCGTGGATACAGCCCGAGAACGCCATGAGAACCCTGGTATGGTCCAGAACGGACATTCCTGTGGGTATGAAAACCTCCTCTCCACTTCCTAAAGGCAATCCTTCAACCGAGCCATGGAGAGACTACCGTGACATCAAGGTTCTGGCCTTCCCCACCCCTCTTGGAGACACCGGAGAAGCCCTGATTCCAGAGCCTACAAGTGGCCCAGAGGAATGGAAAGATCTTTTCAAAGGGCTGAACAGCAAAGACATACAACTCCAGTCAGGAACAACCAGCACAGTCACTTTCACTCTGCCGAAAGGCGAGGTGATCCGCACCCTGGAACTCCCGCCGGTGGGCGCTTTCTCCCATAATTTCTGCTACAATCCGGGAATACACGTAAGTCTCACCGCAAAGACAAGCGCCGGAGAGGAGAAAACCTTGGTCGACGCCAACTTGCCTATGAGCAACTGGCAGGATGGCGGAACGAATAACATGGTGTTTGCTTGCAACGAGGTGGAAGGCGCTGAAAGTTACACATTTACACTAACCAATGCCCACCCCGCATCAGTGCGTTTCGTACGTTTCTGGTCAGCCGCCAGGAAGAACAGTTGGAGGGGTGAGGCCGGTTGGACCCTTATCGCCAAGGAAGCCTACCAGCAGCACACCGAGCAGAATCCTTTGGCCTTTATCAAGACAAAGGACATAATCGACATAACTGACAAGATGAGACCGGACGGTACGCTTGACTGGACAGCTCCGGCTGGAGACTGCCCTCAAGGTACTTGGACAGTCCTGAGGATTGGGCATGTCAACGCGGGCAAACGTAACTCACCCGCCCCACCGGAGGCAACCGGATGGGAATGCAGCAAGTTCGATCCCAAGGGAGCTGAGACCCAGTTCGCCAACTATGTCGGTATGCTTCAGGACGGCCCGCTCAAGGGAGGAGCGTCAGGTATGCTGATGGACAGCTGGGAGTGCAACACCCAGACCTGGACGGACACGATGGAGAAGGATTTCCAGGACGCCGCAGGATATTCCCTTGCGGAAAGACTCCCCGCCCTAATGGGCTACGTGCTTGACAATCAAGAGGAGACAAGCCGCTTCCTGATTGACTGGAGACGGACGGTGAATGTCCTCTATGTCGAGAACTTCTTCAAGAGGATGGCCGACCTCGCCCGTGAGAAGGGCATGGAAGTCCAATATGAGACCGCCGGAAGCGACGTGGTCACTATGGATCCATTGGAGTATTTCAAATACGCCGATGTCCCGATGTGCGAGTTCTGGCAGCCTTTCACAGAAGGCTATGTGGGCGACCTGGATTTCAAGCCTATCGAACCCACCGAGTCGGCCGCCCACATCTACGGCAAGCCCAGGGTCGCGTCGGAGAGTTTCACTAGTTTCGCCCTGACCTGGGACGAGCACTGGCAGATGCTCAAGGAAGTGGCCAACTTCAATATGGCGGAAGGTGTGACCCACAATGTGTTCCACACCTATACCCACAATCCCCAGATCGGCTTCCTCCCCCCTGGAACCAGCTTCGCCAACAGCATTGGAACACCTTTCCTGAGGGGTCAGACCTGGTGGAAATATATGAATCACTTCACGACCTATCTCGCCCGCACAAGCTATCTGCTTGAGAGGGGCCGCCCGGTACAGGATGTTCTCTGGTACCTTGGCGACGAGGTAGGACACAAGCCCTCGCAATACACCGGAAGCGGCAAACGCCAGAGTGGAGACATCCGTTTCCCTGACGGGTTCAAATATGATTATTGCAACCCGGACGCCCTGCTTAACCGCATATCCGTCAAGGACGGCAAACTTGTCACTCCGGAAGGTATTGAATATGAGGTACTTTGGATTCCGGAAAACGAAAGGATGCTCCCCGGGACCATCGATAAGATCAAGGAACTGGTGAACGATGGGGCGAAAGTCATCGCCAAGGCACCTGTGGCTCCCGCTACCCTCAATGAGGACGAGACCAATCTCTTTGACAAAGCCGTAGAATCCCTTTGGGGAGGTATCCCGGAAGGTAAGATCACCAAAATCGGCAAAGGCCGCCTGGCCGTGGGAATCGAATTGGCCGATGCCCTGAAGGCCTTTGGCCTGAAACCTCATATCCAGGATAGCGGAGCTGAGATCATCTGGTCAGAGAGAGTGGTCGATGGCGCCAGATGGTACTACATCGCCGCCCCGGTCGGTGAGAGTTTCAATGGCGTTATCCGCCTTGAAGGCAAGGGTAAAGCCGAATGGTGGAATCCCGTGAACGGAGAGGTCAGATCGCTGAAATCCAAGGGATTGGGCCGGATGAAGAAGGTGCGTCTCGACCTTGCCCAAGCCGAAAGCGGTTTCGTGGTGTTCAGAAGTGGCTCCTCCTCGCCCACCGTCAAGGAAAAGGCCTTCCCCGGAAAACCTGATGCCGGCCAGATCGCCGTTGAAGGATGGACTGTCAAGTTCCCGGACGGTTGGGGAACACCTACGGAACCTCTCGCCATCAATGAGTTGAAACCTTGGAAAGACCTTGACCTTGGAGAAGAGGGTAAGGCTTTCTCCGGCACAGCCACCTACAATGCCAGCTTCACTATTGACAAAAACCTGGTCGGTAAAGATTTGGTACTGGATCTCGGCAAAGTTGATTTCATCGCCGACGTCAAGGTCAACGGGAAGAGCGCCGGTGTTCTTTGGACAGAGCCATATTCACTGAATATCAAGGACTTCATCCAAGAAGGCGAAAACTCACTGGCCGTAGATGTGACCGGCACGTGGTACAACCGCCTGGCCTATGACGCCTCGCTACCCGAGGCCGAGAGAAAGACTTGGACCATAGCCGGGCCAAAGGCAGGCAGCCCCCTGCGCGACTCCGGTCTCCTGGGTCCTGTCAAAATCGAATATTAATATGAGACACAACTATTTAGGTCTATTCCTGGCAGCGCTTCTGGCCGGAGTGTCCAGCCTATCCGCACAGAACTCCATGACCATCAAGGAAGGTGCCGAACGGGTGAAATACAATCCTATGGTATTCGGGGCCTTCCTCGAGCATTTCGACAACCAGGTCTATGGCGGCGTGTTCAGCCCCGGCAGCCCTCTGTCTGACGAGGACGGCTTCCGCAAAGATGTGATAGAGGCCGTCAAGGAATTGAAGGTCCCCATCGTGAGATGGCCGGGCGGATGCTTCGTGTCCGGTTATCACTGGAAGGACGCTGTCGGACCTGACCGACAGAGCGTATGGGACAAGGCATGGCAGGTGGAGGATCCCAATACCTTCGGAACCGACGAGTTCGTCAAGTGGTGCCACAAGGTGGGCTGCGAGCCGTTCATCTGCACCAACGCCGGCACCGGCACGATGGAGGAGATGAGCGACTGGGTGGAATATTGCAACCAGACCGTTGGGAAGTTCGCCCGCCAAAGGGCCGCCAACGGCTCTCCGGAACCTTTCAACGTCAAATATTGGAGCATCGGCAACGAAAATTGGGGCCGCCACGAGTTGGGCGAGAAAAGCGCCGAGGAGTGGGGACCGCTGGTGGCTGAGAGCGCCAAGCTGATGCTCAGCGCCGACAAGAATATCAAGCTTTTCGCGGCCGCGCTGCCTGCCAGCTACTGGACTCTCCCGTTGCTCGAGAAGGCTGGCTATCTGCTTGATTTTGTGTCCATCCACGGATATTGGGTTCCCCACGACATAAGCAAGGATCCCACGACCTACCTCACCTGCATGATGAGGACTGACGGACCGGAGAACAGCATCAGCAACACAATAGGCATCCTCGAGGAGGCCAAGGTGGACGACCGGATCAAGATAGCCTTCGACGAGTGGAACCTCCGAGGCTGGTATCATCCCGGCATCGGGGATCTCAAGAACGGATATAATTACGCGGCCCGCCGGGAGAATGATATCCCCTCCACCTACACAATGGCCGACGCCATATTCTCGGCCTGCTTCCTGAACACATGCCTGCGCCACGCCGACGTGGTGGACATCGCCTGCATCTCCCCTATAACCAACACGAGGGGACCGATATTCGTCCACCCTGAGGGCATAGTGAGGAGAACCAGCTTCTACGCCATGAAGATGTACTCCAACGACCTCCTGCCATACTATGTACCGACCACAAATAGTGTCGGGAAGCTGGTGAGCGGGGACCAGTCCACCGGAGTGCTGGACATCCTGCTGACCTCTGACGAGGCCGGGCGGAAATATGTCTGCTCCATCTCCAACAAGGATCCCGAGAGGGCTGTCCCGCTGACCATCGACTTCAAAGGCATGGGCGTGAAGACTCCCAAGAAGGTCTCAGCCAGGATCCTCTCGGGAAAGAGTGCCCTGGACTACAACGACATCGGCGAGGAACGGGTTAAACCTTACGACACGACTCTCACAGTCAAGGACGGCGCAGTCACCATCCCCGCCCACTCCGTGACATTCCTATTCATAGAGTAACATTATGAGACACAACATGTTCCTTGTCGTCATGGCGGTTCTCCTGACGGCTTGTTCCGGAGGCGGAGCATATCCCGACGGGGAGAGCCGCTACCAAACCTTCGCTCCTGACGGGATCCCGTTCAAAGTCGCCGAGACCCAGTGGAAAGCCGATCAGAGGGGCCACCACAGGGCTGTCGTGACAGTCGAGGAAAACTCCTCAGAGGGAGTTATGGCTGTCCTGCCATGGAGACGTCCCGATCTCAGGATAGAGACGAAGAAGGTCATCGTGACTGATTCGGAGGATAATGAGATCAAAGATGTCCTGGTCAAAAATATGACCTCAGAGAAAGGCGAGGTAATATTCAGACCGTCAGCGGGGACAGGAACATATTACATTTATTACTTGCCTTACAATTGGCGTTCGAGATATGGGGACGCGAGGTATGGCAAACCATGGAACGATTATATCGCGCCTGAATACGATGGGGACAAGGACTGGTCCGAAAGAATGGCCGGCAAATGGGACGAGCTTCCGGAGGTGAAGGTTGAGTGTTTCGAGAGTGTCAGCGGATTCAACTTCTGGAGCCCGATGGGCTTGATAGCCACAGAGGAAGAGATGGCGGCGGTCAAGGCGGCATCCGGGAAAGATATGGTGATCTTCCCCGAGGACAGGGCCTACCCCATCCAGCTCACTTACCAGCTTCCAGCCAAATGGACGGAGGCTCCGAAACCGGAATTCAAGGGATACGCCATGCGTAACGAGTATTACGTCTGGCAGCTCGGGATCTGGGCCGCCGGGAAAGAGCTCGGAAATGTCAAAGTCGATCTCCAGGGCCTAAAGAACGGTGGCAGCGTGATCGGCCCGGAGGAGATGACCTGCTTTAACCTGGAGGGCACCAACTGGGACGGGAAACCCCTCGAGTTCACCGTGAATGTGCCGCAGGGACGTGTCCAGGCCCTATGGTGCGGTGTCCAGATCCCGGAGGACGCCAAGCCCGGAACCTATAAAGGGAAGGCCGTGGTCTCGGCCGACGGTGTGGAGCCACAGGAAATAGAAATCGCGATCAAGGTCTCCTCGAAGGTCCTAGCTGACAAGGGCGATTCCGAGACATGGAGGCATTCCAGGCTCCGCTGGCTGAACTCCACCATCGCTCTGGATAATGAGCCGGTGGCCCCTTTCAAGGAGGTCACTGTCAACGGAAACACTGTCGAAGCCACAGGTAAGGTTGTGACGGTCGGTCCCAACGGAATGGTTCAAGACATCGAGATCAACGGAAAGAAGGTGCTCGAGAAACCACAAAGATTGGTTGTCTCCACCAAATCCGGTGATGTCGTCTTCAATGCGGACAATGTCAAAATCAGCAAAGAGGCCGCCGGCCTTGTCACATGGAAGGCTTCCTCGGAGCAGCAAGGTATCAGATTCGACCTGGCGGGCGACATGGAGTTCGACGGCCATATGCACTTCGACATCAACGTCTCTTCCGACCAGGACATCGCTGTCAAGGAGGTCAAACTCGTCAGTGAATATTCCGCCTACTCTTCCGAATATATGATGGGCATCGGTTATGGCGGAGGCTTCAGGCCGGTCAGCCATACCTATAACTGGGATGGCTCTTTCGACAGCTACTGGATTGGAGGAGTCAAAGCTGGTCTGCACACCGAGTTCAGGGGCGGCACCTATCATGGCCCGCTCATCTGGGACTACAAGCCGGAACCCACACCGGTTTGGAGCAACGAGGGCAAGGGAACTGTCACCGTGACTGGAGCGAAAGGCAGGCCCGCTATTGTGACCGCGTCGACCGGGAGCAGGGTCATCGGGAAAGATCCCGTCAATTACGAGTTCAACCTCCTCATAACCCCGGTCAAGGATCTTGACCCTAAAAAGCATTTCTCAGAGAGATACTTCCACTCCAATCCGGCAGACTTCGACAAAGCCGCTGAGGACGGGGCCAACGTGTCCAATATCCACCACGCTCAGAAACTCAACCCGTACATCAACTATCCTTACATTGTCCGGGATTCCCTGATAGCCCACATCAAGCATCAGCATGAGAACGGCAGGAAGGTCAAGCTGTACTACACCATCCGCGAGCTCACCACCCATTGCGAAGAGGTCTACGCGTTCCACGGCCTCAACCATGAGATATTCGTGGAAGGCGTCGGATACGGGCTGCCATGGGAGTGCGAGCATCTCATCGACGATTACAAGCCGGCTTGGTACACCTCTCTCGACGATATCCGGGACGGCGTGCTGATCAAGGAAGGAGACTCTGACGCCGCCTTGGTCCTTACTCCTAATTCACGGTTTATCAATTACTTCCTTGAAGGCTTGCGTTGGATGGAGGAGAATTATGACCTGGATGGGATCTACATGGACGACGTCTCTTTCGACAGGACCACCGTCAAACGGATCCGCAAGATCCTTGAGCGCTACCATAAGGGAGCGCTGATAGACCTGCATTCGAACACCGGATATTCCCAGGGCCCCGCGAACCAGTACACCGAGTTCTTCCCCTATGTTGACAGGCTCTGGTTTGGCGAGAGTTTCCAATACGACCTGATGTCTCCCGACGATTGGCTGGTCACCTTCTCGGGGATACCTTTCGGTGTCATGAGCGAGATGCTCCAGGGCGGAGGAAACCGGTTTCTCGGAATGGTTTACGGAACTACCGCCAGACACTCTTGGACAGACACCAAGAACGTCAAATCCCCTGTGCCTATGTGGAAATACTGGGACAAGTTCGGAATCAAGGATGCCAGGATGGTCGGTTACTGGGATCCAGACTGCCCGGTGACGACTTCCGACCCCGAGGTGAAAGCAACGGCATATATCAAGGACGGAACCACCTTAGTGTCAATAGGTAACTTCTCCAGTAAGGACAAGACAATCCGGCTGACCATCGATTGGAAAGCCCTCGGGATTGATCCCGCCAAGGCCAGTGTAACCGCACCGGCGATAGAAAACTTCCAGGAGGAAAGATCCTTCGCTCCGCTCAGGATGACAGGCATTGAGAACCTGAGCGTCAAGGCAAAGGAAGGATGGATATTATTAATTAAAAATCAATGATATGGTAAGGTTAGTCACTTCAATTATGGCCTTGTTCTCAGTCGTTGCGGTCTTGCATGCGGCGCCTGGTAAGGCCACCCTGACTGAGGGAAAGACCTCGATGCTCACCTACGACTTCTCGGATCCAAATCCGGTCGCCAACCCGAACCAAACCCAATATCCCTACTTCCGCTTTGACGGCTATGAGTCGGTCGGGAAGAACAAGGAGTGGAAGACCGTGGTCATGGAGAACGACTGGATCAGCGTCACCGTGTTCCCGGAGATCGGAGGAAAGGTATGGGGCGCGATCGACAAGACCAGGGGCCTTGAGTTCGTATATTACAACAATGTGGTCAAATTCAGGGACATCGCCATGCGAGGCGCTTGGACCTCCGGAGGAATCGAGTTCAACTTCGGAATCATCGGACACATACCGTCCACAGCCACTCCTGTTGACTATATGACAAGGGAGAACGAGGACGGCAGCGTGAGCTGCATAATAGCCTCTTACGAGCTGCTGACCAGGACATGGTGGACAGTGGAGATAAACGTCCCGACCGACAAGGCTTGCTTCACGACCACCGCCCGCTATATCAACACCTCGTCCTTGGACCAGCCCTATTACAACTGGTCTAACGCGGCTTTCAAAGCCGGAGGCAACCTCCAGATCCAGATGCCCGGAGACAGGTATATCGGCCACCCCGGCGATGCCCACGCCTTCCCGGTCGATCCGCAGGGCAGGGATCTCTCCTGGTTCTCACAGAACGCTTTTGAAGGATCCAAGTCCTACCACATCATCGGAGGATATGACGGCTATTTCGGAGCCTACTGGCATGACGATGATTTCGGTTATGTCCACTACTCCAGGCCTGATGAGAAACTCGGCCGGAAGTTCTTCTGCTGGAGCCAGTCGAGAGAAGGAGGAATATGGGAAGACCTTCTGACCGACGGCCACGGCCAATATGTCGAGCTTCAGGCGGGAAGGATGTTCAACCAGCCTTCCCAGATCGAGAGTATCGACACCCCGTTCAAGAACCATTCTTTCGCCCCTAAATCCGATGACTGCTGGACCGAGTACTGGTACCCTGTCGAGAACATCGGCAGTTTCCAGCAGGCAAGCCCGTTCGGAGCCCTTTCCGTCAAACGTGAGGAAGGCGGGAAAGCGACCGTCAAACTCTCCCCTATCTGCGGCGGAGACAAAAAAGTGACAATCTATTGCGGAGACAAGACCCTATTCTCAGACAATGTTTCCTTCACTCCGCTGAAACCTTGGTCTAAGAGTGTGAGCGGAGTCACTGACGGTTTCATCAAAGTCACAGTCGGGGATGGTGAACTGACCTACAACGAGGATCCCGCCTACAGACTGACCGAGAGACCGGACAAGATGCCCGAGGATTTCGACTGGAAAGGTGTTTACGGCCATTGCCTGAGAGGCGACCAGCTTATGAATGTCCGCCACTATGACACGGCTCGTGACGAGTACTTGGCCAGCCTCGCCATAGACAAATGGTATGCTCCCGCACTCAGAGGTATGGCATCGTTCAGCCTCCACTGCGGAATGTATGAGGATGCTTTTGAATATGCCCGGAAGGCCTTGACTATCAACACCTACGATGGTGAGGCCAACTACCTCTACGGCTTGGCGGCCAAAGCCATCGGCAAGACCACCATGGCCAAGGACGGATTCTCGATAGCCACCTACACTGCCGCTTACAGGGATGCCGCCTACGTGGAGCTGGCGAAATTGGCCATGGCTGAGAAGGATTGGAACCTCGCCTTGACCTATGCCCGCAAGAGCGGCAGCGTGGAAGGCAAATGGGCAGAGGTCGTCGCGTCAAGGCATCTCGGAGACAAGAAGACCGCGAAGAGTATTCTCAAGACTGAAGCCGCCGAGCTTCCCCTGTTCCCGTTCTTCAACTTCGAGCGCCAAGTCGCCGCCGGCGATCCCGCCTCTTTCACAAAGATACTCAAATGTGAGTTGCCTCAGGAGACGATTCTCGAGACCGCCATCCTGTACCTTGACAGCGGACTTCTCGATGAGGCCTCCGAGCTTTGCGCCATGACCAAGTATCCTACTGCCAAGTACCTGGGAGCCTATATCGCCTGCCTGAAGGGCGACACCTCAAAGTCCAATGCCCTTCTTAAGGAAGCCAACGCCGCCTCGCCGGAGTTCGTGTTCCCCTTCAGGCCGGAAATGGTCAAGGTGTTCGACTGGGCCAATAGCAAGACTCCCAATTGGAAACTCAACTATTACAAAGCTTTAATCCTCTGGAGACACGCCGGAAAGGACAAGGCTGTCGAGCTAATGGAAGCTTGCGGAAACCAGCCCGACTACAATCCTTTCTACCTCACAAGGGCCATTCTCCGCAATGGAAACGATAAGCTCGCCGACCTCAAGAAGGCCGAGTCAATCTCGCAGGATTGGCGCACCGGAAAGGCGCTGGTGGACTACTACAGGAATAACTCCGAGTGGAAAGAGGCTCTTGACGCCGGTGAGAGATACTTCAAGAAGTATCCGGACAAGTTCGAGTTCGGACTCGCCTACGCCGACGCTCTCTGCGGAGCCAAACAGTACACCAAGTCTCTCAAAGTCCTCTCCAAACTTAAGGTTATGCCTATGGAGGGAGCCAGAAGAGGCCATGAGATATACCGCAAGGCCTGCCTCGGCAAAGCCAAGGACGAGCTGAAGGCCGGGAAGTTCGCGGCTTGCATCAAGTCAGTGGAGGCCTCCAACATCTGGAACGAGGACCTCGGAGTCGGCAAGCCCTACGACGATATGATCAACCTCTCCGAGGAGAACGCTATTATAAAAGCCGCCAAGGAGAAGAACAGGAACGCTTTCAGCGATTAGGAACAGACCTCCTATTCGAAGGACCTGAGCAGAGCCTTGCCGTCGTTTATGACCTGGGCGGCCTCGGCATCAGTGGACTTCTCCCAGTCGATGTCCAATATCCTCTGGAGTTGGGCATCAAGGAGAGCGGCCTTCTTGGAATCGAGCCCATCCCTGAGGATGTGGATCTTCTCATTGTCCTGAATACCCTCGATGAGGCGCTGGAAAGCGATGCTGGGGCCATCAGGATAAACCAGATAGCAGTCTCCAGCCCTCCAAGTACGGAAACGGGAATCCACGCAAGGGTTCTTCACCCAACTGTTGTAGGCCCAACGGAGATATCCGCTGTAGCCTGTCGCTGCGGCATACCAACCAAGATAGGCGGACTCGGCGGGAGCGGAGTCGGTGAAGGTGTTGGGACGCTGCGGTGAGCAGCAGGTGTAGAAAGTCACCCTGTTGCCCTTGCCCAGATGAAGAGCCACCTGCTCAGGAGTGAGAGCCGGGATGCCCGGACGCAGGGCGAAGCTGATATCGTACATCCTCTCAGCGATCTCGGGACCGAAATAATTGATCGCTCCCTCAATCCTATAATCCTTGTCAGCCTTGTAGATGATGGAATAAGCGTGCTCGAGAAGAGCCTTCGGACGCTCGTCCATCGCGAGGCAGGTCTTTCCGAACCATCCTTTGGCCCTGAGGTGCTTCGCGAGGTCGGTCAGGAATGGAAGCATATAGTCTTCATATTCCTTTGAGCCAGGTTCCATCTTCTTGGAGACGGAGACATTGAGAGCAGCGTCGAAATACTCGAAAGTGAGGTGCCAAGGCAGGATGGAATAGCAGTCGATCTGCTCCGTGATGCCGCAGCTGAACATGAACTCGACCCACTTGTCAAAGACAGTGTAGTCATATTTCCAGGTGCCGTCCAAGCCCTTGAACTTTCCGACCATGCTCTCGAAAGGATCCTCGGTCTGGCTGTTCCAAGGATGCTGGAATATGCTGGTGGTGATCACCTTCTGTCCGGCGGAAGCGAGGTATTCCATGATGGGGCGCATCGTGTTGAAATGCTCCTCGCTCCAAAGAGGCACGTCGAAATAGCGGGCCACGGCGTAGGGATTCTGCCACAGGTCAAGATGGAACTTCCAATCCTTCGGCTCGGGAAGGACCCTCTTGCTGACATCAAGGGTATAAGGGATAGTCATCAACTTGCCGTCACACTTGGCGGTGAGGGTTCCCTTGTATTTTCCAGGAGCGGCGTCGCTGGGAATATTAATCGTAACCCAGACAGGACGGACAGTCTTGGCCTCAACGGCCATCTTTCCGGCCTTGACCAGACGGTCGGCGGCCAGAACTGAATCACCCTGGAATACGACCTCTCCCATCACATAGGTCGCGAAATACTTGTCAATCTTTGAGGAGGGAATGAAATGCTTCCCGGATTTAAGGTCACTGGAGGAAACCTCGAAGGACTTCACAGCCGAAGGCGCCACGAGAACGGCCTGGGCGTTGACTCTCTCCCCTCTCCAGCCTTGCAGAGCGAGCGTCTTGGCAAGAGTCGGGACATCATCCTTCTTATAGCGTAAATCAATCGAGCCCCAGCCGAAACCAGTGGTATTCACATTGTTCCAGACTGCGGGAGATGTGGGATGCGGGTCATTCATCTCAACCACGGGAGTCTGAGCGAAAGCCATCACACCGGCGGCGAGGAAACATGCGGTCGCGAACAAAAAAGATCTCATATTGTTAACTAAGGTTTATCTCCGTTAAAGTTAGCCATATGCGTTGACTTTTCAAAGCGATTTGGCATGGAAATTGGTCGCTTTATTATCGCTTATTTTTTGATCAAATGGAAAAACTTAATCATCCCGCGATCCTAGTCGTTGACATGCTCAACGACTTCGTAACCGGCTCGCTCGCTTGCGACCGTGGTAAGGCTATTGTTCCCGCAACCGCCAGGCTTCTTAAAGCCGCGCGTGAAAAGGGTGTTCCCGTGATATTCTGCAACGACTCCCATCGTCCGGGCATCGACCGCGAGCTCATCATCTGGGGAGATCATGCCATCGCCGGCACTCCCGGAGCCGAGGTCATCCCCGAGCTGGAACTTTGTGAGAAAGACTACGTCGTCCCGAAGCGCCGCTACAGCGGTTTCTTCCAGACCGACCTTGACATCCTTCTCAAGGAACTCGGAGTCAAGACTGTGGTCATGACCGGCCTCCACGCCCATATGTGCGTCCGTCACACCTCCGCCGACGCGTTCTGCCTCGGCTACGATGTAGTGGTCGCCAAAGAGGCCACCGATTCCTTCACCGAGGAGGATTATGTGAACGGCCTGGCTTACCTGAAGACTTGCTACGGAGCCGACGCCTACTCCAACGAGGAGTTGATCGAGGCTATGTAGTCCCTAGGCTTTTTGGAACAATTGAGACATATCGAGGTGGTCGCCGCCGTCATCCGGAAAGGCGGCCACATTTTCGCTACCCAGAGGGGATACGGGGACTTCAAGGACTGGTGGGAGTTCCCGGGTGGAAAGATTGAGAAAGGCGAGACCCCGGAGGAGGCTCTACAAAGGGAAATACGAGAAGAGCTTTCCACGGAAATAATTATAAACAAGCATCTTAAGACCGTTGATTGGGACTATCCCAACTTTCACCTCACCCTACATTGCTATCTGTGTTCCCTCGCCTCGGAGGAAATGACCCTCAATGAGCACGAGGCCGCCCGCTGGCTGGACGCGGACTCGTTGCGCTCCGTGCGTTGGCTTCCTGCCGACGAGGATGTCATACGCTTGATTGAAAAGATATTACAATAGACAAAATACAAACCACAATGAGAAGAAGCCTCTTTAACACATTGACGGTCATTATCTTGTTGCTTGCCGGAAACCTTTTCACCGCGACCGGAGCCGAGATTGACCGGATCGAGCCGCCGTTCTGGTGGGTCGGGATGAAAAACCACTCCCTTCAACTTCTCGTACACGGAGAAGGCATAGGAAAAGCTGATGTCTCCCTCAAACAGAAAGGGATCACACTCAAAGGCGTGACCAGGGTCGAGAGCCCCAATTACCTGTTTGTCGATTTGGAGATCAGCTCCAAAGCCAAAGCCGGTTCCTTCGACATCACATTTAATCTCGACGGGGAAAAAACCGTCAAGGCTTACGAGCTCAAAGAGCGGAACACCGAACCGGGAGCGATGGGATTCAGCCAGAAGGACGTGCTGTACCTGATCACCCCGGACCGTTTCGCTAACGGTAACCCGCAGAATGACACCATAGGAGGGGCGACCGCCGACAGGAGCCGTGACGGAGGACGCCACGGAGGTGACATCAAAGGAGTCTCCGACCACATCGATTACATCAAAGACCTCGGGATAACCACTATCTGGCTTAATCCGGTCCAGGAAAACGCCGCCCGTACCTATCACGGCTACGCTATCACCGACTACTATTCAGTAGACCCCCGTTTCGGTACGATGGAGGAATATCTGGCCTTTGTCAAGAAGGCTCACGACAATGGGATGAAGGTGGTTATGGACATGATATTCAACCACTGCGGTAGCACTCACTGGTGGATGGAGGACCTGCCCACCGGCGATTGGCTCAACTTCAACAACACCTTCGTCGGGACCAGCCACAACAAGTGGACCGCGGTCGATCCCCATGCGGCCCCGTCGGAGAAAAAGCTCTTCTCTGACGGATGGTTCAACAGAGGGATGCCCGACCTCAACCACAAGAATCCCCTTGTGGCCAACTATCTGATACAGAACTGTATCTGGTGGATTGAATACGCCAGGATCGATGGAGTCCGCCAGGACACGCACCCCTACATGGATCCCCTTTTCGCCGCGAGATGGTGCGAGGAGACCCTCGAGGAATATCCCGACTTCAACATCACGGGAGAGACCTGGTACCCGGCCGGAAGCGGCTTCCCGGCATGGTGGCAAAGAGGCAGCGTCCTGAATAAGGAATATGACTCACACCTCAAGAGCGTGATGGACTTCAACCTGGCCTTCCTCGCCCCGGACGCTTTCACTTATGAGAGCAAATCCGACGACGTGAATCCGACCGGCTTGTTCAACATCTATGTCTCGATGGCCAACGACTTCCTCTATCCCGATCCGTCCAACGTATTGGTTTTCCTTGACAACCATGACCTGGGACGTTTCTCGAGGGTCGAGGACAAGGGACTTGACCGCTACAAGCAAGGGATAGCTTTCCTGCTGACCACCAGGGGAATACCTCAGGTATATTACGGAACCGAGCTGCTGTTCAAGGCCACCAAGGCCCAGGGAGACGGAGCCATCCGCAAGGATATGCCGGGAGGCTGGCCCGGGGATGCCAGAAGCGTGTTCACCGAGGCCGGAAGGACTCCTGAGGAAAGGGAGGCATATTCGTATATGAAGACAATCCTCAACTGGAGGAAGAACTCTAAGGCTGTGACAGAGGGGACAATGACGCAATACGCCCCTCTCCAGCAGAACGGCAACTGCTATGTCTACGCCAGGCAGAACCGGGACGAGACCGTGCTTGTTATCCTGAGCGGCTCGGACAAGGATGTGGACATCAAGATGGACCGCTTCAGCGACGTGACAAAGGGCTACACTTCCGGAAGGGATGTGGTGACCGGAAAGGTGTTCGACGTCCTCGGCCAGATGCATGTCCCGGCCAGGGCGACATACATCCTGGAGCTATTCGACCAGAAGATAGAACCAGCCGTCGGATCGACAGTTCCGGCTCCTCCGTACGCCAAGTTCTCCGAGGGTCTCATCGACCGGATCGAGCCGAAAGGATGGCTGCTGGAGATTCTCCAGAGACAGAAGGACGGGCTTTCGAGCCATCCCGAGGCGATGGCCTATCCTTTCAACTCAGTCCTTTGGGCCGGTGAACTTGAGAGGGATTCCGACCGCAGAGGCGCTGACTGGTGGCGTTTCGAGCAGACCGCCTACTATCTGGACGGCATCACAAGGCTTGGTTATGTTCTTGATGATGAGAGGTTTCTGAAGACTTGGCAGGAGAATATAGATTATGTTCTCGACCATCCGCTTCCGGCCAAGAAAGGGGTTCCACCGTCTGCCCAGGACAACACCCAGCAACGTGGTTTCAACGGCTTCCCCGGAGGCAATTTCCAAGGAGGCCAGAGGCCTCAAGGCAACGGTCAGGGACAGGGTGGCCAGAGGCCTCAAGGCGCTGGTCCCGGACAGGGACAGCAGAACTTCTCGGCCCAGGTCTCTGAGGATCCAAGGCTGAGGGAGAGGATGGCCAGGATGCAGGAGAGAAGGGCCAAACAACAGCTGATCAACTCGAAGGACCGCCCCGAGGGACGTCTCGGACCTGAGACAGGATCCATGGCCTGGCCTTTCGCCGTGTTCTTCAGGGCCGTGAAGGCTTATTATGAGGCCACTGGAGATCCCCGGATCCCGGAAGCTTTGGAGAAGAACTACCTGTCATATTCAGTGGAAGAGATGGGTATGGACCGCTTCGTGATCAACGTGGAAGGCATTCTTTGGACATATTCATTGACTGGCAACAAGGCGCTTCTGGATCTCGCGACAAGGGCTTGGGCTGAGAGCGCGAGCGACATGACCCAGGCCACAGCCCTTGACGAGAGCGTGTTCAATATGCACGGGGTCACGATGAACGAGTTGCTTAAGATTCCCCTCCTCCTGTATTCCTACACAGGCGACGAGAATTATCTCAAAGCGGCCCTTCACGCCGAGAAGAAGATGGAGGATCCGAATATGCTGATTGACGGAATCAATTCATCCTCAGAGGCTCTCGCCGGAAACGATCCTCTCGCCAGCCATGAGACATGCGATGTCAGCGACTACACCTGGACGATGGGTTACTACCTGATGACCACCGGAGACGGCGGCTGGGCGGACCGCATAGAAAAAGGAATATTCAACGGCGGACTTGGATGCATCACAAAGGATTTCAAGACCATGCAATATTTCTCCTGCCCCAACCAGGTGATCGCCACCGGAGAGTCCAACCACAACCGCTTCAAGCATGGACTTACCTGGATGGCCTACAGGCCTATACATGAGACAGAGTGCTGCATCGGCAACCTCCACAGGTATATGCCCAACTATGTGGCCAGAATGTGGTTGAAAGACAAGAAGGGACATCCTGTCGCGGCGCTCTACGGCCCTTCTGCCGTGACCTATGATTTAGGCGGCGGACTGGAGGTCAAGATCGAGGAGAAGACTGAATATCCTTTCGAGGAGAGGGTCGTGTTCGAGTTCACCTTCCTTAAGGACGGCAAGGTGGCGAACGATCCCGTCAATATGGATTTCACTTACCGCATTCCGGAATGGTGTACGACAGGAGAGAAGGGATTCCACACGGTATCAAAGACTTGGAAGAGCGGCGACACCTTCACCGTGGATCTTCCGATGAAGATAGAGATCGTGGACAATCCGCACACCGGAAAGTCCGTCCAGAGGGGACCGATAGTGTACGCTTATGCCGTTCCGGCCCTGGTCGAGGAAGACAACAACATCTACGAGAATCTCGCCGGCAAGGTTTCGGCCAATCCTGATTTCAAGAGCTGGAAGATGACTCCTTCAGGCAAATGGAACTACGCCCTGGTCGAGAGCGGCCTCAAGGACCTCAAGGTCGAGGCTACCGGTGCCAAAGGCTTCCCCTTTGATCCCGCCACGGTCCCTTATGTGATCAAGGTGCCGGTAAAGGGTGTGAAAGGCTGGACCCTCCTGGAGAACAGGTACACCCCGCCGCTTCCTGAGACATTCGAGACAGAGGACGGCGATGTGGAATACATCCCGCTCGTCCCTTACGGAAGCACTACGCTCCGCTTGACTATATTCCCGACTGTGGAATAACTGAATCTTACTGTGCCACCGCCTCCTTAATCGCCTGGCCCTGCGGGGTCAGGAAGGGGGCGATGTCATCGTAGGAGATTGTGAAAGAAGGCATTCCAGCGGCGTAGCTGGCAATCTCATATTGCTGATATATGAACTCAAGCCCCTTCTCCGAGGGGTAGGGCTCCCATGCCGGAAGAGGAATGGCATCCCCGTCCAGAGACAGATATTCATGGATCTTATCAGCGCTGACCTTGAAGCCCGCATCAGAGAAATAATCTATTATTCCTTTCACCAGAAGCGGCTGGATATCAGCGGCTTTCGCCCGGTCAACCAGATGCTCGACCAGGCTGCCGTCCTTCTTGTCGAAAGTCAGGCCGCCCTTGCCGACGACTCCGCCGTGGGCTCCGCCCATGTAGATGAAATCCATCGACTTGAAAACCACGCAGGCGGGATTCTCATAGATCTTCTCAAGGGAAAAGTCATAGCCCCAGGTGGGGATGTATGCGAGAATCTCTTTCTTCTGGGCCTCTGACATGTCATCGTCTTCCATGATGTAGGCGTTCCGCTCCTCGACCTCGGAGCGGGAAAGGTGCTCGATCAGGGATGAGGTCTTCTTGAAATAATAGTCCACGAAAGCCTCTGAGTCAGTCTTGTCACCCTCATAAGGAGGGTAAAAACGCTCGTTCTCATAGGATGTGACACGGCTCAGGATGTCGTCTGTAACCTCCATAAGTTTCTCTTTGATGTTGGCTGAGACACTTCCTGAAGAGACCGGGAGGTCAATCTTCATAGACATCCTGGAATACTCTGTCGAGTCTTTCTGGAAGAAACTCTTTGTCTGGATGTCCTTCGGGGCCTGGGCACAAGAGACCAGGAGGAAAGTCAGCGAAGCGATGATCGCGTGGAACTGGAATCTCATCATTTCTGGTTTTAGGATGCGCTAATATAACGATTTTTTTCCATAGCTTGAGCGCTGATTGTAGAGGCTTCCGGATTGCTTTCAAAAAGCATTGAGCAGACGATCAAGGGCTTCGTTCAGGACTGACGCGGGGCAACCGATGTTAAGCCTGACGAATCCTTCCCCTCCGGCGCCGTATGATAAGCCGTTGCTGGGAATGATCTTGGCTTTTTTCCGGAACAGGTCCATCAGTTCTGTCTGATTCAGACCGAGCGCCCTGCAATCAAGCCAGACCAGGAAAGAGGCCTGTGGACGGATAGGTACTATTCCGAGATCATGATCGCTGAAGAAACGCTCCACGATCGCAATATTGTTCTCGATATATTTCTTGAGAGACTCCAGCCAGGTGGTGTCCTCCCGGTAAGCGGCTATCTGCGCGACCAGGGTCATGATTGAGGGTTCGTCCAGCTTGGAGTTACGCAGGGTTCCGTTGTATTTGTCACGTTTCTCCTTTTCGGGGATAATGCTGTAGGCGGTTCCTGAAAGCCCGGCAAGATTAAACGCCTTGGTAGGGCCGGCGAACATGACTCCGATTCGTCTGGCGGTCTCGCTCACACTGCAGAAAGGAGTGTGCTTCTTCCCGTACAGAGCCAAGTCTCCATGTATCTCGTCGGATACGACTATAACCCCGTGCCGGTCACAAATCTCGGCCAGAGTCGCTAACGTCTCTTTATCCCACAATATGCCACAAGGATTCTGAGGGTTACAAAGGAGAAGGATTTTTGTCTTGTCGTCAAATAACTGTTCCAGGCCCTCGAAATCCATCCGGTATCGTCCATTCTCGAATATCAAAGGGTTGTCTACGGCCACTCTCCCCATCCGCTCGATATACAAGCGGAAATGGTCATAAACGGGCGGCTGGATGATAACCTTGTCTCCCGGTTCAGTGAAGGTGATATAAGCCTGGTTGATGCTTGTGATAACGCCCGGGGCATAGCTAACCCATTCATTATCAAGATTAAAGCCGTGATAATTCCTTTCCCAGGCCGCTATCGCGTCAATAAACTCCTGAGGGGTGGAAGTGTACCCCAGAACGTCCCGGTCCAGGCGCATACGCAGGGCCTCAGCGACAAAGGGATCTGTCTTGAAGTCCATGTCGGCGATCCACATCGGGATCTCCCCGTCAGTGGCTCTGCCATACTTTATGCTCCAGGTCCCGGATCTGTCCCGCACCTCATCGAAATTCCATTTCTCCCTATTGCTTGCCTTGGCACAAGAAGCCAGCAAGGCACCTATGGTTCCGGCCGGAACTAATGTTGAGGCTCCAACCGCCGCTGTCCCCTTTATAAAATCTCTTCTTCTCATTATCATAAACCGTGCGAACACAAATTTAGATAAAATCGTTATAATAGCCCATAATCTTCGCTAAACTTCATCTTCGATGACTTCGATGACTATTTTCAGAGGAAGAGGGAGATGATGAGAGCGATGAGGAAGCCGGTGGTGCCGACGAGGGTCTCCATGACAGTCCAGGTCTTCAAGGTGGTCTTCTCGTCCATCACGACGAGAGACCTGACAAGCCAGAAACCGGAATCGTTGAAGTGGGAGCAGACAGTGGCTCCTCCAGCGATGGCGGCCGTGACGCATGCGAGATGGGCGGGAGATAACGCGGCGACCTCAGGCATCGCGGCGATCATTCCCGCGGCCATAGTCATCGCCACAGTGGCCGAACCGACCGAGATTCTCACGAAAGCGGCCACGATGAAGGCCACGATCACTATCGGGAACGAGGCGGAGGCGACAGCCTGACCGATAACCTCTCCCAGCCCGGAATATTGCAGAATATAACGAAGCACCCCACCGCAGGCGGTCACCAGGAGGATCAGGCCGACCGGCTCAAGCGATTTGGTCATCACTTTCTCCAGTTCCTCTTTTGAATATCCGTTCTTGTACCCCAGAAGAATCATCGCGGCGAGAGTCGCGATGGTCAAGGCCACGAACGGCTCACCCAGGAATCCCAGGACAGGTCTCGCCGGAGCCATCACCTCCCACACCCCGGCGACAGATTTCAAGATGATAAGCCCAAGCGGAATCAAGATAATCAAGGCGACCGTCCAGAAAGAAGGCAACTTGGAATCATCTCCATCAGGACGGCTTGAGGCATATTCAGGAACGGGAATAAAGTATTTCTTTCCGCAATAAGCTCCCCAGACAGGACCGGCCACGATCATGGCGGCTATTCCGCAGACGACGCCGATGATAATGACCCAGCCGAGATCAACGCCGAGCATCGCGGCTACCAGCACGGGGCCCGGAGTCGGAGGAATGAACGCGTGTCCAACCGCAAGTCCGGCCAGCAGAGGGATGGCGTAGTAGAGCGAGGAGCGGCCTGTCCTCTTAGCCAGAGAGAAGGCGAGCGGGATGAGGATGACCAGGCCGGCGTCGAAGAAAACCGGCATTGCTATAATCAATCCGGTGATAGCCAGAGCCCAGGCGGCCTTACGGTCCCCGAACTTATCCACCATCTTGACAGCCAACGTCTTAGCCCCGCCGGAAATCTCCAGGATCGAGCCGAACATCGACCCCAGGCCAACCAGCAAAGCGATTCCTTTCAAAGTGTTGCCCACACCATCGTCGACAGCCTTGACTATCTGTCCGAAAGACATCCCGGCCCCAAGGCCGATCAAGACCGCCCCGAGCAGGATGGCGATCATCGCCGGGAACTTGAACTTGATAATCAGCACAAGCAAGATCACTATACCCAAAAGGGCGGCGATCACAAGCCGGGCGGAAGACAATGTCGCGACGTCAGTCATAGGGAACGATATCTGGTTCTCAAATATATGAAAAAAACCTTATCTTCGCATTAACGATCGCTTGACGGATGAGAAGAACCATAATCATATTCATTCTGCTCGCCCTGAGTCTTGGCGCCGAAGGCAAGGTTATCAAGGTCAGGAACTTGAGCGCCTTGAAGGAGGCGGTCGGGAAGGCCGGGAGCGGAGACAGGATCGTTCTCCGTAAAGGAATATACCGCCTTACGGACACCTTGGTGGTGGAAGGGAAAAACGGCCTCGTCCTCGAGGGATTTGGAGCCCAACTCAACGGTGGCGTAAAGATTCCCCGCAGAGACCTGAAGAAGTGCAAGGAAGTACTTGGTTCTCAAGCGTCTAAGGGACTTCGGCATTTGGATATATCCCGTTATCAGGCAAGCCCCGTGGTCGAGAAAGGCCACACTCATCCGAGCGGTCCCTCATGGTCGGAATTCTATGCTGACGGAGTACCGATGCGCCTCTCCGAATGGCCGAACGACAACTGGATCAAACTTGACTCCGTAGTTAGGTTGGGGGTCGGAAGGCTGCAAGGGAACGAAGGTCCGGGTTACGGAATAATAGCTTTCAAAGAGGACAGGCCCTTGGAATGGGCGGAACCCACAAGGGGCTGGCTGTCAGGCTGTTTCCGTTTCGGCTGGTCGGAAGAGTCAGTTGGGATCAAGGAGATTAATCCTGATAAAACCCTGGAAGTCAGGGATATGACTTCCTACGGTTTCGGATTCAAGCCAGGAGAGAACTTCCAGAAATGGAAAGTCCTGAATATTCCTGAGGAAGTGGACGTTCCGGGAGAATATTCATTGGATGCGGAAGGAGGCCAGGCATGGATGATCCTCCCTGATGGAACGAAACGGCTTGAGATGGCGGTCCGCCGGACGCCCCTGCTGATCATCCGGAATTGCGTGGACGTCCAAATCCGAGGCGTTGAATTCAACTGCACATGCGGCGACGGAGCCGTGGTCTATTCCTCAACGGGCGTCAAATTTGAGGATTGCGAGATCCATAACATCGGTCACATCGCCATAAGGATCTCCCCGACATGCCGGAACTGCGGAGTGAGCGGATGCCACATCCACGACATAGGAGCGGGAGGTGTGGACCTCGCCGGAGGCGATCGCAAGCGGATTATCCGGGGCGATAACTATGTGACAGACTGCGTCTTCCACGACTTCAACCGGATTGAGAAACACCTCCGTCCGGCCGTCACGATGAGCGGGCTGGGCAACAAGGTCTCTTATTGTGAGTTCTATGATTCGGCCAGCTCCGCACTCCTGATGCTGGGCAATGACCAGCTTGTTGAATATTGCAACTTCCACCACCTCTGCATGGATGTGGAGGACAACGGGGCCCTTTATCATGGCCGCAACCCCGCCCAGAGAGGAAGCGTGATCCGCTACAACTATTTCCATGATATCCAGGTCCCGTTCAACGTCCGGGCGACCTACCATGATGACGGATCCGGAGCCGTGGAGGTGTACGGGAATATATTCAATAACATATCCTCCCCTCCGGTGCAGATCGGTGGCGGTAGCGACGTCGTCTATCACGACAACATATTCATGAATCTCGACTGTGCGGCAATCAAGACAGATGGCAGGCTGCAGACCTGGGGCGCCGACCGCCTTATCGCCCACAGGGATTCTGTCGCCCTTGTCGATGGTCCGGCTTTCAGGGCGCACTATCCGGATTTCGCCGCCTTCTATGACAACGACTATTCTCTTCCCGCCCGTAACACCCTGATCCGCAACGCCTTCTATAACGTGAAATATGCCTTCGAGAAGGTCATCTGGAGTGACCACTTCTATAACGACGACATCGAGGGAAAGGCCAATTTCATGGACGAGATGAGGGACAATTGGAAGACGACTGAGAATCCCGGATTCGTCGATCCTTCCGACCCTTTGAAGGGATTCGTGTCCGACTCTCCCCTGCTGAGGCATATTCCCGGATTCCGTCTTCCCCCGCTCGGGGAAATCCCGCCAACCTCACCTTCCCGCTATGAGACCCATTCGGACGGATTCTCCGGCGGCGATGACGAGGCCCACACAAAAGCAAGTTTATGATAAGAATATGGTAATCAACGTATATTCCCAATATTTCGGTGCCAACGGGACGTTTTCCGGAGTTGAGCGCCGGGGTGCATTGGTGCTGCTGATCTCGGATTCCGAGGCTGGGACAATCTCCTACAAGGCAGCCGTGTCTTTCTTCCCGCATAGGGATGAGGAAGACTTCGCGGTATCGTACGACGCTTATTTCGAGAAGGAGATTTACCGGGCTCCGGGCCGCCGGTCCAAAAAGCGGGAGGCCGCGTTGATGGAGACCCTACAGACCGAAATCGACGAACTCGCATCCGCTAACGATGCGACCGTCGACTGGTCCAACCCATTGAATGAGGCGAGATTAGGCTAACGCTATTCCCTTATTATCGTTTCTTCAAAAACAATATCTCGCGAAGGGATACCTGCCGCGGTGAGCGTCTGGATCACTTGGGCGTGGTCATCACAGGCTTTGACCAGAATCGCGGCGCCGAGGCTGCGGAGTGTGGCCGCCTTCTGAGCGAAATCGCCCTCATCCGGATTCAGCGGTCCGGCCAGACTCTTTCCCTGGGCATTCTTAAGACCCTGAAGCAGGGTCTCCCAGTCAGTGGAATCAATCAGCATAGCGGACGAGGAAATGGAAGGATCGCTCTGGATCAGGCGGACGAAGCGCTCCATCAAAGCGGGAGTGTCAGGCAGCCCATCCAGGTTGACATCAAGAACAGGTGCGCTATTCATGGAAAGCTCATCTGAGACGGCATACAGGGCATCCTCATATTCCCCACGCTCCATCATGCCGGCAAAGTCGGCGGACTTCCCTACATTAGCCGCAGTGCTGACCGTTATCGGCCCATCTCCCATATCCCACATCTCCAACCCGCTCAGTACCATGTTCTTCCCGCAAGAGGGCACAGTCCTGGCCTTCAGGGAAGGGAACTTGTGAATATGTTCCGGAGACGTGCCGCAGCAACCTCCATAGAGGTTCACCTCCCCATCCAGTCCCGCCATGTGGCCAGCCATCATTTCCGGGCACTCGTCATATTCACCCTTGGCGTTCGGCATCCCGGCGTTGGGATAGCAGACTACAGGCACGGGACACCAGGATCCCAGAGAGCGAACCAGAGGGATCAGGCCTTCCACGCCCATAGAGCAGTTGAACCCGAAAGCGGCGAGCGGCGCATGGGAAACAGCTGTAAAGAAGGCCTCAAGACTCTGCCCGGTGAGCACCCGGCCACCATTTCCGCTTACAGAGACGGAAACAATCACAGGGAATCCGGGTCTGGCCTTATGGACTCCGTACAGGGCCGCTTTGGCATTCAGGGCGTCGAAACAAGTCTCAATTATGATGAGGTCAACCCCGCCTTCGATCAGGGCGCGGGCCTGCGCGGCATAAGAGTCAGCCACCTCATCAAAGCTGCAGGGACGCCATTCGGGACGGATAAAATCGGAGACCAAAGAGAGGGATTTCGAGCCAGGACCCATATTACCCGCCACCCATACCTTCCTTGGTGCGGCATCAGCCACCTCACGAGCCAGACGAGCCGCCGCCAAGGCCATCTCCGGGGCTATGAACGAGAGACCGTAATCCTGCTGAACCAGGGCATTGGCTCCGAAACTATTGGTCTCAATAATGTCGGCCCCGGCCTCCACATAAGAGCGATGAATGGAACGAATCACATCCGGCCGAGTCAAGTTGAGACACTCGTTGTCACCTTTCACATCACGTGTAGGGGCAATAGGGAGCCCCTGTCGGAAATCCTCCTCAGTAAGGTTGAACTGTTGAATCTGGGTACCCATTGCCCCATCCAACCTCAAGGCATATTCCTGCCGCAGAGTGTCAACAGAGAATTTGATCTCTTTTTCCACCACCTTCCATCTGACTCTCCAGCGGCCGTCTTTGTAATCATGGCTAAGTATCTTGAACTCACCTATTTCCGAAGTGTTCCTCACATGGGCTCCGATGCAGGCGCAGGCGTCGTAGTCACCGACCCTGACGACCCGTAAAGTCTCCGAGACATCCTCCGGAAGCTTGCTCAGATCGACCAGTCCGGCCGCCTCAGAATGAGGCATGAACTCCACAGTGACATCCAGGTTCCTCCCTATGACCTCATTGACGGCCGACTCTATCGCCGCCACCTGCTCCTCAGTGGGACAGGCGGGCAGCTCGTAGTCACATTTGGACTTCTTCCGCTCGATATGGGCGTTGCGCGAGCGGGGGCAGCCGAACATCCGTACCATAGTGGCGTTAAGAATATGCTCGGCCGTGTGCATCGGAGGATATTCCTCCTTATTGTGAGCGTTGAGTTCCGGTTCCATAAAGAATTCTGTTCGTTTTGGCGAATATAATCAAAAAAGCAGACCTGGAAAACTTTGGGGGGGATTCTGCCTCGGTCCAGTCACTTCTCGATCCGCAAGGTGCCGTCATCTTCCAGGACGATGGTGTCGCCCTCGTTCACGGTCACGAACCCGTCGCCCGTGTCAACGGACAGCATCGAGAATCCCATGCAGAAATACGGCGCCAGAACCCTGTCGCCGCAAAGACGCTTGACCTCGTCGTAGTTGGTGCCGGTGTAAAGGAGACGGAGCATGGGGATTAAGATAGAGTATTACCCATGTATGTCATTTCTTTGAAATACTCACGCAAATCATCATCCTCACAATAAACAAAACAGCCTTTCTGTCCACGTGTAAGGAGGGTTTTATACGTATTCAAGATCAAGCGACGAGCCTCTTCATCATTTGCTCCACGAATACCAGAAGACTTATCGTCACGAGAAATAGCATATTTGTTTACTACAATGCGGCCGGTCTCTTTATTAAACGATAAGTCCTTTCCAATCAACACACCCACATAATCAAACTCTAGCCCTTGAGCTGTATGGATACAACCAACCTCCTCAAAAGACCGTTGGTTAATCGCCCATATCTTATCGTTCTCCAAATTCCACTTTGCTTGAAAGCCACCAGGGAGCTCAATATCAACATCACCTCGGTGATTCTTCACATTCCAATCGTAACAATAGCCAGCCACCATTCTGGCTTTATTGTTTATCGCATTCTTAATTCGAAGCTCTTCCCGCATTTGAATAGGATCGTCAAATACTCGGAAATCGTAGTTAAGCTCTGACAAAGGTATTGAGAGTGATTCTTCTTTCCGTTGCAACAAGTTATCTATAAACTGAATATAAGCATCACTACCGTTGCACCGAAACTGAGAGGTTAGTTTTGTCTCTTCTCGTAAAATAACAGTGGAACCCAAAACTTCACACCATTTTTTTATCTCTTGAACGCTTCCTATATCCTTGGTAGTAACAGCTTGGTCCTCATCTAACATAAATACACTCAAAAGGGATGCATTAATACATTCCTTCACCTGGTTTTCTCCATTCCAGTCTCCGTACATTCTCTTAACTAGCCTATGAGCCTCATCAACAATCAAACAATCATAGGAATTATAAGGAACTTGCGAGAGCCCGAAAGGAGAACGAAAAAGTTGGGTAATGTCAGCAACTCTTTCTGCCTTATTACCAGAGAGAATTGACAAAAATGCTTGACGGGGGGCACTGTTCTTCGTGACGTATGCGGCATTACATGAACATGTAATAAAATGCATTAGAAGATTTACCGCAAGAACTGATTTCCCAGTCCCAGGCCCCCCTTGTATAAGAATAGTGCGCTTTTTTTGGTCTTTCAGGCATTGCAACATAGTCCTTACACACATGTCAAAACAAACCGCCTGCTCGTCCAGAAGATCAAACACAGGAGTTCCTCTAACCATAGTGGATAGTGCGTCTTGAAGGGATTTTGTCGGCCTTATCCTTCCTTTTTCAATCAGAAACAACAAATCTCCATGAGACGATTTCTTTGTGACATGTTTTTTTACGAAATCTGAGAATTGTTGCACTTCGTCCATTATAAAGAATGGCGCAGAAGAGTACCACTCTTTGTAGATACCATCTGAGAGAGCCGGCTTGTAAGCCGGAAGGTAATTATGTAAATATGCGCACGGAATTAGATTAATGCTTCGCTCGTTTATTGTTTGAGAATAGTTGCATAAGAAACGCGAATAGGAATAAGCCTGATAAGAAGGATGACAAACAATTCTATTATCATTTGCCACATACGTACGGACACTGAAATGCATATCATCATCAACCTTTTCCGCCCTGCTCCACTGCTTCAACTCCACGATGACAATGTTTTCTTTATCCTTCTCATCAGCACCTAATATGATAAAATCCACCCGCTTAGATGTCTGGGGTATGTTATACTCAATGGCAATTTGTACTTCATCTTCGATTTCGCTATCATCAACGATATCACGCATGAACTTCATAGAATTGTGCCATGCGGCAAATTCACGTTCTTGTCCAGCGTTCAATCCTCTTTCTCTAATAAGATTGAGAATCTTAGTAGCAATGACATTTGTTTTTACATCCTGGATAAAGCTCCGTTTGTCAGCACTATAAACTATCATCCATATTATGATTAAAACTCGTTATACTTTGTGGCTACTCCTTTCGCTTTATCAATGGGATACTTCTCTGCGTTCCTGGCCAGTTTCTCACGAACTATAGCAGCCACGTCGAAGCCATATTTACTGGCTATCAAAAGGGCGTAATTAAACACGTCAGCCAGCTCTTCTTTTACTTTCTCAGTCTTCGCCTCCTCTGGACTCTTCCAGAGGAACGCTTCCAATAATTCCGATGCCTCAATGGAGAGCGCCACCGCCAAATCTTTCGGGTTATGGAACTGATCCCAATCCCGCTCCTGGGTGAACGCATCTATCTCACGCATCAACTCTTTAATCTCATTCGACATGACCTTGCTTTTAACTGATAAACTCACAAAACGCCTAGGTCAAAGATACTAATCTTTCTTGAAAGACTTATTATACTACTATTATCCCGAAACTACCAAGTTGCATTTATTCCTTCATTAAGTTGTTCTGCAAGGCATTTCAGCGGAGAGGACGAGAATCGTAAACCAAGTACAACACCCTTCGTAAACCCTTGCAGGAGTGCTTTCTATTGCGTATCTTTGCAAACGGGTTCGCTCACCTTTGAGCATTTTTGGGCCATTTTTGGGCCACGATTTTTAACA
>JAFYYW010000028.1 GCA_017548985.1 Bacteroidales bacterium
CGTATCCGAGCGGCGGCGGTGCCGTAATAAAAATGTCGCGAAAATGTGTATCTTCGCGACATCATCGTAAACCGATAACAGGACTATGATGTCCTATCTACTTATTGTTCAATATCGGTAAACCTATTTCAGGACTAGACACCTTTAATCGTCCTGAAATAAAATGCTGCCCTAAAGCATTTCCAGGAGGCGAGCGATGAGGAAACCGAGATAGTTTCCGACGGCATATCCGACCACACCGACTGAGAGGCCTCCCGCCAGTACGGACTTGTTTTTCATAGCCGCCGCCATCATCGGGACAAAAGGTGGTGAGCAGATGTACGCCACAGAACTGACAGTCATCGTGTCCGCATCGACCCTCAACGGTTTCGCGGCCAGCACCTCGAGTAAGAGGGAGAAGAATATGACGAACGTCAGGTAACCCAACATATTCAAGCTGCCGCTTATGCTGAGCGACCGGAGATCAGCCATTGAGGCCACAACTACAGAGAAAATATAGATGCAATACATCCCGATGTCATAGCCATGTTTGCGTTTCTTAAGCGGCTTCCAGAAAGAGGCCGCTATGCCGAGAGTGGTCAGGCTCAGAATCAGAACGGTCATGAAAGCGCCTGAACCCGCGAGAAGACCCAACCCGGCGGAAATGCCTATGATCAAGGCATCGATGGCCAGGAGGAATAAAGCGTCTCGGAGCCCCTGCTTTGTGAACAGCCCTTTGAAAGGCTGATCTTTGTCCGGTCCTTTCACCTCTTGATCATCCTCACTTGACTCAACAGGAAGCCAGCGGCGGAACAGGCGTATCCCGACAGATAACAGGAAAGTCAGGTAGAGGAAGCTGATGGCCATGTCAAACGAGTTCAAGAGGATGAAAGTCTCTTCCGGAACATCCAGCATCACCTTGAGCGAGGCCAGGTTTATGGTTCCTCCTGTATATACTCCGGTAAGCATCCCGCCTATCTTGGCTCCGTCCTCCATATTCCTTCCGAAGAGGAAATATCCGGCCAGGACCGAAAGCGTGACGGCAGTCAAACCAAGCAGGAGAGCGATCAGCTGGCTTCTCGTTTTGCTTCTTTGAAAGGTGCAGGAGAACAACATCAACGGTATGGCCAGCGGAACCGTGGCACTGGATAGAACCTCTTGAATACCAGCCATTCCGGAAGGATGGAACAGATTCCCGAATATGATTCCCACGATGTAGAGAATCAGTACGGGGCCTATCTTGTCCAGCGTCGGGAAACGCCGGCACAGCCATAGAACGCAGGCCGGGCTGAGAAGGAAAAAGATGACGACCAGGATATTGCCGATCATTGTTGGTTTATATTTAGTGAGATGTCGATCCCGTTAAACACACGCGTTTTGTCAAATATATCAATTTTTCCGTTTTTGGTAAACTACTTCCAGCACAACGCAAGAGGGCGTTTTTCGGAAGTGATTAAGTAATAGGCAGTTAATTAAAGGTGCATGGTAAAAACTACCATGCACCTTTAATCAATTCAATCAATATTAATCAGTTACAAAAAACGCCCCTCTATCTGAAGATATTCAAGACCTGGACGCAGGCACGCGCGTCATGCATCGGGAACATCCTGAAAGCGATGGTGTCGACAGAGTCATTGAGGTGCTCCTTGATGTAGTCCCAGATACGCATGGCGAAATCAGCTCCCTCCGGGACGCTCTGGTACTTCCAGGCGCACAGGTTGGCGATCAGGGCCTCAGCCTGAACCCAGGGAACCATCTGACTGTCAATCTCCCCGTCAGCATCCTTGCCCAAGACCACGAAGCCGTCACCCGACATCCCGTCCATTCCAGCCTTGTAAAGCTGTAGGCAAGTGTCCTTCACATGGTTGATCACATCCATGTCATGGATAGCGTAGGCGGCGTCCAGAATCGACCAGGAAGCCTCCAGGTCTACCCCGTAAAGGCAACCTGAGGGGACAATGTTCCAATCCTTTCCGAAACGAGGCTCGAGATGACCTGTGGCCGGATTGAAGAACTCGCTGACCATCACATCGATAAGGTCGGCGATCACCCCGCGCAAAGACGGATCCTTCCAGACCCGGTAAAGGTTCGAGTAACTTTCCAGCAGATAAAGATGCGAGACAGCTATCTTGGATTCGTCCTTAGGAGTGAAGTCCCTCTCAAGGGCCTCCTTGTAACCGCCCAAGGAGAGATCGTGAAACTCCTTCTCAACTATCTTGTAAAGATTTATGGCCTGCTTGAGGGATTCATCATCCTTAGTGGCGCCGTAAAACTCACTCAAGGCGTAAATGGCCAGGGCCTGGTTGCTGAGGAGAGCGTCGGTGTCCTTCTTCTCACCCCAGGAATCAACATAGACGAACGCCCCGCCATATTTGTGGTCGATAAAATGCTGGATGAAATAGTCCTTGCCGTTCATGGCAGGCATCAGATATTCCTTCTTATGGAATATCCTGTAGGCGTTGGAGAAAGCCCAGATTATGCGGGCGTTGAGCTGCTCCTCACGGTCGGCGTCCTTGTCGGCGGCAAGCCCCTCGGCGATCTTCCCATAGAAGCCGCCGCGGGGATCCTGCATACCGGACCAGAACTTGAGAATGTCCCACTCGAGGACTTCCCTGACCTCCTTCAACAGAATATCAGTTCTTCCTGTCATGGCGCTGTGAATTAAGATATTACAGCGTCTTGATGTGGATATTGCGCCAACGGACCTTGATGCCGCCTCCGTCGTGGATCTGGAGGCAGATCCTGCCACGTCCCTTGCCGATCGCCTCGTCGGTGATGTCGGTCATAGGCTCGCCATTGAGCCAGGACTGGAGGTGGTCACCCTCCAGGCGGATGCGCATAGTGTTCCAGTCGTTGTATTTGAGGATGTTCTCTTTCTCGTCAGGAATCTGGTACAGCCAGCCGCGGCCGTAAGACTCATAGACTCCACCGGTGTCATGGTTCGGCGGAGCGACTTCGACCTGCCAACCGCTGACCTTCACGCCCTCGGGAACGATTGAGCGGATGAACACTCCGGAGTTGCCGTCAGACTCCTGCTTGAACTCCAGGGTGAGGTCGAAGTTGTAGTAATACTGGTCAGTTCCGAAATACCCGTAAGCCTTGTCGGGACCGCTCTCGCAGACAAGATAACCCTCATCGTCCACATACCAGAGCTCGGTGCCGTAGTTGACCCATCCGGTGAGATCCTTGCCGTTGAAGAGATCCTTCTCAACAGGCTCGGGATCAGGAAGTTCCTTTATCTTGATATTCCTGAACCAGGCGGGATACCCATGGTCCTGAAGGCAGATATGACCGGTCGGGGACATGCCGTACTCGGTGGACTCGGCCCACTTGCCGGCGGCCTTGCGGGCGAACCAGTCGGCACTCCACGCGTCGAACTCGACGGTGACCTTGCCGTTCAGCAAATATGTGACGTGTCCGTTGTCGAAAATGATCTCGCTCTGGTTCCACTCGCCGGCGGGCTTGAGATCACGCTTATCGAAATCAGGGACGTACATGGCGTAGTCCACAGCGCACTTCTGCCAGGGCTCGAGGACATGACCGTCATTCATCTCGGTGAAGTTATCGTCGTCTATGATCTGGTACTCGGGACCGGTCACATAAGGAACGCTAAGCACAGGGTTCTCGACGACATGGTACATCATACCGCTGTTGCCACCCTTGCTTATCTTCCACTCCCACTTGAGGTCGAAATTGGTGTATTCCTTGTCAGTGACAATATATCCGTTCTCGTCACTTCCCTGCCCTTCGGCTTGGATCGTACCGTCCACGACGGTCCAGGGACCCGTCAGGGCGGTGCCGTTGTAATCCCTCCAGCCGTCAAGGGTTGTGCCGTCGAAAAGGAGTTGCCAGCCTTCGGCTTTCTCCTTGGATGTCAATGTGTTCTGCTTGGGGGAGCAGCTCACGAGCGCAAGCGCCGCGAGGATCGTAGCTCCGGTCCAGTAAATCAACTTCTTCATATTGTTTGTCTTTTAAATAAAGATGATACGTTCATCAAATTGCCAGGATTCCCATGATCATGAAAAACAAGATGATAAGCAGCAGGACAGACACGGTCACGCATCCGCAACCGCAGCCAATCCCTTTCTTGGCTCCTTCAGTGAATCCCTTATCACCTTCTCCGCTACGGGAGAACAACAGGCCGATGATGCCGCCCACCAGGGCGCAAATCAAGATAAATCTTAACATAGTACACAAATTTACTAATTTTCCTTACTATTTCAATACTCGAGCCGAATTGTTATCTTTGTGAAGACTGATCATAAACAAAACCACAGATATGTTCGATAAGGAAATCTACATCGCCCGCAGGCGGGCATTGATTGAGAAAATGGCGCTTTCCGCCCCCGAGGGGAAACGAGGAATAGCCCTCTTCGTTGGAAATGTCGAGGCCGCGGCCCAGTACAAGGACAACGCCTACAAGTTCAGGCAGGACTCTTCATGGCTTTATTATTTCGGTCTTGACGAGCCCCGTTACGGCGCCATCATCGACCTGGACAACGGTGAGGAGACCATCTACGCCGACGATGTCGAGATAGATGACATCATCTGGATGGGCCCGCAGCCCTCCGTGGCCTCAAAGGCGGCCGCCGTCGGAGTGGGAAAATCCGCTTCTTACGGAGCCCTCAGCGTGGCCGTATCAAAGGCTCTGGCAACCGGCAGGAATATACATTTCCTCCCTCCGTCGAGATATTACAACACAATGAAACTGGCCTCCTTGGTCGGGATTCCGGAGGAGTGTGTGGGGAAGGTCGCCCCGATCGGTGAGAATGGCGGACAACATGCCTCCGAAGAGCTTGTCAAAGCCGTGATCTCCATGAGGCTTGTGAAGGAACCATGTGAGATTGAGCAACTTGACGATGCCGGAGCCCTGGGTCAGGAGATGCACTCCATTGGTCGGGACAATATCAAGATCGGGATCATAGAGCAGGAAATTGTCGGCAAGATGGAAGGTCTGGTTCTCCAGAAAGGCTGGGGTGTTTCCTTCCCCACCATTCTGACCCAGCATGGCGAGACTCTCCACAACCACCTGCACGACAAGATTGTGGAGCCGGGCAAACTGATGGTCATCGACGCCGGCGCCGAGAACAACATGCACTACGCATCCGACTTCACGAGAACCTATCCGACCTCGGGAAAATTCACAACTAAACAAAGGGAAATCTATCAGATAGTCTGCGATTGCAACGAGCTGGCATTCAGTCTAACGAGACCGGGAGTCGCCTATCGGGACGTCCATATCGCCACCGCCAGGAAGATGCTTGAGGGCTTAAGCGATCTCGGACTCGTGAATGGCGATCTAGACACGATGGTCGCCGAGGGGATCGCCGGACTCTTCCAGCCCCACGGCCTCGGCCACAATATGGGTATGGACGTCCATGACATGGAGGATCTCGGAGAGAACCTTGTGGGATACGATCCGGATCAGACACGCGCCAAACAGCTCGGCCTCGGAAGCCTCAGGATGGCCCGCAGGCTTGTCCCTGGCAATGTGATCACCGATGAGCCTGGAATATATTTCATCCCGGCCCTGATCGAGAAGTGGAAGTTTGAGGGCACTGGCAAAGGCTTCGTGAACTTCAGCAAGCTTGAATCATATTATGACTTCGGCGGGATACGTCTTGAAGACGATGTGCTGGTCACAGCCGACGGTGCCCGCAGGACCGGTCCTAACCGCCTGCCTATCCAACCCGACGACGTGGAAGCGGCGATGTCGTGATGTCGGTAGTGATTATCATATTGGCCGTCCTGGCAGGAATCATCGGGATCGCCGGAAGTATACTCCCTGGCCTTCCCGGACCTCCTTTCAGTTGGGCGGGGCTTCTTATCCTCCACCTCTGGGGCAACGGCACTGACGCCGCAGGTAATCCCATGACCACCAAGTTCCTCCTGATCTGGCTGGCCATCACGGTGGTGGTCTGCATAATCGACTACGTGGTCCCGGCGTATTTCACCAGGATCACAGGGGGAAGCAAGGCGGCCGGACGAGGTGCCATCATAGGCCTGATCGTAGGTATGTTCGTGCCTCCGGTGGGAATCATTCTCGGCACCCTCGGCGGAGCCTTCCTGGCAGAGTACCTGGTATCCCGGAAAAATGGTTGGGAATCCACGAAATCTGCCATAGGGGCCCTTCTGGGGTTCTTCTTCGGCACCGGCATCAAACTCATAGCCAGCGGCCTTATGATGTACTATATAATAGTGTTCCTCAAATAGATTTCGTTTTCTGAAAGATTATTCGTAAATTTAAAGGCTATAAATACAATACCCAATGTCGGAAGGCAAAGGCAAATATTGGATCATAGGTCTGATGGGCTTCATTATCGGAGCTCTTCTCATCGCCGCTTTTGACACCACGATGAACAAAACCTCATCCAATGAGTATTGCATGAGCTGCCACACCCATAAGCAGGCCGACCTGGACTGGAAGAAATCTCCCCATTACCTGAGTCATAGCGGAGCCATGACTGACTGCGCCGCGTGTCACCTTCCTCCCAAAGAGGACGGTCTCCTGAAATATTACATGACCAAATCCAAGACAGGGGTCAAGGATCTATGGTCGAAGATGACAAAGGATCCGGAAGAGATTGACTGGGAGGCCAAGAGGGAGCTTGAGCACGCCCGTAAGATTGTCTACAACTCTTCTTGCGAGAGGTGCCATGTCAACCTCTACCCGGAAGGCATCTCCGACGACGGCATCACCGCCCATCTCCACTACGAGGAGAACGCCAAGAAGCTCGGGCTGGACTGCATAAGCTGCCACCTCAACGTGGGCCACTATATGCCCGGATATGAGCATAAGAGGCTGGAGGGCAAGGTGTTCCAGACTGAGGAAGGTCCCCGCTATGAGGCCGCCGCGACCGTCACCTCCTTCGAGAACTTCACCGAGACTGTCCCGGGTACCACCGCCGCGATCAAGATGATAGCCATCCCCGGAGGTGAGTTCACTATGGGCAGCTCTGACAAGGAGCCTTTCCACAAAGAAGATGAGGGCCCTCAGAAGAAGGTCAAGGTCTCCCCGTTCTTCTTGGCTGAGACCGAGATTTCCTGGAACCAGTTCTGGGCTTTCTACAACGAGACGATGTCCGAGGGACGCACCCCTCCCGAGAAGATTTACGCCAACAACAACCGTCCTGATGTCGACGCGGTCAGCGGTCCTACCCCTCCGTTCGGATTCCCGGACCAAGGATGGGGAATGGGTGAGCGGCCGGCCATCACGATGACCCATTACGCGGCGACGACCTTCTGCCAGTGGCTCTCCCTCAAGACGGGACGCCACTACCGGCTCCCTACCGAGGCCGAGTGGGAATATGCCGCCAGAGGCGGGACAGAGACCCCTTATTTCTTCGAGGGCAATCCCAAGAAATTCGTCGGAAGCGGTCTGATGGGCAAATTGAAAGGGGCCGACACGACTATGATAGCCCGATATGTGGTTTATTCCGGCAACAGCACAGGAAAGACACAAGAGCCGAAGTCAGTGATAGCCAATCCGTTCGGACTCAAAAATATGCTGGGTAATGTCATGGAGTATTGCTCCGACTGGTATGCTGACGACGCGTATTCAAAACTGAAAGACGGGGCTGTTGACCCGACCGGACCCTCAAACGGAAAAGAGCACGTGGTCCGAGGCGGCAGTTACGCCGATGACGCGGCAGGTGTCCGCAGCGCCACGAGAAGCCACACAGAGCATGACAAATGGCTCAAAACCGATCCCCAGAACCCGAAGAGTATCTGGTGGTACTCCGACATAAAGGGCATCGGATTCAGAGTGGCATGCGACGTGCCAGAAGATGTGAAAGCAATTTAATTACTTAATACTGATAATATTATGAGCGAAAACAAAATGGACAGAAGATCCTTTCTCGGCACATCCGCCAAGATAGGAGTTGTCGGCATGGTTGGCGGCGGAGCTCTGCTCGCCTCATGTGCGAAGAAAGAGACAGGGCCCGTGTACATCCCCCTGAGGCAACCTGACGAGTACTACATTCCTGAGCTTCCCGACAAGGCCATTGACGGCAAGCCTCTCAAGGCCGGTGTTATCGGATGCGGCGGCCGTGGTTCAGGCGCTATCATGAACCTTCTCGACGCTGCTGACGGAATCACCGTCACCGCTCTTGGAGACACCTTCGCCGACAGGCTCAACAGCCTGAAGACCAAACTGAAAGAGCAGAGGAACCAGGAAGTTCCTGATGAGAACTGCTTTGTCGGCTTCGACGCCTACAAGAAGGTCATCGACTCTGGTGTGGATATGGTCGTGGTCGCTACTCCTCCCGTGTTCCGTCCCACCCATTTCCAGTATGCCACCGAGAAGGGCGTGCATTCTTTCCTTGAGAAACCCATCGCCGTCGACGCGAAGGGCTACCGCCTCATCATGGCTACCGCCAAGCAGGCTGTCGCCAAGGGATTGAGCGTTGTCTGCGGAACCCAGCGCCACCACCAGCGTCCCTATGTCGAGGCGTTCAAGAAGATCCAGGAAGGCATGATCGGTGAGATCACCGGAGGTAATGTCTATTGGAACCAGGGTATGCTCTGGTACAGGGAGCGCCAGAAGGGCTGGAGCGACATGGAGTGGATGATCCGCGACTGGGTCAACTGGAAGTGGCTCTCCGGCGACCATATCGTTGAGCAGCACGTCCACAACATCGATGTCTTCAACTGGATGTTCGGCTACAAGCACCCCATCAAGGCCACCGCTTTCGGAAGCCGTCAGCGCAGGATCACTGGTGACCAGTACGATTTCTTCAGTGTTGATTTCGAATATGAGAACGGTATCCACCTCCACAGCATGTGCCGCCAGATTGACGGTTGCTCCAACAACGTCAGCGAGGAGGTCCATGGAACCAAGGGATATTGGAAATCAGCTGATGACGCCATCTACGACCTCCAGGGCAACAAGATCTGGGAGTTCGATTATGACGCCATGAGGGAAGAGTTCAAGCAGGAGGATCCTTATGTCCTCGAGCATGTCGACTGGGTCAACCATATCCGCAAAGGCACTGCCCACGACGAGGCAAGCGAGTGCGGAATGTCCTCTCTCTGCGGAGTTATGGGCCGCCAGGCCGCTTACACCGGCCAGACCATCGAGTGGGACACCATCAGCGCCTCCGACCTTGACTATCTCCCTGAGAAGCTCGAGCTCGGCAAGATGGACATGAGCAAGTACACTGTGGCGAAGCCTGGAACAGGTAAATGATGATTATGGATAGAAGATCATTCCTTAAGATATCCGCGATCGGAAGTGCCGCGATAGCGGCAACTTCCGTTCTTCCCGGCTGCGCGTCCGGTTCCTCAAAAGCCGGCAAGAAGGCCTGCGAGGTTGTACCCCTCAATATTTCCTTCCAGGAAGGCATCGCTCCCGGTGAGACTCTCGCCGAGAAACTTGACTTCATGGAGAATCTTGGAGTGGTAGGTTTCGAGCCCGGAGGCCGTGGCCTGAAAGGCCGCGTCAAGGATATTCAGGACGCCCTGAAAGGCAGGAACATCAAGGTCAGCGCCATCTGCGCCGGTTTTGACGGCTTCATCCTCGCTGAGGATCCCGCTGTCAAGAACCAGTTCGACACGACAATGCGCGAGATCATCGAGGCCGCCGGAGAGCTCGGCTCCACCGGTGTCATCATGGTTCCCGCTTTCAACGGACAGAAGCCTTGCCTGCCTCACACGATGGAGACCCGCGATTACCTCTGTGAGGAGCTTCACAAGCTCGGCGAGTTCGCCAAGAGCTGCGGCACGACCGTGATACTTGAGCCTCTCAACCGTGGGGAGTGCTTCTACATGAGGCTTGTCGCCGATGGCGCGGCGATCGCTCGTGACGCCAAGAGCGAGGGCGTTAAGGTCATGGGTGACTTCTGGCACATGCAGGAAGAAACCTCCGATTACGGCGCCTTCATGTCTGCCGGAAAGCAGTATCTCCAGCATGTCCATATCGCCAGCCGCGGCAATCGCAAGATGCCCGGTGAGAATGGTGAGGTGGACAACTATGTGGAAGGCTTCAAGGCTCTCCAGCAGCTCGGTTACGACAAGTATGTCAGCTTCGAGTGCGGCTGTGGCGGAGACAGGGCCACCCTTGTAACCGCGGCGGTCAACCTCCTCCGCGCCCAGTGGGAAGAAGCCAAAGGATGCTGCAAGGAGTAAAAGTCCTGGCGTTCGACGCTGACGACACGTTATGGTCGAACGAGCCTCTATTCAGGGAGGCGGAAAGAAAAGTCGCCGAAGCACTATCTGCCTTCGGCGACTTTGATTACATTTCCGATGAGCTCTACAAGGTGGAGTTCAAGAATATGGAAGACTACGGCTTCGGGGCGAAGGCGTACACCTTATCCATGATCGAGAACGCCGTAAACCTTTCAGGCGGGAAACTCACCGGGGAACAGATCATGTTGATCATAGAGAGCGGAAGGAATATTCTCCATAATCCCGCCACACCACTTCCCGGGGTTGAGAAGACTTTATCAGCCTTGAAAGAAGACGGGCGCTACCGCCTTGCCCTGCTCACTAAAGGCGAGCTCCACGACCAAGAGCGCAAAATCAATCGTTCCGGACTCGGGAAGTATTTCAGTCACACTGACATAGTCTCAAAAAAATCCAAAGAAGAGTATATCACACTGTGCGCTGAGATGGGAATAGAACCGGGCGAGCTGCTGATGGTAGGCAACTCTTTCAAGTCTGACATAGAGCCGGTTCTCCAGCTTGGCGGTTGGGGAATACACATCCCCGCCGAGCTTCTATGGAAACTTGAGCACACTGAGGAATACGACCATCAGAGGCTATTCAAAGTAAAGACGTTCGAAGAGATAATCGACATCCTTTTATAACCGCGGACGCGTCCTACGGATAGTGAAACCGAACTCGGCGTCGGAGAAGACCCGGTCTTCCTGGAGAGGGCTGGGGCCGCAACTGTTGCCGCCAAGGCCGGTGTCAGCGGCATCAAGGCAAAGCCAGGTGTCGCCCGGAGCCGGAAGCTCGTGCTGGTGAGGAGCCAGGACAAGATCGACAGCCGAATAAGGCAAGGCGCTGAATGACATCACCGGACGACCCGAGTCAGAACATCTGAGACTGTTGAGAGCGGCCTCGAATATGGCTCCCCTTCCCTTGCGGCCGGTAAGCGAGACCCAGCGCACCTGCTCATGGTTACCCATATCTTGAGGCTTGGTGTAATCGCTTACCTGATCGGCCACGCTACTTTCATATTCCCCGACGAAGGCGCAAGTGTAACGGTCGGAATAATTCTCCTCAGGTCCCCTGCCGTAATACCTGATGTGGTCCATTGAGGATGGAACCTTCATCACATAGCCGAGCCGGCCGAGAGGCAGCTCGGGCTTGTCGGAGGTGATTTTTGAGCGCAGGGTGACGCTTCCGTCACGAGCCACCGTCCAAATCACATGGGAGGTGAACGAGATCACGTCATGGTTGTCTTTGTCATCAACTATAGAGCAGGACGGGGAGGCGGTGGAGCCTTCCAGATGAGAACCGAAAGGAGCTCTCGACAGGACTTCGAACGACACCTCAACGCAGCCATCCTTCTCCTCCACGGTCATCCCGGCGGCGGAGTGGAACAGGTTGTGGAGCCCGTTCCCGAACCAACCCCTGACGGCCCAACCGTCATTGTTAATAATCGCTCTGAAAGCGTTCAGCTCCGGACCATGGCCAGGGACGAACACATCCTTGCCACGGTACTTGAGCGTCGCCAATGTGCCGGTGGCGGGATCGAACTCAGCGACAAAACGGCGGCCTTTAACTATGAGATTGCCGGTATTCTTGTCTGTGAAGTATTTCGGAGCGCGGTGACCCTGTCGGACCGCCGGCCCTTCGACAGGCTCAGGGACAGCGAGATACATCTGGTCCTCGCAGGCCACATAACCTTTCTCCGCCCACGGCATATCGCCCTTCAATGAATACTCGACATTGAGGTAACACTCCTTATCCGCCGGCAATTTGCCGATAGGGACAGCCTTCTCAACCTTTGATCTCGGAGCGATTTCCCCCACATCGAATGAGCCGGATCCTATCACCTTCCCGTCGGCCAGAAGGGTCCAACGGGCATCGTAGGAGCAGGGTTCATAATAGTTCCTGTTGAACAGCTCTATATTCGCTGACCCATCGGAAAAATTTGATAACGAGGTGTAAAGATTCTGATAAACCTTCTTCACTTCCCAATACTGCGGCTTAGGGGAACGGTCTCCGTTAAGGATCCCGTTCATCACGAACTGGCCATCGTTAGGAAAATCTCCGAAGTTGCCGCCGGAAGCGAGATACTTGACCCCTTCCGGGGTGTAGTTCCAGAGAGACTGGTCCACCCAGTCCCAAATGGCGCCGCCAATAAAGAAATTGGTGGAATCGATTAACTGCCAGTATTGCGCGAAATTACCGAGAGCGTTGCCCATAGAATGGGCGAACTCATTGATATGGTAAGGATATTTCACATTTCCTATACCCTTCGCCACCCACTGGACCCACTTCACACCGGGATACTGGCTGCATCCTATGTCGGAGATGTCGTTGTTCCTCTCATACTGGATCGGGCGCATGGGATCGATATTCCTCGCGGCGGCATAGGCATATTCGAAATTCTTTCCGGGACCGGCCTCATTGCCCATGCTCCAGATTATGATGCAGGGATGATTGTAATTCGATGTGACCATCTCGACCATCCTCGCCACATGGGCGTCCTTCCACTCTATAGGGTGAGAAAGGGAGGCGTCCCCATAACGGTAGTGATGGCTCTCTATGTTGGCCTCATCCATAAGGTATATTCCGTACTTGTCGCAGAGGAAATACCAATATGGATCGTCGGTGTAGTGGGAGTCACGGACATGGTTGATGTTGGCCCTCTTCATGAGACGGATATCTTCCTCCATCACTTCCCTGGTGATAGCATGTCCCATGGATGGCTCTGTCTCGTGGCGGTTGACACCACGAAGCTTGACAGGTTTCCCATTGAGATAGAAATACTTCCCCGCGAGTCCGAACTCATCCTCTTCGGCGGGAGTCTCTTTGATGCCGACCTCCCTGAAGCCTACTATAGTCGAGAATATGTCGAGAGTCTTCCCGGAAGCGTCTTTCAACTCGCCCACGAGGGTATAGCGCTGGGGAGCCTCCGCTGACCATGGTTTGGCCTGGGGATAATCCAGAACGCAAGAGGTGACCTGGCCAGGGAAATCGGCGACAGGGGTATTGTCATCTGAATACAACACATTCTCGAACAGATGATATGAGATCGTCTGACCCGGAGCGACTCCCTTCACATCAGCGTCAACCTTCAGGGAAGTCATTGTGGGCGTGACCTTTATGTCACGTACAGACACTTTCGGCTTGGCCTCCAAAGCCACGGTACGGAATATTCCAGGAAGGCGGAACATGTCCTGGGCCTCCAAATTGGCGGCATCTGAGAAACGGTAAACCTCAACCGCCACCACATTCTCTCCGGGACGCACATATCCGGTGATGTCAAACTGGGCCAGGTTGCGGGAATTCTTTGAGAATCCGACATATTGCCCGTTTACCCAAAGGTAGAAGAACGAGTCCACGCCATCGAAATTGATGAAAACGTCCTTTCCGTCCCAGTCCTTCGGGACTTCAAAGGAACGGCGGTATGAACCCACCTCATTACGGGTCTTGTAGACTGTCCAGTTCTCGGGAGGAGTACGCATGACTCCGAGCTTCCAGTCACCAGGCTTCACTTCTTTCCACCAGGGAACATTTACATTGACATATATCGGTGTCCCATATTCCTGGCTTCCGTCCACGCCGATCCCGACTATATTCCAGTTGGAAGGGACTGGAATAACGGCCCATGAGGAATCATCGAAATCAGCCTTGAAGAAATCAACGGGACGGCTGTCCGGATCAGGTGACCAGTTGAACTTCCAATCCCCGTCAAGAGTCTTCCAGAGGGAACTGTTTTCAGGAAGGACCATCCTGGCCGACTCGATGTCAGTAAAAGAAAAGAACCAGGCGTGCGGAAGCTCCTTATTCAATGACAGTTGCCCAGGGGACTGCCATTCGTCGCCCTTCGGAGCGTCCCGGTGACCAAAGGTGAAACCGGATAGAAGGGCGAGCGCTAAAAGCAAAGATTTCATGATGGTTATTTATCGGTCTCCACAATAAGTTCCAATCCCTCGTCAAGCGCAGTCTTCAGATCCCGGCCTCCGGAAAGGACCTTGCAGAAGCTGACCTCGTCTCCCTCTACCGCCTTGACCCTGAGCCTGGCGACCTGGTTACGGGCCTCCTTGCCTCCGATCATCCTGATGGTATAGATGGCAAAGGTCTGTCCCTCATGCAGGCCGTGAGCTGAACCGAGGTCGATGTAGACTTGCTTCTGCTTGTCGTTCTTGATGCCTCCGCGCTCGATGATCTGGCAAGTTAGAGGATACATCCCGTCAAAGAATTTCGTGACAAGTTTCGAGAGTCTGCTTACAGCGTTATCGACCGCTTTCTGGGGTGAATTGACCCAAGACATATCCGACTCGGAAATGCTGAACGAAGGGCTGGCCAAGACAGCGTCTGTCATAGCGTCCTTCACATGGAGAGTGACCGAGAGCAAGGCCCTGTAATACACCTCGGTACGGGTCTTCTTCACCTTTTCGCCCTCTTTGTTCTTCTCCTCATATTCGACAACCTCGTTCTTCGTGGTCGCACTCAGATTGTTAAGAGTGGCGTCGACATAGATCGAACCGGGTTCCTCAGCCTCTTCCTTGGTCAACGGACCATCAACAACCCGCAAACGGTAGGCTTCCGTCATGCCTTTCAGGATGGCGGAGCGGACAGAGTTCTGATAGCCTTCCATATCCTTGGAACTCTGGCCGATCAGCACTGCGGTGGCGATCTCACCTATCACCGAGCCTGGTCTCTTGTCAGCTTTCTTCTGGTTATACTGGAGATTGTTCATGGAAGCCACTATTATCGGGTTCCTATCATCTTGAGAAAAGACTGATACACAGGCGAAAAATGTTGCCGCAACAGCGGCGAGGAATCTCTTGGCACTCATATCATATTAATCTTATGAGACAAAGATAAGATTTTATCGTTAAATTTGAGATATGAAAAAGATTATACTTATCGCCGCTCTTGCCGCAGCCTGCTTCCAAGGTCTTGAAGCGCAGACTATTGACATGAAGACCACCTCTGACTTGTCTCCTTTTGTATTCGGGCATAACCTCGAGCACACAAGGGCCGCCGTCAACGGAGGACTGAGCGCCCAGATGCTCCGTAACCGGAAGTTCGCCGGGAAACCCTCAAAGAACGAAGGTGTGGCCGCTGATTGGAAAGGGATAGGAGAGAAAGTGTTATATATCACTAACCAGAGAGGTTACACCACCCATATCGGTAATCCCGGCATGTCCCGCGGTAACGAGCTCAATTGCCAGAGTGTCCAGAACCTTGTGGAAGGACAGGTGGCCGGAATATACCAGGAAGACCTGTTCCTGAAGAAGGGCGAAGTGTATCAGATGCGGGTCGTGACCAAGGTCTCCGCACCGTTGACTCTTAAGGTTGAGCTGACCGACAGGGACGGGGAGAAGGTTTACGCCACCAAGGTGATATCACTGGAACCCGTTGAGGATTGGACGGTTAGTGAATTTGAGATGATTCCCGCCTCAAGCGACAAGACCGCTTGCGTCAGGTACACTTTCAATAAAAAGGCGGAAGTGACATTCGGAGCCCTTTCAATGATGCCCAAAGACAATTTCCACGGGATGAGAAGTGATGTGGTGGCCAACCTCAAGGCCATAGGACCGAGGATCATCCGCTGGCCGGGAGGCAATTTCGCCGGAGAGTACCGTTGGAAAGACGGGCTGCTTCCGGCGGACCAGAGAGGTCCTCTCCAGGCGGCGACGGAGATCGAGACGCAACCTTATACCTATGGTTATGATTTCCACGAGATCGACACTGATGACTTCATTGCCCTTTGCAGGGAGGTTGGGGCAGAGCCTATGCTGACCATAAACATAGCGTGGAACACTCCCGAGGAAAGCGCCGAGTGGGTGGAGTACTGCAATGGAGGAGAGGACACGGAATATGGCAAGATAAGGGCTGAAAGAGGCCACAAGGAGCCGTACAACGTTCATTTCTGGTCACTCGGGAATGAGATGGGATATGGCCATATGGAAGGGCCGAACGGTCCCGAAGGTTACGTCGCCTTGGCGAGGAAGCACGCTGACTCGATGCTGGAAGTGACTCCAGATCTGGAGCTTTGCTCCTCCGGCCCATATCCCAACGACACCTGGGCGGAATATTCCGCGGCGGCTCTCGCTGACAAGGTGAAATACATCTCCCTCCACCACTACGCTGGAGGAAGCAAACTGTTCGTGACTCCGGAGAACACAAAGAAATCCTACGAGGAGATCACCAAATCTTTCGAAGGGAACATCAACCTGGCCAAGACGATGAGAAAGAGTCTTGACGCCACGGGGAAAAACCTCCACATCTCATTTGACGAGTGGAACCAATGGTACTCCTGGTACAGACCCTCATGCGTGGCTGAGGGAATCTATACCGCAAGGACGATGCATTTCTATATCAACGAAAGCTCCGCTCTCGACATCCCTATAACCTGCTATTTCCAACCGGTCGGGGAAGGCGCTATCCTGATAACACCCGAAGGCAGCCGCCTCACGGCAAACGGCCAGATGTTCGAGATGATGAAGGCCCATCAGGACGGCAAGGTCTGCGCGGTCCTGGACAATGACGACTATTCAACAGTGGCTACCGTCAAGGACGGGATACTCACCATGACCCTTATCAACGCCTCCTACGACAGTGACCGGGCATTCAGCTTCGCTATAAAAGGCAAGGTTCTGGAAGCCAAGTTGTTCTCGTCGGAAGACGTGACCCCGCACAGTTTCTTTGAGGAGTCTCCCCTTGAAGTCACCACGGGGAGGAAGGACATAAAGACTGTCCTGCCTCCCCACAGCGCGGCGATCCTGAGGATCAGCCTGGCGAAAAAACAGTAATTATACTACCGGAACAGTTTCTGGGCGAATATCGTAAGGTATATCCTCCAGTTGCGCCAGATGTGGCCTCCCTCGGACTCGTAGAGGGTGGCGGGATAGCCTTTCTCGTCGCAGTAGGCCTTGAGCTTACGGGAGTTGACTATAATCCCGTCATCTTTTCCGCAACCAATCCAGTAGAGTTTCGGTCCCGCGGCGAACACCTTGTCAAAAGCCGCCTCGTTGCCATCCGGAGGGGTTACTCCCGAGAAAAGACCGACATAACCGAACTTGTCCGGATAATGGATAGAGAGCTGGCAAGACTGCCTGCCACCCATAGACAAGCCGGCCACGGCGGTGTTGGCGAAACATTTAGCCACCCTATAATGCTTCTCGATAAAACTCATAACGTCAGGGAAGCTTTCCTCTATCTCCGCGGTGGACTGCGAACGGCTGTTGGCGAAAGTGGGCTGGAACATATTCACGGCCGCTCCGGGAGCCGCCTTGTTGAACCACACACCATTAGGCATCACCACAATCATCGGCTTGGCCTTCCCTTCCGCTATCAGGTTGTCAAGAATCTGGGCTGTGCGTCCGAGATCTGACCAGGCATCCTCATCCCCACCGGAACCGTGGAGGAGGTATAACACGGGATATTTGGCTTTTCCACCCTCGTAACCGGCAGGCGTGTAGACGGTAAGCCTGCGTTCGGCTTTCAAAGTGGGGCTGTTGTACCAGACGTGAGACACGGAGCCATGGGGAATATCATGGGTCTCGTAATACCAGCCTTTGTCCCCCTTCTCGGCACTGAGGGTGAATATGCTGGTCCAAGTCGCCACATCACGGTTTTGGAACACGTTCGAAGGATCCAACATCCTCATCCCGTCCACGGTGAAATAGTATGAATACAACTCTCCTTCAAGTGGGGCTGTGGTATAGGTCCACACTCCGTCTTTCCCCTCGGTCATGTTAGCGCTTCCATTCTGGAAGTCACCGGACACTTTAACTGAGATAGCCTTGGGGGCAAAAAGCCGGAAAGTCACTGAATGATCGGGGTTTATCTCCGGAGAGACAAGTCCTGTCCCGGGCCCGAGAGCCTGCTGGGACCATGCGGCGACACCTAACAGCAGGGCCACCGAGAATAGTAAGAATCTTTTCATGACGTATTATTGTAATGCCGGGAGGATATTGTCCCAAATCAGATTGATCTCCTGCTGCATATCACCGATCTGGGCGGTGGTGACGACCACGGCGTCCTGCTCGGGAAGCACTATTATGTACTGGCCGTAGGCTCCGTCAGCGCGGAAGGCGCCATGGCGGCAACGCCACATCTGGTAGCCATAACCCTGGAGCCAGTCACTTGTGGAAGGATCCGTGCCACTCTCGCGCATCTTATCCTCATTTGTGCCGGCAGGGCATGACGGGACCTGGTAGGAAGACATCTCCTTGACCCAGTCGGCAGGGATAACCTGCTTGCGGGCGAACTTTCCGCCGTTAAGGAGACAAAGGCCCATCTTAGCCATGGACTCGGTGTGGAGATACAGGCCCCAACCACCGGTGTTGATTCCGGCAGGGCTCTCCAGCCAGTGGGGCTTCTCTATTCCGAGGGGCTGCCAGAGACGTGTGTCGAGATAGTCGACTATCTTCTGGCCGGTGACTTTCTGGACAGCGGCGGAGAGGACATATGTGCCGAGGCTGTTGTAGCAGTAGTTTGTCCCGGGCTCATATTCAATGGGCCACTCCATGAATCCTCTGATCCAATCCCCAGGATTATTCCTGACGGAGCCGGTGGGATCGGTCCCGTGGCCCGAGTTCATGGTCAGCAGGTTCCTGATGGTGACTCTCTTGAGGGTGTCAGAAGCCCCTTCCGGAACACTTTCAGGAAAAAGATCCACAATCTTGTCGTCCAAGGAGAGAAGACCCTCCGAAATGGCGAAACCGACAGCCGTGGAAGTGAAAGTCTTGCTCACGGAATGGAGCACATGGGCGGTGTCCGGAACGAAAAACTTCTCAGCCAGCACTTTCCCATGCTGGATGACCATGATGCTGTGGAGATCCTCACCGCAATCGCTGACCGCCTGGAAATAGGAGGCCATAGCCTTGTCCAGAGCTTCGGTGGCCTTCCCCCGGGGAATGGGTCCGTTCTTAGGAGCGCAAGCCGCCAAAACAAGGACTGAAATAATGGCAAAAATTCGTTTCATTGTCTGGAAGTGTTTGATTGATGTAAAAATACAAATTATTCTCTGATTTGCTATATTCGCGAGAACGAATATTCCCCGATATGAATCTTATCAATCTTTTCAAGAGAATACTGCCCTATGTGAAGCCCTACCGCTTCCTTGTGGCGATAACATTGTTCTTGACACTTATCGGTTCCCTTCTGGCTCAAGTCAACGCTGTCGTGCTGGACTGGACCGTTGATTCGATCAACGCCCTGGTCGGCTCCCCGGAGTTCACTTGGGGCAAGGCTGTGAAGATCCTCACAATAGTCAGTATCGTTCTTCTCGGAAAGGAGATTCTGAGAGCGGGCATCTCCTTCGCCCAGAGAAATTTCGGCGAGAAACTAAGGATCAACATCTCCCAGAGCCTGTCGTTGGGGGTCGTCGAGAGAATCCTGAAATACAGGATGGCTTTCTTCTCCAGAAGCGAGAACGCTCCGGGAATGCTACAGGCCAGGATCGACCAGGGAGCGAGCAGCATATCAAGGACCATCCAAAGTTTTTTCATTGATTTGCTGCCGATGATAGTCAGCTCGGTGCTGGCCCTGGTGCTGATTTTCGCGGCCAACATATATGTGGGTCTCACCGCCTTGGCGATCGTTCCGATCTATTTCTGGATCACCTCCCGGCAAGCCAAGAAACTCAAGGGCTCCAGAAGGAATATGAGGGGCTTCAACGAGAAGCGGAGCGGAAGCATAATGAATATTCTCGAGAGCATGAATGTCGTCAAGTCTTTCAACCGGGAAGAGATTGAGATGGCCAAGCAGACCGAACTGCAGACAGGTTTCTACGGCAACCAAATGAAGATCCGGAAAGCCTCTTTCGGCTACGACTCCCTCAAGAGTTTCGTCAGCCAGACCGGTACGGTGCTGATAATAATCCTGACCTCATACCTGGTCCTGATCGGTTATCCAGGGATGACCATCGGAAAGATCATGTACCACATCATGCTGTTCTCCAACGTGACCGCCCCGATCACCCAGTTGCAGAGGATCTTCGATGATCTCAACGACGCCGTGATCTACGCCGAAGGGTATTTCGACATAGTGGACGCGGACAACGAGGTGGAGCCGACCGGAGGATACAGGCCGGAAAAGGTCGAGGGTAACTTCGAAATGAAGGGGGTGGATTTCACCTATCCCAACGGGACAAAGGCCCTGCATAACATTTCTTTGAAAGTTGAGAGTGGTAAAATCACCGCCCTAGTGGGACTGAGCGGAGCCGGTAAATCCACGATTGTCAACCTGTTGGACAAATTCTACGAGCCTGATTGCGGAAGCATAACCCTGGACGGGGTGGATCTTAGGGAATGGGACACCAAGTTCCTCAGGGAGAACATCGGACTGGTCCTTCAGAAGAACCATATCTTTGACGGCAGCGTCGAGGAGAACATCCGCTACGGCAAGCCCGGAGCCACTATCGAGGAGGTGTACGAGGCGGCTCGCAAGGCCAGTCTTTACGACCAGATCGCGGCTCTTCCGAAGGGCTTTGAGACTGCCGCCACCAACCTCTCGGGAGGCCAGCAGCAAAGGGTGGCCATCGCCAGGATGTTCCTCAAGAATCCTCCCATCATATTCCTGGATGAGCCCACCGCCTCACTGGACGCCATAGCGACAGAACAGATCAAGTCCGCCATCGACGCCATAAAGAGAGACAGGACAGTCGTTATAATCTCCCATTCCATCTCCCAAATCATCGACAGCGAGATGGTGTACGCCCTGCAGGAGGGCCGTATCGAGCAGAACGGCACTCCCGACGAGCTTTACAAGAAAGGTGGTGTCTACAAGGACATTATGGATGCCTCGGCCAGAAGCCTCAACATCGAGAAACTGGCCCAGACAATCTACTCACAAAAGGAAGAAGCCTAGACTTGGGGCATATCCGGCAGTGAATACCCGTTGTGATAGGTGTGGCGGATCCACTCCTCGGCCATCGCCTTGGCGTTGAACTCAGCGTAGCGGCGGTCGAAACGAGGATCTCCGTCTATAATCTTGAAGTCATCGTAATTGACTATCCGGATCGTGTCGGAGTCTGAAATGTTCGTGAAGCGCATCCCTTCCCCATCCCACTTCAGCTCACGTTGCAAACCGGTCGGTCCTGAGAGACGTACCGCCAGGACTCCGATATCCACCATCTCGGTGAAAGGTCCAGCGATCTGGAAGTTGGAGGATGTCTCCACACGGTTCTCCGGTGATTCTTTGCAAGCCCTGATCCAGTCCTGCTCGTGGGCATTGACCCAGACATCTCCTGTGCCACCTCCGGGGACCCTCCTGATGACAGGGGCCGGCTCTTTGAAATATTCCATCGAGGATGCGGGAAGCAAGGTGGGCTTCAAGCCGTAGCAACCAGCCATAATCTTACCCTTGGTGCCGATGAATATGAGTCCACCGTTCTCGTCACCCATCATCTGGCCGTCCGGAAGTTCCTCAGGGCGAGGAGGTAACAGGCCGCCGTCGTACCACACGACCTTCAACTCGGGCATCTTGACATTGCCTCTGGGCTCCCTCGCGGGGAACTTATAGGTTATCATCTCGGCGTGAGGCGGGGAATACAGGTTGCTCAGGGTAGAGCTTGCCTCAACGCTTGTGGGATATTTGATACCGAGCGCCATGACGATGGGATCCATAATATGGCAAGCCATATCGCCGAGGGCACCCGTTCCGAAATCATAGAAGCCTCTCCAGTTCCAAGGAGTGTAAGCCGGATCGTACGGCCTCATCTCGGCCGGACCGACAAACAGGTTCCAGTCCAAAGTCTTAGGAACCTTGGCAGTGCCGGCAGGCCGCATCAGACCCTGTGGCCAGATCGGGCGGTCAGTCCAACAGTGGACCTCATAAACATCGCCGATCACCCCGGACCAAATCCACTCAGCGAGCTGGCGGCAGTCGTCGAACGAGTTGCCCTGGTTGCCCATCTGGGTGGCGACCCTGTATTTCTTGGCCAATTTGGTCAGAAGGCGGGCCTCATAGACCGAATGGGTCAGGGGTTTCTGGCAATACACGTGTTTCCCGAGAGTCATGGCGTGCGCTGAGATGACAGCGTGAGTGTGGTCAGGGGTCGCCACAACGACGGCATCGATGTCCTTGCCCATTTGATCGAACATCTCCCTCCAGTCCTTGAACCTCTTGGCGGTGGGATAGTCGTTGAATGTCTTCAGGGCGTACGTCCAATCAACATCGCAGAGCGCCACGATATTCTCCGTGGCCATATTCTTGAGATTCCTGCGGCCCACTCCACCGATTCCGATACCGGCGATGTTGAGTTTGTCGCTGGGGGCGACATGCCCGAGAGTCTTACCGAGAACATAACTCGGCACGATGGTGAAAGCCGCCGCGCCTGCCGCTGCTGTCACTCCAGTCTTGATAAATTCCCTCCGTTTCATATCGTGTTATTATTATATGATTTCCAATGTGTTACCAGTGTCCCTGACAGATAATATGACAGGATGGGAGTGGCCGGAATTCGGCTGGTGGAAGACCAGTTTGAGATTCCCGTCAAAGTCTTTGAACACCATCGGATGCCCACCGTCCTCTTCAAATATCGGCTCGTCATCACAAGTCCATGGACCGGCTATCTTGCCGGTGGCCGAACGTGAGATAGCGACGCAATACTTGCCGTTCTTGAAAGATGACCAGAGGATCAACAGCTCCCCGTCTTTGGTCTTATATACGAAATTCCCGTCCGAGACATAGGCCGGCCTCGGCGTCCCGTCTTTCTCTAGCCATTGAGAGACAGGGGAGATCCAGGGAGCCTGGGAGGCTGTGAATATCGTTACCGGGTCTCCGGCAGCTCCGGACAGATCCTCCTTCAGAGGCATAAGCTCGAAAGAACCGTCCACGACTTGCACCCACTCGTGGCAGAAAATCATATACGGGACACCGTCCTCAACCCATAGCGTACCATCGAGGGACATATATTCCTGAGGAGTCGTAAGTTCCTTTCCAAGAGGGAGAAAGGGACCGTCAAGCGATTCCGAGCGGAATATCTGGGTGCCGCGGTAAGTGAAGCCCGGCCATCCCCTCACACTCTCGGCCCACTTTCGGTCAGTGTTGATGGTGGCGAAAAGATACCAAGCCCCTTTATAGTGATGGACTTCCGGAGCCCATACTCCTCCGTTTATGAAATTGTCCTCTGGGACGGTGAACACCCGCTGGGGGCCATACCACGTCTCGAGATCCTCGCTCCTGAAAGCCTCGACTCCCCCAAGACCCTCCGCGGTCGTGGAGGTGCGGAAGAGGTAATACGTCTTTGTGGCGGCGTCAGCCACAATGAACGGATCCCTGCAATAAACGCTGTCGGTCGGAACTCCAGGTCCCAGCGAGGACAGGTCAACTCCCTTTCGATCCTTGCAAGAAGCCAGCAAGGCGAGAACCGGTAGGACAAAACATAGAATCTTTCTCATAGAAACAACTTAAATTGAGGTGGTTATTGAGTATAAGCCCCAGTAACTAAGGCTACCACAACGAGAGTTGAGATCAGCACGACAAATAGTATCACACACAAAAGGATATAGGTCAGTCCTGTCTTGATGACCATCCGAAGGCTACTTTTCCAATTCACCTCGAACAACTGGCAATAGTCAAACATGAGTAAAACCGCCATCAGCCAGAAACCTATCTTCGAGTTCCCCCCAAATGAGATTATCAAGGTGAACAACATAAAGAAACAGAACTGACACAGGACATAGGCCGCCGCCGCGGCAGAGGCCGACCATCCCAAACCTCGTTTCTTCAACGAGAAATACATCGCCATCCACAGCATCAGGAAATTACCCAGGAACAGATAGACTCCCTGGCTCCTCAACGTGCCCTCAAAGGCCGCCAAAGAAGCCTTCACTGGCGAGTCCACATCCTCAGGATGCTTATCAAGGCTGAATATATGCCTGTTTTTCTCTATGAAACGCATCACCATGAGAGCGTTTTTCTGCCGCGGGGCGTCGCCAACGGCCACCTCCATACTGTCCAATTTGGCGGTCATATTCGTCGAGGGTTCGGTCCCGACACTATAATCCGGCTTTACGATGGAAACCAAAAGGGCGAAAAAGGCATAAAAAATAATCAGGGAGGTCAGTGGCGCCAGGAACCGCTCGTGGTCACCATTGATATAATCCCTTATCATATACCCGGGACGTAACAGCAGATGGACAAAGGTGCGCTTAGCGTCATCATTCAGAAAAGGAATGCTGTCGAAAGCTCCCTTTGTGAAGCCTCCCTTTGAGGATGACTTATCCTCGTGTTTAGTCCATGGGAGATACCCCAGCTTCTGCCAAATCCTGAACGCCCTGAACCGAGTCTTAAAACCGTGTGAATGTGACTGTGTTTTTTTCATGCCGCAATTTACTCAAGAATTAGCTATCTTTGAAATTGTGATAGCCGTTTTGTTTATGGAATTGGTAAAAAGGATAGAAAAAGTCGTGATTTTGGCCATCTTGGTTTGTGGGATGACCTCTTGCGGAAAGACGGGTGATCTCCGTTGGGAGAAGATGGATGGAACTTTGACCCTGGTTGAGAACGGTAATCCGTTGGGAGTATTGGTTATTCCTGAAGTAGAAGGAATCACCCACAAGGAAAAGGTCGAGGCGCTGGATTCCTCCACTTTCAAGATCACATGCGTTTTCAAAGCTGGGAAAGACCTGGACTCCGTTCTCCTTCAGACCGGGTTCAACCATCTGTCGAAAAGCGGGTTCTGGATGATCCCTTCCGTCAACTACAATGGTAACGATTGGGGCCGGGGCAAAGAGCCGAAAGGTGCGAAGGAAGGCGGACAATGGCGTTCGGTGTCCTTCAGGCGAACCCCCATCCCCGGAGCGATGTATTCTGAGGGAGACCGTTATGCCGTAGCGACTTGGGCAAAAGCGCCAACAACCATGAAAGAGAATTTCTCCTGCTCTTTGAGACCCGGGGAATCCCAGACGGAGCACGTCTATCTATGGCCTGAAGAAGAGTTGCCTCTGACCTATTCCAACCGTGACCATTTCGATCCCGGATTCAGGAATATTCAGTCTTTGCGGGAAGGGGAAACGGTTGAGTTCCAAATATTTGTCCACGTCACTCCACTTCTGGCCGAACATCGCTCAACGCGTTCTTTCCTGGACAAGGCCTGGGAATTGGCGACAAAACCCCAGGTTGAGGTGCTTCCCCAGGAAAAGCTTTGGGAACTCGGGATCCGCTATGCCAAGGAATCCCTTTGGGCCGAGGACGGAGATTACAAGGGCTTCAGTATCGGACTTGTCCTGGACAATAATGGAGCGTGGCGACAGCGGCCAGGCTGGAAATATGAGATAGGCTGGTGCGGGCAGAACGCCTCCTACGCCATCTCATTGCTCGAGGACTACCTGAAAAACGGCTCCAAGGAATCCCTGGAGAAAGGTATTGCCACCCTTGACACCTGGAGCAAATGCGGCCTGCCCAATGGTCTGTTCGTGACCAACTACGATTACATCCTCAATGGCAACCCTAACGGCTCAATCGACGCCTGCAACCTCGGTACGGCGGCCGTGAATTTCTTCGAGGCCTGTGACATGGCCCGGAAGTGTGGTATGGAACGTCCTGAATATGAGCGGATAGCCTATGCGATTTGCGACTTTGTGGTCTCAGACCAGCAGGAAAACGGATGCTACGCTAAAGGATGGTTGCCCAATGGAGAGAGCATCTACAGGGAGGGCACCATCGGTTGCTTCCTTGTGCCGGCGATGATAGAGGCTTACCGAAGAAGTGAGGACAAGAAGTATCTGGATTCCGGTCTCAAAGCCTACAACCATTATCTGGCGGAGCTGAAAGAGAACGGTTTCACTACCGCAGGTGCCCTGGACACATGGTGCATCGACAAGGAGTCGTCCATCTCCCTTCTCCGCTCGGCCATAAGATTCCACCGCCTGACCGGCTCCCCGGAATTCATCGAGGATGCCTTGGCGGTCTCATACTACCTCTCCACCTGGCTTTGGCACTATGACGGGATATACCCCGAAGATGATGATTTCTCTGAATATGGTTACCATACTTTTGGGGCGACATCCGTCTCCGTCCAGCATAACCACCTCGACCCTTATGCGTTGTACTGGGTTCCGGAGTGGATGGAACTATCTGATCTGACAGGAGATAGCCAGTGGAAGGAAAAGGCCCTCGCGATCTGGCGCAACAGCAACCAACTGGTATCCGACGGCACCCTTGAGATCCATGGCCACCTCCGTCCGGCCGGATCCCAGAACGAGGCTTACTTCGAATGCGCCTGGGGCAACTATTCCGAGAGGGTCAACGACTGGCTGGTCGCCTGGCCTGGAGCCTTCCGGCTCGAAACTCTCCGCAGAGTTGGCGGCATGCTATAGTTTTTATTTATGGAAAATGTTAACTTTGGAAAGTCTAATACTTGGAATAACCAAATAATACCGCAATGAGAAAAATTATCCGGCTTGTATTGACCATCGTAGTCGTGGCTTTACTTGTGAAACTATGCTCCAATAATTTCGGAAGCGTGATTTCCCTTCCCGGAGGATTGGGAGGAAACGACTCTTCCGGGCAGACTGATGGTGGTTGGTTTGGACAAAAGGACAAATCAGAAAAAACCACCACGGACAATAGAGATGTCCCGGAGGATATTCGGGATCTGGAAAGGCAACTTGGAATAGGGGAAGATGACAATTCGTCTACGACAACCACCATTCCTTCAACCACATCCTCAACATCATCCAACCCCATCACATTCAAAGGCATTCCGATCAAAGGATCCGCCTCAGCATTCGGAGCCGAGCTGGTCAAGGCTGGATTCAGGAAGACCGGCGACGGCACCTACACCGGTGATTTTGCCGGATATAGCGGATGTAAGCTGACCCTTGTCGGCAACAATCCTGTTCAGGGAGTGCGTGTGGACTTCCCGGTCATCCAGGATTGGGACTCGCTTGAGAAGTCTTATGACTCGCTTCAGGCTTCCCTTACGCAAAAATATGGCGTTGAGCCGACAACATCGAAAAACAACAATCTCGCTATCTACAATATCCCTGGCGGAACCATCTCCCTCGATGCCGACGTCAAGGACCGTTCTTCCTGGCATGTGATCCTGAATTACACTAATTCGGCCACATCCATCCTCAACACCACTACCAGCGGCAATCCGATTGATGACCTGTAGTGGCGGGCCTATAGATCTCTTTATCATCATCTAACCAAACATCCCGGATTATGAAGAAGTTGTCCAATCTTATTCTTGCCCCGATCGCGTTGTCCGTTATCAGTTTGATGGTCGCATGCTCCCCTAAAGAGGAACCCATAGGACCGAATAACAATAACAACGGACAGAAGGAAGACCCAAAGGTGGAGGTCTCAGGTGTCTCTTTGAACCATGCGACCGCCTCGCTATCAATAAGTGAGACAATCGACCTGACAGCCACCGTATCACCCTCCAACGCTTCTGACAAAAATATCTCTTGGAGTACCTCGGACGCCAGTGTGGCCACCGTTTCCAACGGCAAGGTTACGGCATTGAAAGAGGGCACGGTCACGATAACAGCCACAGCCGGTGGTAAGACCGCCACTTGCGTAATCACGGTGGTGAAGGGTGGTTTTCCGGAAGGGAAACTCCCGGCTGACAATGAGATATGGTACATCACTTCAGACAATAAACCCCTCACCTCAACCCGTTTGCTGAATTCCATCGGGTTGTTATCCAACACTTACAGCGGAGGAATGGGAGTACTTAAATTCAGCAAGCCCGTCACCACTTTAGAGCCTATCGCGGAAGAAGAGAAGGAGAGTATAAAGATAACGGATCTCCTTCTCCCAGATTGCGTTGAGACGATTGGCAATTTTACACTCACATACGGATTCGGGATTAAAGAGTTCAGGATACCGGCGAGTTTGAGGAAGGTGTCCGGCGGTTTCAACTCATCCCCCAAATTGGAGCGTTTCACGGGCCATAATGTATCAGAGGATGGTCGTTGCTTCATCGTCGATAATGTGTTGATAGGTTTCGCGGGGAGCGGTTTATCTTCATATGAGATTCCTTCAGGAGTAAAACAGATAGCCAACGGGGCCCTCTCAGGTACGTCAGAATTAAAATCATTGGTCATTTCATCCACTGTTGAGACGCTTGATGAATTCTGTTTCATGAGTTCAGGTTTGGAAACCGTCACTATTCCCTCATCTGTGACAGCAATGCACCCATATGCGTTCATGTCGTGCCACGAGTTGAGGAATCTTCTTGGTGACAGCTCATTCATCTCCTCTGACCGGAAGTTCCTATATCGGGCCGAAGACGCCTGGTCACCGATGATGATCATTTTCTTCGCGGGGAAAGACGACACTTCTTACGAGATTCCTGAGGGAATCCGTGGAATCGAGGCTTATTCCTTCGAAGGCTGTACCAAGCTCAAGAGTCTGACTTTACCAAAAAGTCTCGAAATCATAAGCGGATCGAACGCTTTCCTGGGATGCGATAACCTTGAGACATTGTATGGAGCGCACACCACGGCTGATCACAAAGGATTTGTGACCGAGAACCACTGTTTGCAATTCGTGCTCCCCAACATCGACGAGGATTATGTTATCCCGGACGATGTCACCTCACTCGGTGGACATGTGTTTGATGGCAGACAGAATCTTCGTTCTGTCACCATGGGGGACCAAGTGACTTCCTTTGGCGATTATGTGTTCACAAGTTGCAGGTCCCTTAAAACCGTCACCTTGTCCGCGAACCTCGCGTCTGTAGGTCTCAATCCGTTCTGGTATTGTGACGCTCTGGAAGCGGTATATTTCCGGGGTATCATCCCTCCGGCTTATGGCGATTCCCAGTACTTTGATATTCCCTCCCTCAAGTTCTATGTCCCCTCTCAATCGTTTAAGATTTACACTTCCGATGCGGGCTGGAGCAAGTTCAGGAACGCCATGGTTCCATATGACTACACGGATTTGCCCACTCCGGACTTCTACTTGTCAAGCGACTACTCAAGAGAGGGAGAAGTGACTGTCTATCAAAAAGCTACGGAAGGAAACGGAATAGACATAGTGTTTATGGGAGACGCCTATTCCGACCGGGAGGTAGAGAATGGCAAGTATCTCAAGGACATGAAAGGGTGCGCCGAATCGTTCTTCGGCATAGAGCCTTATAAGTCGTTCCGTCATCTCTTCAACATCTATTTCGTGACGACTGTATCCGCCACGGAGGGTTACGAACGTGGCGGCCGTAGCCTGGGAACTGTGAGGGGTAATATCACGTACATAAGCGGAAACGACGAGAAATGTTTCGAACTTGCCCTCAAGGCTGTGAAGGACGAGAGCAGGATGGACGATGTGCTGATTATCGTCTGCGGAAACCAGGATCTTTCCGGCACCGTTTATGTGAGTGGCACTTGCTTCTACTATGATCCTGAAATATGGGAGGGACATGAATATGCCTGCGGTCCCGCGGTCACATATTTCCTGAAAGTTGATGAGACCTTCGAGGGGACCGCGGATGTGCTTCGTCACGAATCCGGAGGCCACGGTTTCGCCAAACTCGCGGACGAGTATATAGTGTCAGGAGGAATCTCGACAGATGAGATAGATAGAATAAAGACTCGCGCTCCTTACATGTGGTATTCAAATGTCGACGTAACCTCAGACCCCACAAAGGTGAAATGGTCGGCTTTCCTTTCCGATGACCGCTACAAGAATGAAGACATCGGGGTGTACGAGGGTGGCTATACATACCAATATGGTGTTTGGCATCCGTCTCAGCACAGTTTGATGAATGAAAGCGCGGGTGAATTCAACGCCCCATCCCGCTACTCCATCTGGTACAGGATCCACAAACTCGCTTACGGCTCCAGCTGGAACGGCACCTATGAGGATTTCGTGACTTATGATGCTATCAACAGGGGCTCCCCCAAACCCTCCGGACCAAGGACGAGGGCGAGCGTCGCGGGAACCCGAGACCGCGTTTCGACTCCGCCTGTTCACACCGGCCGCACCTGGAAAGAGGCCAGATGATCAGGTGGTGCGGAGACACAAGGTCTCTGGTAACTAAATTGCTGAATATCAGTTATTTTCCACAAAAACAAGGTGCTAACTTTCAGCACTTTGTTTTTGTATAAATGCCTGTGAGTCAATCATGTTCCCAGGTAATAACGTTGAGTCGTCACTTAGCTAAATACTTATTATTAAAACTGCCAGATTGTAAACACAATGTTTTCAAAAAAGCGCAATTTATATCATTTTATTACTACATTTGAGTCGTGAAGCAGTTTTTGGTATAGGACCAATCACACATCATTACACTATAACTATTATTCAACTAAACCAATTGGTGAAATGAAAAAAAAACTGTTTTGGGTTTGCTTGACAACCGCGCTGCTATCCGTATTCCCGGGTTCAGTGATGTCCGCAAATCCCGCGTCCATTCCAAGCGGAGTGGTAGTTCAGCAGCAGAGGACGGTCACCGGAACGGTAAAAGACTCTAAAGGAGTGGCTATCGCCGGTGCCAATGTCATGGAGAAGGGCACTCTGAACGGTGCCATCACCGACGCCAACGGATTCTTCAAGCTTTCCGTCCCTGCCGATGCGACTCTCGTCATCTCCTTCATCGGATTCTCTACCCAGGAAATTCCCGTAGGGAACCAGAGCGATTTCGCCATCACGCTTCTTGACGATTCCCAGTATCTGCAGGAAGTGGTCTTCGTAGGTTACGGTACACAGAAGAAGGTGAACCTCACCGGAGCCGTTGACGTTGTTACTAGTGAAGTCCTTGACAACCGTCCCCTGTCAAACCTCACACAAGGTCTCCAGGGAGCTGTCCCGAACCTCCAGATCACATTCGCCGACGGTAAGCCTACCCGTAGTTCCGACTACCAGGTCCGCGGTACCGGATCGATCGGCCAGGGTGGTTCCGCCCTCGTCCTCATCGACGGTGTCGAAGGAGACCCGTCCCTGCTCAACCCCAGTGACGTGGCCAGTGTCTCCGTCCTGAAGGACGCTGCTTCGGCCGCCATCTACGGAGCCCGCGGAACCTTCGGTGTGATCCTCATCACCACCAAGGAGCCCAACAAGGAAAGGGTCTCCGTCAACTACACCGGAAACTTCATCATGAAGTCTCCCACCGTGGTTCCCGATGTCGTCACTGACGGTCTGGAATTCACCGAGCTCTACCTCGAGTCCTACACAGGGTGGCAAGGTGCGAAACCCTCAAAGTTCCACTCCTCCCTGAAGATTACTGACGCTTGGCTCAACAACCTGCGCAACGGAGCGACCGGAGTTGTCACTGAATCCAACGGAAACTACTCATACTACGGAAGCACCGACTGGTTCGACATGCTTTATAAGGACCAGGCTTACGGTCATGAGCACAATATCACCGTCCAGGGCGGCGGAGACAAGGCCAACTTCATGGTTTCCGGCCGTTACTACAATCAGGGGGGTATCTTCGAATATGACCCTGACGACTACTCGATGTTCAACATCCGCGCAAAGGGCTCGGTCAAGGTGACCAATTGGCTCAAGGTGAGCAACAACGCCGAGTTCTCGAACATGAACTACCACAACCCCATGAATGTGGGTGAAGGTTCCGTCTGGTATGCCCTTGAGTCTGAAGGTCAGCCTGTCAACGTGATGTTCAACCCCGACGGTTCCCTGAGCCAGGGAGGTGCGACCGTCCTGGGTTCCTTCTATTACAAGAACAACTACCAGGACACCGACAGGAGGAATGTCCGCAACACCACAAGCTTCGTCGCCAATATCTTCCGTGACATCCTCACACTCAACGGTGACGCCACCGTCCGTTACACCGACAACAGGCAGAACGGCGTACAGTCTCCGGTTCCCTACAAGACCGCCGAAAACGGGGCAGTCAAGTACATGGGAAGCGCGTATGACGGCATCTACACCTCCAACCACACGAAAGGTTACATCGCCACCAACCTCTACGCGCAGTATGCGCAGACGTTCGGGAAGCATGACGTGAAACTCATGGTCGGTACAAACTATGAGCAGGAAACCTACAAATACATGTTCATGCACAGGAACTCGAAGCTCTTTGAAGGCGCTGAAGACATCGCTCTCACAACCGGTTCCGAGAACATCAATACCAACTATTACAAGTGGCGTATCGGCAGCGGCTTCTTCCGCTTCAACTACGTTTTCGCGGACCGCTACCTCTTTGAGGTCAACGGACGTTACGACGGATCCTCCAAGTTCCCTACCATCCAGCAGTGGAAGTTCTTCCCGTCCGCATCTTTCGGATGGCGCGTTTCCCAGGAACCTTTCTGGAAGATAAGCCCCGATGCCATCTCCAACCTCAAGTTCAGGGTTTCCTACGGTTCCCTCGGTAACGGTAACATCGCCGCCTACAGGTTCCAGGAACTCTTCTCGCTCGGCACCCAGGACAGGCTTCTGAACAATTCGAAGAACCTTGTCACAAGCGTTCCTTCCCCTATCCCCGCAGGATTGACCTGGGAGACTGCGACGACGGCCAACTTCGGTATGGATCTGGGCCTGTTCAATGACAAGCTAACTTTCGTAGGTGACTACTATATCCGCAAGACCACCGGCATGTACTGCGCCGGCACTGAGCTCCCCGCTGTTTATGGTGCTAGCGCTCCTAAAGGCAACTACGCCGACATGACCACCAGAGGATGGGAGATCGTCCTTACCTGGAAGGACCAGTTCAACCTCGGCGGCAAACCCTTCTCTTATGAGATCAAGGGTACTCTCGCCGACTCCAAGTCAATCATCGACAACTACCCCAACGATGAGAAATACATCGGTGCCGGGGCAGGCACGGGCATCCAGAATTTCAACTATTATTCCGGCATGACCCTCGGTGAAATCTGGGGATTCGAGAATGACGGCTACTTCACCTCAGCTGACTTTGACGCCAACGGGAAGCAGATTGCCGGACCTAACCAGAGTTGGGTCCAGAACAACAGCCGCCGTACCTGGGAGCCTGGTGACATCAAGTTCAAGGACCTCAACGGAGACGGCAAGATCGACTTCGGCAATTCCAAGGTAGGCGACAGCGGCGACCGCAAGGTCATCGGTAACAAACTTCCCCGTTACACCTACAGCCTCAACCTCAACTTTGGATGGAACGGGTTGTTCCTTTCCGCATTCGTCCAGGGTGTCGGTCATCAGGATTGGTGGGCCGGCGGTGACAACTCCATGTTCTGGGGTCAGTACAGCCGTCCTTACTCGAATATCCCCGCCGACATGATCGGCAACTGGTGGACTCCGGATAACCCCGACGCTTATTGGCCCAGGTATACCGGATACATCGCCCATCAGGGATCCCGTACCCTCCACATTCCCCAGACCAAATACCTGCAGAATGTAGGTTATATCCGTCTGAAGAACCTGCAGTTCGGTTACAGCCTCCCGAAGAAATGGATCGAGGGTGCCAAGATGCAGTCAGCCAAGCTCTATGTCTCCGGCGAAAACCTCTGGTGCTGGTCTCCTCTGTACAAGCACAGCAAGCAGTTCGATGTCAACAGCATCATGGGTGAGGACTCCGAGACCCTCAGCCTCGTGAGTTCCGGTCTGTACAGTTCCCCTATCATGGCTGATGGTGGATCCAAC
>JAFYYW010000029.1 GCA_017548985.1 Bacteroidales bacterium
GAACGGGTTACGGGCGAAAGCGGAAACCTTGAAGTTGGTGCAGTGGAACTTGCGGGTGAAGCTCTCAGGAATAGCGTACGAGAGGGTGATCTCGCGGCACTTCAGGTAGGTGTTCTTGAAGACAGAGCCAGAGTAGAAGCGTGAACCGCCGGTTCCCCAGCCGTACTGCTTCTCAAGAGCCATTTCCTGGCTGACCATCTTGGTGTTCTTGCTACCGTCCTCGAGGACACCGTCGAGAACGACACCGTCGTGGCGGACGGCCTGGCCGTCAGGACCGTACTGGCCGCTGAAAGGAACAGCGTCGCCGCTGAATCCTTTGGTCAGGTAGTAGGACTGGCCGCCGAGAGACTCGTTACGGTTAGGCAGGGACTCGACGATCTGTCCGGTGTGCATGTAGAACTGATAAGGCATGTTGAACACGTCGCCGCCGATCTGGTAGCTGAAGTTCATATCGAGGGAGACCCTCTTGTAACCAAGGTTGAAGGCGAAACCTCCAACGAGGTCGGGCATCGCGTTACCAACCTTCACGACCTCATCGGTACGGGCATAGTAACCATCGCTGTTGATGATCTTGTTGCCATTGGCGTCACGCTTGTAATCGAAGGAATAGATGTCACCCATCTTCTCGCCTTCGTAAGAATAGAGATATACGGCACCGTTGTCCCAGCGGCTGTGCTCGATACGGCTGACGCCGTCAGCGAGCTTGACAACCTTGTTGGCGTTCCAAGCGGCGTTGCCACTGACCTCAAACCTCCAGTCGCGGTTCTCTACGAGAGTGGCATAAGCGGAAAGCTCTACACCCTGGTTGGTGAGCTCACCAACGTTCATAAGGATGGAGGAGCCACCGGCGGAACGGGCGACAGTCGATTCAAGGATCTGGTCGATGATGCGCTTGTGGTAGTAAGTCAGCTCGAAACCGTAACGGTTGTTGAGGAACTTGTTCTCGATACCGAACTCCCACTCATGGGTGGTCTCAGGACGGATACCCTCGTTGCCGAGAGAAGCGCCGAGCTGGTTGTAGGTGTAACCGGATGCTGAATTCTGGGAGTAAGCGACAGCGGCCTTGTAGATGGCCGGGGCGAGACCCACGACACCGTAGGAAGCGCGCAGCTTACCATAGTCGTACCATGAGGGACGGTTGCCGAGAAGTTCGCTGTAGATGAGGGAGGCGTTGAATGAAGGATAGAAATATGAGTTGTGTCCAGGAGCCAGGGTGGAGGTCTTCTCATTACGGATAGTGGCCTCAAGGAAGAGGTAGTTGCCGAAGGAAAGACCAGCGGTGGCATAGACAGCCTGCTTCAGCAGTTCGCTGGTGCTCATGCTCGAGTTAGGGGTATTCTTGCTGGCGTTGAGATGGAACCAGTTCTCCACGGTGAGTCCGTCCTTTGTGCTGACAGAGGTGATCAAGGTTCTCTCATTTCTGGCGGAGTAACCGACATTCATGTCGAGAGCGATCTTGTCGGTAAGGTCCTTCTGCCAATTGAGGAGGGCGTCTCCATAAACAGTCTGGTATTTCCTCTTGGTGACACTGTATCCTCCCTGGGTTCCGGCATAGACTTGGGCGGTCTCCTGATGCTGCATGAGTTCGATATCCTGGCCTGTCCAGTCAGTGGCTATGTTGCCCTTGAGTGTGAGACCGGGGATGATCTGCCATGAAGGGGTCACGCTGGCGATGAGCCTCTGGTTATCTTCATACTGCTCTTTGCCGAGGATGTTCCAGTAGTATTCAGTGATGAGGGAGTTGACGTTCGGGGAATATTCCCAACCCTCGGCGGGATTCTCGTGGCTGGAGCTGGTGTAAACCCTGTTCTGGTAACCGGCCTGGGTCACGGTGTGCTCGCGGAAATACTTGGCGTCATCGAAGGAGCCGACCATACCCGTGAAGTTCGTCACAAGACGGGAGATACGGTAGGGACGGTTCTTGACGTTCTGCTTCATGTAGTTGACGGAGTAGCCGAGCTGGACGTTCTTGGTGATGTTCTGGCTTCCGGAGATCTGGAAGTTGTGCTTGTCAAGATGAGAGTTGTACTGGTTGGGAGTGTTGTCCATCCAGGTGTAGGAGAAACGGGTGTTGCCGTTCTCGCCACCGCTGGTGACTGACACGTTGTACTGCTGGGTGAAACCGGTGCGGAAGATATTGGAGTACGGATCGTCAGTAAGGGCGGTGTACTTCATCATGCCGGAAGGAGTGTAGATGTCCTTGCCGTCATATTCCGGACCGAAGCCGTAGTAACCACCACCGTCAACCGCCTGGCCGTAGAAGGAACGCACGGTCTGGCCGTTACGATCCTTGTAGCTGGTGGTGAAACCGAAGGTGGGGGAAGTGGGATCCATATCCACATCGTAGTAGTTCCAATACTGGAAAGCGTCGCCAGGACCGAAAACGGTCTGCATCTTAGGCATGTAGGCGACCATGTCGGCATAAGCGGTGGCGCCGAACTCAACGTGGGTGCCGGAGTTCCTCTTACCCTTCTTCATGGTGATGAGAACGACACCGTTAGCTCCCTCAGAACCGTAGAGGGAAGTCGCGGAGGCACCCTTCAAGATGGAGAGGCTCTCAATATCCTCAACGTTAATATCGGCGAGACCGTTGGTCTCCATACGCTGCTGTCCCCAGTAACCATCGTTGTTGACATCGCCGTTACGCACGGGAACGCCGTCAACAATCACGAGGGGCTGGTTGGTACCGGTGATGGTCGAAAGACCACGGACGTTGATGGAGATAGCTCCGGTGGCACCACCAGGGGCTGTGGTCACGCGGACACCGGCAGCCTTACCGTAAAGGGCTGTACCCAGGGTAGGGGAAGCGGTGGCCATTAGGCTCTCTGAATTGACTGTACTGACCGCGTAACCGAGTTTCTTCTCATCCTTACGGATACCGAGAGCGGTCACGACAGTTCCTTCAAGCATCTCAGAGTCCTCTTCCAGAACGACATCAACATTGCCGCCGTTCCAAGTGATGACCTGGGATGAATAGCCGATGCAGGAGAACTCAAGTTTGTCTCCCACTTTGGCGTTTGACAAGGTGTAGGTACCATCGGGATTGACTATTGTCCCGTTATGGGTACCCTGCACCATGACGGACGCTCCGATGATTCCCTCACCAGCGGCATCCTTGACGGTTCCCTTGACAGTTGTCTGCGCGTAAGCGGAGATACTTCCCGCCAAAATAGCGACTGTCATAAGGATCCTCGCAAACATTTTTTTCATGCTTTGGGATTTGTTAAATAATGTGATTAATAAAAGTGGTATATATGTAATTGATGTTCAATTAATTAAAAACGTGGGGAGATCACTTCCTGAGCCATCCCTCCACGAAATAGGATTCTTTTGTCTTTAGCGCCTTGTTCCAAGGTTTAATCTCTTTGCCTTTGGCGGTCTTTACCGGGGCGACTTGAGTTACCTCCAGATCAAGCTTCGGGGCCTCTCCTCCAAAAGACAGTTTCAGATCGTCGGCCTCACTCGCGTTGGTAGGCTGGTTCAGGAGGATAATGACGTATCGTCCATCGCCCTGATCCGAATCCTTGCCATTGTCATTCTTGAATTGGTTGGAGTTCGAGACGAAGACGCTCATAATACTCTTTCCTTTGACCTGGAAAGTCTCCTTGTTGATAGAACTCTTGTCGAGGGGAGTATTATATTCCAACACAACTCCGGCGGCCTGGCCGAATATGGTCACCATAGCATCCGCCTGCTTGGCCTTGGGACCGCAGGAAGATAGGATGCAGACTAACCCGATGCAGGTCAGGCACAAGGCCTGAAATCTGGCGTTATTCATTAGTATTCAATACTTTTAAAAATAAAAAAGAGGTTGTAATTGCCTTGTTACAGCCTCTTTTGTGGAGCATAGGAGGATCGAACTCCTGACCTCCAGATTGCGAACCTGGCGCTCTACCAGCTGAGCTAATACCCCGTAGAGAGCGCAAATATAATAATTTTTCAGAAAAACTGTTAAATTATTTCAAACTTTTCTGGTTTTGGCATGCCATAGACGCTTTCCCGTAACCATTCTCCGAAATCTTCCGCATTTTCATATTTGGACTGTTCCTCCAAAGTCAGAATATTCCCGACCCCGATTCTGATAGCGGAGTTCTTCTTATTGATTATCTCATGTGGGAGCCGTAGAGTCCGGATCTTCCAGCTCACCAGGCCGAGAAGATAAAACAATGTGGAGTTACTGTCAAAAAACCTGATCGGCAAGATCGGAACCTTGGCCTTCATAATCAGTTTAACTAGAGGCTCCTGCCATTCCCGATCCCTTATTTTAAAGTCCCTCAACTTGAAGTCTGAAATCGCCCCGGACGGAAAGAATCCCACCGGATTGCCATCCTTAAGATTGCTCAAGACCTCTTTTACTCCTTGAATATTCCTGCCGGTCACCCCTTTGGAATCATTGTGCTTCGGATTGACGACAATCCAGGAAGTGCTCAATGGCTCAATTATATTAAGGAACTCATTGACCATCACCTTGAAACCGGGCCTCAGGTGTCCAATAATACTGACTAGAGCGATCCCGTCGATCCCGCCGTAGGGATGGTTGCTCACAGTAATAAATGGTCCTTCAGGCAGGTTTTGAAGCCTGTCAGCCCCGCCGATCGCGCGACTGATTCCAAGCCAGTCCAGAAGGGAGGATGCGAAATCCGCGTCCCGATAGTGGTCCAACTCGTCATAAATATCAGATAATTTACTGATAGACAACAATTTCCTGACAGAAGCCAAGAAAGCGTTTCCGAGCTTGTTTTGGAATATCGGAGAGATCTTCTCCAGTTCGCTGACAGGAAGAAGAGGCATCGCTAATCTTCCTTTTTTGGTAGGGGATCCATCTTGGCGTACCCCCTCGCGTCATGGATAAAGGTATTGATATATATAATTGTCAGAATAAGCAGTATGACCAGCCCCGGGATGTCCAAAGGTCCGAGGGCGATTTCCTTCCCGAACAAACTGACCGAGGTGTGGAATTCCCTAAATGGAGGAATGAATATGATCAGCATGATCAGGATTATCGCGATTACCCTGAATTCTGTCGGCCCGAGTTTGCCATAAGTCAGTTTGAACTCGCTCTTCAAGTGGGCGTTTATGCTGACATTGAGAGTCATGCAAAGGTAAAGGATGAATACCAGTAGGGCGATGTCCAGCCTCATGAGGTACGAGAGTCCGATGCCGATGAACATGAAAGCCTCGTTGAACACGTCAACTGAATGGTCAAGATAGTAGCCATATATTGGTCGCTGGGTCCCGCGGACTCTGGCGATCGTCCCGTCCAGGGAGTCTCCGTACCAGTTCACTATAAAGCCCGCGATGCTCAGCCAGAGCCAGTTGACATTGCCGTTGCTCAAGATGAAACCGGCGGCGATCATGACGGATCCGATCATTCCTACAATTGTCAAAAGGTCGGAAACCACCCATTTGGGCTGCCTTTCAGCCAACCAGACAAGGAGTTTCTTCTCCGCCCCGTTAAGGATGGAGGTCTGGATTCTCACTGCTCTTTTGCCTTCCATGATAGTTAATTAAATGATCAAAGGTTCTTGATGTACACCCTCGCCCTTTTGTGAAGTTTGTGCTCGAAACGTCCCCATATGTTCTGGACGCTATGATTGTCCTCCAGTTCGCGAGTGCTCTCGACGTATTTGATTCCATTATCTATCATCCCTTGGCCGATCTTGGAGAATATCATCGAGTTGACACCCTTATCCTGGTACTCAGGAAGCACAGCGATCAGCAGGGCGTCAATCGTGTCGTTTTTCCTCAGGGCCCTCAGGATATGGATGAAACCGAAGGGGAAGAGGCTGCCTTTGGCTTTTTGCAGCGCCTCTGACAGAGAGGGGAGCGTGATTCCGAAGCCAACGACTTTGTCGTCATTGTCGACCACGACGGAGACGAAATCCAGCCGCAGGTTGGAGATGAACTGGTCCTTGAGATCCTCGCACTGCGCGGGAGAGAGCTCGGAAAAGCCATGCAGTGGGGCATAGCAGGTGTTCAAGACACTGAATATCCCGTCAACATAGTTCCTTACCAGTTCTTTCTTGTTCTTGAAACTACCTTGCCTGAGGCCATAACGTTGCCCGACCACCTCCCCGAGCTTGATGTAGCGCTCTATGTTGTCCGGAACGGTGATCCTATATTCGACGAAATCAGTAGACTTGGTGTAACCATCATGAAGGATCATCGGCTCGTAATACGGATCGTTGTATTTCCCGTAAGCGGTCGGGATCTGGTCGAAGCCATCGACAAGGACACCGGCCACATCGAACTCAAGGAAGCCCACAGGCCCCTCGACGATGTCCATGCCCTTGCCACGGGCATATTCCTCCACAGTGGCGAGAAGCCTTGTGGCGACTTCTTGTGAGTCAATGAAGTCAATCCATCCAAATCGGCAGATATTCTGGCCGACTTTCTTGTTGTACTTGTGGTTGATGATTCCGGCGATCCTTCCAACTACCTTCCCGGACTCGTCCAGTGCCAGCCAAAACTTTCCTTCACAGACCTCGAATGCCCTGTTTTTCTCAGGGGACATGGTGTCCATATCCATGGACACGATCTGGGGAACGAAATACTTGTTGCCGGCATACAGCTCATTGGGGAATCGGACAAATTTCCTAAGTTCCTTTCTGTCAGTTACTTCCTTGATTGTGATAGCCATCCTATCTTTTAATTGATCTTGCGAATATACAAAAAATCATTTTCTTGCCGGTTGATAACTTTGTTAGTAACCTATTTGTTGAAAGAGTGCGAGATAGAATGTTTTATATTAAATTTGTAACCCGGTTAGGACTAATCGGAATCACCAATGAAACATAATCTGGATGATGCGGTCCTCATGAAGACCGGGCATCAAAGTGTCTATAAGCTGAGGCAAGAAGGACTTGAAAATGAGTACCTTATTATAAGCGGCGACGGCACTCGCCGTCTCATGGCCTCTCCTGAGGTTGTCGGCTTCGGCTCTTATCAAAGCATGGTTCCCGCCACCATGAAAGGGATGCTGTACCTCGCTGACAGAGGGCTTCCGAAAGATGTGAATATTCTCACCATCCTTCGCGGTGGTTTGAATTATCCTATCGAGGAGTGTGCTTTCCGGGCGGGTTTCCGAGTTACCAACATGGATTTCCTCTCCTGCGAGCGGATCATCGAGGATGATGTGATAAAGGGGCTTGACGTTCGCTACCAGAAAGTCCGCACCTGCAAGGATTGCGTGCTGTTCGTGGGCGACATCATCGCGTCCGGAGCTACTCTGGGAATGTGCATGGATCATGTTATCAATTGGTTCCGTGATCATGGCGGCTCCTTTAAACGGATTGTCTTCTTCACGATAGGTGGCTCCAACGCCATCGATTTCATGGAGGAACTCGCCCCTAAAGTCAGGAGTTTCTCACCCGGATTCGAGGGCTTCACCTGCTTCTTCTACGAAGGAATATTCAATGTCTATCAGGACAAGGGAGTCCTGGGCTTCCAGGTTTCGGACATTGACTTCTATTGGGGAGGCGGGATAGTCTGCCCTGAGTTCCGGGAATATGTTGTGGCTCACGGCTATTCTCTTTATGAGAAGTGCATCATTTACGATGGGGGAGCGAGGCGGTACGAGATTCCGGATCACTACAAGGAGGTCATGGCCTATTGGGAGGAAGTGTTGGAAGCCTCTGACAGAGTTGACATTATGGATCTCACTCAGGAAAGGCTGGGATATCAGGCTCCCATTTCCTATGAGGACTGGCTTACGGTGACGAAGTTCACGGAGCTTGGCGACCAGAGTGTCCTGTACAGTGACGAGAGGGTCTTCCTGGCGAAGGCCAGGGCGCTCACGCTGAAGGATGTGGCCACAAAAAGAATTGAGCAAATCAAACAAACCTTAAAGGGATATGAGTAAAGAAAACCAAAAAGTGGACGTCGACTACACCAACAGTCGTGTCGATGCTTCGGGTCGCAAGAGCAACCTCAGCATGTTCATGGTGATGCTTGGCTTCACCTTCTTCTCCGCATCCATGTGGGCTGGTCAGAACCTGGCGGCCGGACTGGATTTCTCGGGCTTCATCTGGGCGCTTCTTCTTGGTGGTTTGATCCTTGGAGGCTACACTGGCACTCTTGGTTGGATCGGCGCTGAGAGCGGCCTTACCCTTGACATGCTCGCCCGCAGGAGTTTCGGCGAGAAAGGCAGCTACCTTCCCAGCGCGATGATCAGCTTCACTCAGATCGGATGGTTCGGAGTGGGTCTGGCTATGTTCGCCATTCCTGTGGCAAAGGAGATCATGGGGCTTGAGGTCACCCCGGACAGCATGCCCTGGCAGGGCTATCTGCTGGTTCTGATCGCCGGTATCCTGATGACCGCCAGCGCGTATTTCGGTATCAAGAGCTTGACGATCATCAGCTACATCGCCGTGCCTGCCGTTGCTATCCTCGGCACCGTGGCGATGATCCTCGCCGTCAAGAATGGTGACGCCGGTCTAGTCGAGCAGTTCGCCAAAGGGACAAAGGATCTTGGTGTCATCGCCGGAGCCGGTCTGGTCATAGGTAGTTTTGTCTCGGGAGGAACCGCGACGCCGAACTTCGCCAGATTCGCCAAGTCTCCTAAGATTGGCCTGATCGTCACTGTGGTAGCCTTCTTCATCGGTAACTCCCTGATGTTCTTCTTCGGAGCTGTTTCCAGCATTTATGTGGGCGGTAACGACATTTTTGAGGTCATGTTGAACCTTAACCTATTCTACATCGCCATCCTGGTTCTCGGCCTTAACATCTGGACAACCAACGACAATGCCCTATACACTTCCGGTTTGGGTCTTTCCAACATATTCGGGCTGTCGAAGAAGACCATGGTGCTTCTTGGAGGTCTGATCGGCACTATCGCGGCCGTGTGGCTCTACTGGAATTTCTGCGACTGGCTGAACGTCCTTAACTGCACTCTTCCTCCAGTTGGTATTATCTTGATCTGCAGCTATTTCACTCATAGGAAAGCTTATCAGGAAGACAATGTGCCAACCCGTCAGGTCAATTGGGCCGCTGTGATAGGTGTCATCCTCGGTGCCGTCGTGGCCAACCTCGTGAAGTGGGGAATCCCCTCGATCAACGGTATGGTTGTCGCGGCCGCCTGCTACTTCATTGGCCAGGCTATTGAAAAGAAGTAGGCCATCTTCCGGAAATATTTAATTATTGATACATTATGGAAAACGCATAGCAAAATACGCTATGCGTTTTCCGTATTTCTTTGATTAATAAACCATTATGAGAAACGGTTTCTTTTTATTAAATTCGCGTGATGTCTAAAGCGGAAATAATGAGGCTCTTGGAGGAGCATGGAGTCAAGGCCACGGTCAACAGATTGCTTGTGGCCGAGGCTCTCGGCAATTCTGACAGACCCTTGAGTATGACAGAGTTGGAGACTGAAATCGAATCGGTGGACAAATCAGGGATATTCAGGAGCCTGATGACTTTCAAGGAACATCATCTTGTTCATACGATCGAAGATGTGGACGGCACCCGTTATGAGCTTTGCCACAGCCATGACAGTGTGCATGACGACGACGCCCATGTGCATTTTTATTGCGAGAAATGCCACCGGACTTTCTGCCTGGACAGCATACATATTCCTTCAGTGGCGCTTCCCGAGGGCTACGACCAGAAGACGGCCAATTATGTCATCAAAGGAATATGCCCCTCTTGCTCAGGATATTCTTTAGCTTGATTCACTATAATTCTATGGATATGAAACGGACACTTATCATCTTTGCCGCCACGTTGTTATGCGGCTGCCTGTGCGCGCAGACCAAGGTCACTCTTCCGGCCCCAATGAAAAACGCCACGATGACACTCTACCAGGCTCTCCAGCAGAGGGCTTCCGTGAGGGATTTCCAGACAAAGGAAGTCTCAGACCAGACCCTCTCCGACCTTCTTTGGGCAGCTGTCGGCATCAACCGTGAGGACGGCCGCCTTACAGCCCCTACCGCCATGAACACCCAGGAAATCAGGCTCTATGTCTGCAAGGCTAATGGTTGTTATGAATATATCGCCAAAGACAACAGCCTTGTGAAGCTGAGCGATAAGGATGTCCGCAAAGACATCGCCGGGAGACAGGGGTCAGTGGCTGACGCCCCGGTCTTCCTCGTGATTGTCTCGGATTTGACGAAATATCGTTTCCAGGATGCCAAGACGGCTCAGTTCGGTGCCATCGACTGCGGCTACGTCTCCCAGAACATCTGCCTGGCTTGCGAGGCCCTCGGCCTGGCCACCGTACCCAGGGCTGGAATGGACGAGGCTGTCTTGACCAAAGAGTTTGGACTCAAGGAAGGCCAGGTGCTCCTCATCAACCACCCTGTCGGTTACGAGAAATAGTTTCAGGCCCTTAGGGCTCTTGTTGAGTTCAGGACCGCCAGCACCATCACACCGACATCGGCCAGTACGGCCATCCACATCGCGGCCAGACCGGCCATAGCTAGAAGCAGGACCAGTACCTTCACGGAAATCGAGAAGACTGTGTTCTGCTTCGCTATTCTTATGGTCTTGCGAGCGACTTTTATCGCTTCCGTCAGCTTGGAGGGCTTATCGTCCATCAGCACGACATCGGCGGCCTCGATCGCGGCGTCTGAACCCAGGGCTCCCATGGCGATTCCCACGTCTGCCCTTGCCAGAACCGGAGCGTCATTAATCCCATCACCGACGAAAGCAAGGCTGGAGCCCTCTTTCTTGTCGGCCATAAGCTTCTCAACCTCAGCTACTTTATCATTTGGTAGGAGTCCGGACTTATATTCGTCCACGCCAGTCTCAACGGCCACGGTCGCGGCCACATCCTCTTTGTCTCCGGTAAGCATCACGGTCTTGTTTACCCCGTTCCGCTTGAGAGCGGCCACTGCCTCGGCGGCATCCTGCTTGATCCTGTCGGAGACCACGATATGCCCCATATATTCCCCGTCCATGCAGACATGGACTATGGTGCCCTTCCTATAGCACTCCTTCCATCCGGCACCCTCAGCCTCCATCATCTTGCTGTTGCCGACGCAGACTGTTTTTCCGTTGACTATGGCCTTTACTCCCTGGCCGGCGACCTCCTTGACATCCTCAACCGAGCAGTTGTCGGCTTCTTCGGGATACGCGTTCCTTAGCGAGATCGCTACCGGATGCGACGAATATCTCTCCACATGTGCGGCGAGGTGTAGAAGTTCCTTCTCCTCAATGATTTCCGGATGTACGGCCGTGACTTCAAACACTCCTTCTGTGAGGGTCCCGGTCTTATCGAAGACCACTGTTCCGACTTTGGACAGGGCCTCGAGATAATTGGCTCCCTTCACTAATATTCCTTTCCTTGATGCTCCTCCGATGCCACCGAAAAAGGCCAGCGGGATGGAGATCACGAGGGCGCAAGGGCAGGACACTATCAGGAAGGTGAGGGCCCTGTAAAGCCATTTGCCGAACTCCGCTCCGAAATTACCCGAGAAAAGGGGCGGCAAAAATGCGAGAAGGATTGCCGCCGCGACGACTATAGGGGTATATACCTTGGCGAACCTGGTGATGAAACTCTCGCTCTTGGACTTGCTTTCCGAGGCGTTCTCAACGAGCTCGAGTATCTTCGATGCGGTGGACTCGCCGAAAGGTTTCGTGACGGAGGCCCGCAGGACCCCGCTCAGGTTCACACAACCGGACAGAACGATGTCATCGACTCCGACGCTCCTCGGGACGCTCTCACCTGTAAGAGCAACGGTGTCCAGGCTGGATGATCCTTCAGTGATCACTCCGTCAAGCGGGACCTTCTCTCCGGGTTTTATCACAATCGTCTCACCCACAGCTATTTCTGACGGGCTAACAGTCAAAACGATTCCGTCTCTCTCGACATTTGCGCTGTCCGGCCTGATGTCCATAAGCTTGGTGATCGACTCACGGCTTCTGTCCTCCGCCATATCCTCGAACAACTCTCCGACCTGGAAGAAAAGCATCACGAACACTGCCTCGGGGAACTGTGTCTCGGCTCCCGGCAGGAAGCCTATCCCGAGCGCTCCGAGGGTCGCCACGCTCATCAGGAAGTCCTCGTCCAACAACTCTCCACCTATTAGTTTTTCCCCAGCCTCCTTCAAAGTCTCGCCTCCTACTATGAGATAGGGGATAAGAAATATCAATAATTGCTGCCATATTCTCAGGTCCGTCACTTTCGTGACCACGACCGCCGCGACAAGCAGCACCCCACTCGCCACGATCTTCACCAATCTCTCTTTATTCTCCTTTTCCATATTATCTGATACTCCTTGGTCTCTAGGGCAAAGGTGCTGAGTTTTTGTCGCAACCGGGTTGCAAAGTGGTTTGGTCGATGAAATGGGGCGGTTTGTCGAAGATAGGCCAATAGCAGGCATTTATGGCTGGGATATTGTAAATCTCAAAGAAACCTTTAAAATTATATGGTCATGAAAACGTCTGTCAAATTCACCGTCGCACTCCTCGCGATAGCGATGATGGCGACAACCAATAACACTCTCGCCCAGACCCGCTCCAGCAGCGGACGCTCCGGGCAGAGCAGAGTCCAGCAAGAGA
>JAFYYW010000030.1 GCA_017548985.1 Bacteroidales bacterium
AAGTGGTTACAGCGATTTGGACGAGCATGCCGAGTGGTTTGTGACCGGCCGTATCGGCAAATATGCCCACGGAAACGAGCCGAGCCACGCCACGGCTTGGCTCTACACCGCTCTCGGGGATCCTTCGTCTACCCAGCGCTACGTTAGGGAAATCGTTGATAATCTGTATTCCACAGGTGCGGATGGGCTTTGTGGCAACGAAGATTGCGGGCAGATGAGCGCCTGGTATATTTTCGCCGCCCTGGGCTTCTATCCGCTCTGTCCCGGAAGCGGGGAATATGTCTTCTCAGCTCCGGTCTTCCCTAAGGCCACGGTCACCCTTCGCGACGGGAACCAATTGACGATCACAGCCGACCATCCGGAGTATTCGTACATTAAAGAAGTGTCGTTAAACGGAGTGCCGATTGATGCGCAATTCATCACTTATGACCAGTTGATGGGTGGCGGTGAGCTTTCCTTCAAGCTCTGCAAGGAGCCCTGCCATGATAGGGACGGTTTAAAAGCCCCATATTCATTGTCGGATGGGAAGGTTGTCTCCACTCCATATCTGGTAGGGGATCCCCTCTTTTTCGACGAGGAATTCATGGCCGAACTCCATTCCCGCACGGAAGACGCTGAGATCCGCTATTGTCTTGACGGCGAGGACGTGTCGAAGGCCTCTGACCTTTATGAGAAACCATTCGGTATCGACCGGGATGTCTACCTGGTGGCCAGGGCTTACAAGGATGGTTTCGAGCCGAGTCCCCGGATGATTGTCCACGCTTTCCCTATCGAGTACCTGCCGGCTCGGAAAGTGTTCGATAAAGCGCCCGGATGCCGTTACACCTACCATCTTGGCGAGTTCAAAAAAGCCGCCGATGTGCTTGCCGCGGCTGTTGTCTCTAAAGGTGTTATGAAAGTCCCGTCTATAACTGGAGCCCCCGACGACGATCATTTCGGCTATGTGTTCACGGGCTATATTGAGGTTCCTGAGGAAGGCCTTTGGGAGTTCGCGCTCCGGAGTGACGACGGAAGCGTCCTTGAGATTGACGGCCGCCTTGCCGTCAACAATGACGGCTCCCATTCGGACTACACAGCCACCGGTCAGATAGCTTTGCGCAAAGGCTTCCATTCCTTCCGTCTAGTATACTTGGAAGACTACGAGGGCCAGGTTCTTGGGTGGGCTTGGAAGGCTCCATCATCTGATAAGTTTGAGAATATACCTGAAGCGATTGTTTTTCATTGAATCTGATATGAGACATTGTTTGCCGTTTATCCTGATGATGTGCGTAGCTTGTTCAACGTCGCCAAAGCAAAAGACTGAGGATGAGCCTTTGAATGCTGAGTTTATCCCGGCGGCTTCCCACGACAATGGGTGGCAAAAGCGTGGCGATGGCCCGGTACTGGGCAGTCAAGAATTGGGTACCTGCTTCGATGTCAATGTCATTCCGGACGGCTCCGCCAAGTACAACATGTATTTCTCGTGGCGGCCGAAGAAGGCCATCGCCCTATGCCGGAGCGAGGACGGAGTCAATTGGACCGATCCGGAGATAGTCCTGGAATATGACGAGACGAGCGGATGGGAGGACAATCTCAACCGGGCGAGCGTTTTATTCCTGGACGGGATATACCACATGTGGTACACCGGTCAGGCCAGGGACTACAGCAAGATAGGCTACGCCGTGTCCAACGACGGAGTCCGCTTCGAGCGGGTCTCCACGGATCCGGTCATGGTGCCGACGTTCAATTATGAGGGATATTCCGTGATGAACCCTTATGTCATTTTCGATGAGGAGAGGGAAGTTTTCCGCATGTGGTACGCCTGCGGTGAGACTTACGAGCCGAACATGATAGCTTACGCCGAATCGAAGGACGGCCTCAATTGGGAGCGTTCGCCGCTCAATCCAATATTCGTCAAAGGAAATGGTTGGGAGCGGGACAGGATTGGTGGCTGCGAAGTCCACCAACTCCCTGACGGGCGTTTCATCATGTTCTACATAGGTTATTCCGATATCGACACCGCAAGGATAGGGGCAGCCATCTCCCCGGATGGGATCCGCCAATGGAAACGACTGGAAACCAATCCTTTGGTAGAGCCTACAGAGGGCTATTTCGACGCTTCGGCCTGCTACAAGCCAAGCGTGTTCCGGGACGAGGAGAACGGCCGCTGGCAGCTTTGGTACAATGGACGGAATGGAAGTGAGGAATATATCGGGTATGCCGTACACGAAGGTTTGGAACTGAAATAATCAAAAACAATCATATATGGACAGAAGAGAATTCATAAAGGTTTCAGGAGTGGCGACCGCTGGGCTTGCCCTTACAGGATGCGCCCCTAAAGGCGGATCGGCGAAAGGAACCACTGCCCCCGAGATCCCTGTTCCTGATTACACGGGCAGGATCAAACGAGAGGTCAATCAACTAAAACCTCTTAATATTAAGGAGATTACGGTAGAGGTCGGGGCTAAGGAGCCTTTTGATGTGATGCACCTTTCAGACACCCATATCACCTTCGCTGACGACAGGAATGACGAGAGGAAGATGCTTCTTGCCTGCAGGCGTTCCGGTTATATGGGTTATGGAGAGCATTATCTGGACGAGGCCATCCGCTACGCCAGGGAGCGTGGAATGTATATGATGCACACCGGTGATATGATTGATTTCGTGTCAGAGTCCAATTTGGATGTTACCGCTATGCACATGATGTTGGCTGACTGGTTCGTCAGTGCCGGCAACCACGAATACTCCAAATATGTCGGCGAGGCCAAGGAGGACGAGGCATACAAGGATGATAGCCGGGAAGCGGTGCAAGGGGCTTTCCCTAATGATCTGACCTTCGCCAGCAGGGAAATTAACGGAGTCAATTTCGTGGCCATAGACGACGTGTATTACAATTTCACCGAGCGCCAACATGAGCTGATGGAGGAGGAGATGAAGAAGGGGCTCCCGGTGGTTATGCTTTGCCATGTTCCTCTCTACACGCCTGAATTCTGCAAATCAGAGTTGGAGGCGACTAACGGCAACTGCGCTTACCTCACGGGTGTTCCTCTTGAGATTACCGAGAAATTCGATCCGGGGAAAACCTATCCTGCGGGAGAGGAATGGCGTTACCGCAAGGTCCAGCAGAGAGCGGACAAGCCCACGCTTGATTTCATCGCCTGGCTCAAGGAACAGAAACAGCTAAAGGCTATCCTGACCGGTCACATGCATCGCTTTTTCGAGGAACGTTTTTCTCCCACAGCTATCCAATATACTGTGGGCGCCACGTATAACGGTGATGCTCAAGTTGTTCATTTTAAGTGATTTATGTTATAACTATCATATTATGAGAAGATTGATTGTTCTGTGTCTGGCAGTGGTTTTAGCATTGCCTATGCTGAATGCCCAAAAGAAAAAGGCGGTTGTGGAGAAGAAACAGTACGATGTCGCCGCCTACCTTTATCCCGCTTATGCGGCGGGAGAGCCTCGCTTGAAACCATTCTGGCCTATGGATAGGGGAGAATGGGAGACAGTTATGACAATGCAGAAGCGTAATCCCGGCCACTATTGGGATCGCCATCCTCTTTGGGGATATATCAACGAAGCTGACCCGGCGGTTATGGAGATGGAGATAGAGCAGGCTACACGTCACGGAGTCAATGTGTTCATCTTTGACTGGTATTGGTTTGACGGTCGGCCTTTTATGGAGACAACCCTGACCGAGGGTTTCCTCAAGGCTGCGAACCGCGACAAGATGAAGTTCTACCTGATGTGGGCAAACCATAACGTGGACAACAGCTGGGACACCCGTATAGGTGGCGAGAATATCATCTGGAGAGGTGGTGTGGACCGGGAGGAGTTCGAGAAAATCTGCAAGAGGAACATCGAGATGTTCTTTAAGCAACCTAACTACTACAAGATAGATGGAAAACCCGTATTTATGATTTATGAGGTGACAACCTTCATCGAGGGGATCGGAGGCGTTGATAAGGCTGTCGATGCTCTGAAATGGTTCCGCCAAGAGGTGAAAAAGGCCGGTTTCCCCGATCTTGAGCTGCAATTCACGATGTGGGATAACCAGTTCAATTTCAGCGGTGTGGATGACGCCAAGACCAAATCCGAGCGTCCTCGTGACGAGTTCGCCCACAAGCTGGGTTTCAACAGTATGTCGCATTACCAGTTCTGCCATTTTATCTGGATGGATGACGACTATCAGAACATACTGGATAAGGCTTATGAGGAGTGGGACAAGTTGGACGCCGAGTTCACCATCCCGTATTACCCTCACATAAGCATCGGTTGGGACAACAGTCCTCGTTTCGGGGATAGCGCCGTGGTGAAGGAGAACACTCCTGAGCGCTTTGAGAACGCTCTCCGCAAGGCCAAGGCTTGGGTTGACGCCCGACCGGATCTCCATCCACTTATCACTATAAACTCGTGGAACGAGTGGACGGAGACCAGTTACCTCCAGCCGGATGATATCTATGGCTACGGTTATCTAGACGCTGTAAAAAAAGTATTTGTAGATGAATAGATTCTTTAGATTATTGGCTTTTACGGTCATCGCCGTCTCTTGTAAGACAACGGCGCCTGTTCCCAATGGCAACACATGGGGAGACACGGGAGATGGCCGTTACCTGAATCCGGTTCTGGCTGCTGATTATTCCGATCCGGATGTCATCCGTTTCGGTAAAAAGTATTATATGGTGGCCTCAGACTTCCATTTTATGGGCATGCAGGTCCTCGAGTCGGATGATCTTGTGAATTGGACACTGATAAGCCAGATATACGACCGTTTCGACAGGCCGGGTTGGAACGAGATGGAGCATTACGGCCAAGGATCGTGGGCTCCAAGCATCAGGGAACATAATGGCAGGTTCTATGTCTATTTCTGCACCCCTGATGAGGGTTTGTTCATGAGTTCCGCGGAAAATCCGGCCGGGCCTTGGGAGCCGCTCCACTGTGTCAAGGCGATATCCGGATGGGAAGATCCTTGCCCGTTCTGGGACGAGGACGGTACGGCATATCTTGGACACAGCAAGGTGGGTGCGGGACCAATCATCCTCCACAAAATGTCTGAAGACGGGAAGGTACTGCTCGACGAGGGAGTCACCGTTTACGAAGGGCCTGTCGCTGAGGGTACCAAGTTCCTCAAATACAAAGGGTATTACTACCTCAGCATCCCTGAGGGCGGAGTTGGAGCGGGATGGCAGACAGTTCTCCGTTCCAAGGATATTTACGGCCCCTATGAGAGGAAGATTGTCCTGGAGATGGGAATTACCGGAATCAACGGGCCACATCAGGGCGCCATAGTGGACACTCCTTACGGAGAGTGGTGGTTCCTGCATTTCCAGCAAAGGGATCCTTTGGGACGAGTGTTACATCTTCAGCCGATGTGGTGGGAAGACGGATGGCCGGTGATTGGTGAAGACTATGACGGAAACGCCGTTGGCGAACCTGTCGAGGGTTGGACCAAACCGAAGACCAAGAAGAAAACAGCACCCTCCCTGCCTGCTTCTTCCGATGATTTCAGCGGTTCCGAGCTTGGATTGCAATGGCAGTTCAACCACAATCCCGTCGACGATTCCTGGTCACTTACCAGGCGTCCCGGATTCCTCGCGATTGACGCTTTGAAGGCAGAGTCTTTCTGGAAAGCGCGTAATACGGTTTCCCAGAAACTGATGGGTTTCGAAGGCACATATACCACCTGCCTGGATTGCTCATCCCTGGCGGAAGGGCAGTTCGCGGGTCTGGCTTGCATGGGGAAAAATAACGATCTTGTCGGAGTCACGGTTGAAAACGGAACGAAATACATCACATTGGAAGATGAAGACGGAAGAAGGAATATCTCCCCTCTGGATTCCGGCAAGGTCTGGCTGAGGTTGAAATTTGACTCCGACATAAATATATTCATTTTCTCCTACAGTATTGATGGTGAGACATTTATGCCTGCGGGACAGATATTCGCGGCATGGTTTGGATTCTGGAAGGGAGCCCGTCCGGCACTGTTCAGTTTCAACACTGTCGAATCCTCTGGTACGGCTTATTTCGACGATTTCATATATCAAAGAGAAAAATAAAGTGGTGAGGCGATTCTTCATTTTATTGGCGATTCTTGTACTGTCTTCTTGTGGAAGGACTATGGAGCCGATTGACACAGGCGACCTTATGAGCGATACCTGGGTGGCGACGGATGCTCTTGGAAGGCAGATGCCTCTCATCGATTCCGTCGGCCAGGTCAAGACTGATCATGTAAGGGCTACGGGAATATTCTATATTACGTGGCATGGGGCAGGAAACCACAATCTTTCAGGACCTTACACTGATGTGACCAAGATTCTCGCGGAGGATCCTTCCGCCCGTATGGACGCGAAACATCCGCTATGGAAGTATGGTGGCTATCACTGGGGAGAGCCTGAGATGGGTTATTTCCTGAGCCAGGATGAGTGGGTGATACGAAAGGATATCTCTATGCTCCAGGATGCCGGAATTGATGTCCTGGTCATGGATGTGACCAATGGCGTTTGCTATTGGGACGAGTGGGAACTTCTTTTCTCCACCATGATGAAGATGAGGGAGGAGGGCAACCGCACGCCACAGTTTGTGTTCTGGTCTTATAACAACAACCCTGTGAATGTGGTCAAGTCGTTGTATGAGAAATACTACAAGGAGGGTAAATTCTCGGATCTCTGGTACTATTGGGATGGCAAACCCCTGCTTCTTTACAATGCTGATCCTTCTGTTGACGCTACTGGGAACTTCGAGGCCAAGGCTTCCGACTATCCTCCTGAGATATTTGACTTCTTCACTCTTAGGAATATGTGGTGGGGCTATTATGAGTGGGGAAAGGATCATGAGCACGGGCCTGACCGCTATATAGGCACTGAGGACAACTGGAGCTTCGGCTACAGCATGAATGATGATCGCGTAAGTGAGATGTCGCCCGAGGGACTCGCTTCCAAGCATGATGGTAAAGTCGAAGAATGCGCCGTGACCCCCGCGCAACACCCTCTCGGAATGAAAGGTCTACCCATGGGAGTCGGGAAATCCTGGTCCAAAAAGACCGGAGAACCTCCTCTTAATGAATATGATATGCCTGTAGATGGCACCTCGGGAGAAGGTATCTATTTCCAGGAGCGTTGGGAAGATGCCTTGGCTGTTGACCCTCCTTTCATATACCTCAATGACTGGAATGAGTGGACGGCCGGGAAATATGATTTCGGAGGCTCATGGTTCCTCGGCAGGAAGAACAGTCACGTTATTTTCGTGGACCAATACAACGCGGAGTTCAACCGTACCATTCAACCCATGAAGGATGGCTACACCGATAACTACTACATGCAGATGGCCCAGAACATCCGCCGCTACAAGGGAGTCCGGCCCATTCCTGTCAACAAGGGATTCGGTAAGATCAGCATAAATGGAGGATTCAGGGATTGGGACAGGATCGGTGTGTATTACCTGGACACTCGTGGAGATGTGACTTTCAGGGATGCGGACGGCTATGCCGGCCTGCATTACACTGATTCCACGGGCAGAAACGACATCCAGGAGAGCAAAGTCGCTTTGACCAGGAACGGGAAGGTCTGTTTCTATGTCCGCTGCGGATCTCCTATAACGTCTTATTCTGATCCGGACTGGATGCTTCTTCTGATTGATTCTGACCAGGATTCCTCCACGGGTTGGTATGGCTATGACTTTATCGTCAACAAGAAGGTTGTGGACGGGAAACACACCACCGTCATGAGTTATTCCGATGGAACATGGAAAGAGGTGGCGACTGTCAGTTATAAAGTGTCCGGAAATGAGATGGAACTCGCTATCCCGGCCTCGATACTCGGAGTCGGCGGTGATTTTGTGAGTTTTGATTTCAAGTGGGCGGACAACGTGGGTGAGTTGGTAGACCCCATCTCCCTCTGCCTGCATGGGGACACAGCTCCGAACAGAAGGTTCAACTACCGTTTCATTTTTGATAAATAATTGGTTTAACAAATTCTAACCACATTATGAGGAGGTTTTTGATATTCATTTGCCTACTGTCCGCGCAACTCCTATGTGGGCAGGAAAGGGTGAATACGCTTTGGTATCGCCAGGCGGCGAAAGATTGGAATGAGGCGCTTCCTGTCGGCAACGGAAGGATCGGGGCGATGGTTTATGGCAATCCATGGAACGAGACCATCCAACTCAACGAGGAGAGCCTTTGGGCCGGATGCCCCGCGGACGGAAACGCTGATGCGGCCGCTGTTATGCCAGAGATCCAGAAACTATTGTTGGAAGGCAAGATAGCTGAGGCTAATGCTCTGGCACAAAAGGAATTGGCGGGGGACCCTTTGAGGATTCGCTCCTATCAGACTTTCGGAGATTTGTTGATTGATTTCTTCGAAAGGGGCTCCAATGATGCCAATGGTTTCTATCCTGACGGGATAACAGGATATGAGCGTTCCTTGGATTTGATGACCGGAATCTCCTCCACGGTGTTCTCCGCCGGAGACATCAGGTTTTCGAGGGAAGTGTTCGCCTCGATGCCGGACGATGTCATTGTGGTTAAGCTCTCAGCCGACCATCCGGGAGCGTTGACTTTCAAGTTGAGTTACGACCGGGTTGAGAACGCTGGTGTCCGGCCTGACGGACCCTCAGCGCTCGCGGTACTCGGCCAGATCATCGACCTGCCGGATAACGGTCAGGGGGCTCCCGGAGCTCACATGCGTTTTGCCGGGAAGATAAAGGTCTTGAACAAAGGAGGTTCTGTTACCGCCGCCGGCAATTCCATATTCGTAGATAAGGCTGATGAGGTAGTGATCTTGGTGGCGATGAACACTGACTACAATTTCAGCAAGCTCGACTTTGACCGCTCCATTGATCCGGCCGCTCTTTGTGATTCCCGGATTAGCGCGGTAGAAGGAAAGAGGTTTACCGATCTGAAAGACAGCCATGTTAAAGATCATCAGTCCGTTATGGGAAGAGTGTCCCTCACTTTGGGAGATCCTTCCATGTCGGAGGTGCCGACTGACGAGAGACTCGCCAATATGAAAGAAGGGAAGTCAGACCCGGCTCTCGCTGCCCTGTATTTCCAGTATGGACGTTACTTGCTCGCTGGCTCTTCCAGCCGTCCAGGAAGGCTTCCGGCCAATCTTCAGGGAATATGGAATCAGGAGATCAACGCTCCATGGAACGCTGATTACCACACAAACATCAACATCCAGATGAACTACTGGCCCGCCGAGGTCTGCAACCTCTCCGAGACAATCCTGCCTTTCTCTGACTGGATCAACGCCATCCGCGAGCCAGGCAGGGTCACCGCGAAGAAGACCTTCGGCGCGGAAGGGTGGACTGTTAACCATGTCGCTGACCCGTTTGGACACACTTCGATCAGTGACGGAGTCGGTTGGGGAACCTTCCCGATAGCCGGCCCTTGGCTCACATTGCATCTCTGGGACCATTACCAGTTCACTCTTGACAAGGATTATCTCCGTACCCAGGCCTATCCGGCGATGAAGGAGGCCGCTGAGTTCCTTCTTTCTTTCATGGTCACAGACAAGAACGGTAATTTGGCTACCGCCCCGTCAAATTCTCCTGAGAACGCTTACCGGATGCCGGATGGCGAGACGTTCAACCTGACATATTCAGCCACGATGGACATCGAGATAGCGATGGAATTGTTCCAGGCCTGCATCAACGCTTCCGATATTCTTGGAGTTGATAAAGAGTTCATGGCCCGTGTCAAGGATGCCATGTCAAAACTGCCGCCTATCAGGATAGGGAAGCGTTACGACACGATCCAGGAATGGATTGAGGATTATGAGGAAGTCGAACCTGGCCACCGCCATATGTCCCATCTTTTCGGCCTCTATCCGGGAACCGTCATAACGGACAAGAATCCTGTCCTGTTCGCCGCGGCGAAGCGTACAATCGAGCGCAGACGCAAATACAATGAGGATCCTGTCACACGTCAAGGTTCCTACACCGGCTGGAGCAGGGCTTGGCTTATCAACTTTTACGCCCGGTTGAGGGACGGGGAAGAGGCCGGAGCCAATGTTAACGCCCTGCTCTCAAAATCCACCCAGGACAACCTCTTCGATACCCATCCTCCGTTCCAGATCGACGGTAACTTCGGCGGAACCGCGGGTATCGCTGAGATACTTCTCCAGTCCCATGCCGGAGAGATCCACCTGCTTCCCGCCTTGCCTTCCGAATGGAGTGACGGACAAGTGAAAGGCCTTCGTGCCAGAGGCGGTTTCACGGTTGACATCGTATGGAAAGGAGGCGTCCTCCAATCCGCCACCATAGTTCCGGATTTCTCTGGGAAATACACAGTCAGGTATGGTGATAAACGTAAGAAGGTTAATTTCAAGGCTGGGAAGCCGTTTATATTCAAATAGTTGATATTATGAGGAGGAATACGATTATCTTGTTGACGGCCTTAGTGGTGACGGCTATATCTTGCCGTCCAACAGGTAAACCAGAAAGTGTCGAGCCTTTTTTCGTCCCGATTGATGAGACCCTGGTTCAAGATAAGACCATAACAGCCCAGGATGCCGAGCCGGGGCTTCCAAACCAATGGCTCGCCTTCCGTAAAGACATTGAGATTGAAGAAGTTCCATCTTCGGTCGAGGCAAGGATCGCTGTCGACAGCAAGTACTGGTTGTGGATCAACGGGGAACTTGCCGTGTTCGAGGGCGGACTCAAGAGAGGTCCGACTCCGGCAGACAGCTATTTCGATGTGGTTGACATCGCTCCTTTCCTCCGGAAGGGGGAGAACAAGATAGCCCTTCTCCTGGATTATTTCGGCAAGGATGGTTTCTCCCATAAGACAAGTGACCATCCCCAGCTTTGGTTTGATTGTCCTGCCGTGTCCCTTACCAGTGATGGCAGCTGGATGGCAAGGGTTCTTCCGTCATACGACACCGCGAATTGCCCGGTGCCGAACTTCCGTCTTTCGGAGTCCAGCATCCAGTATGACGCCAGGGAGGACATCGGGGATTGGAAAACCGGAGATTTTGAGGGATTCTCACCGGCTGTCGTAGGGGAAAGTACTCTCGGAACGCTGTTCAGACGTCCTATTCCTATGTGGAAGGACTTCGGTGTCAAGGAGATAGCATTCGAGAAACACTCTGGAGCGGAGCGAGACACCGTCATTGCCTTGCTGCCTTACAATATGCAGATGACTCCAATCATCACTGTCACTTCCGACAAGTCAGGCCGGAGGATCCTTATCGAGACTGACCATGCCCATGTGGGCGAGGAATGTGTCCGCGCTGAGTATATCACCAAAGCCGGGGATCAGGAATATGAGTCCCTCGGCTGGATGAACGGCCAGAAAATCATCCTGACTGTAGATCATGGCGCCGAGGTCACCGGACTCAAATATAGAGAGACCGGTTACGACACGACTCCGGATGGTACATTCTCTTGCTCGGATCCCTTCTTCAACAAGTTCTGGGAGAAAGGTTTACGGACTATCTATGTCAACGCCAGGGACAATTTCTTCGATTGTCCCGAGCGGGAGAGAGGCCAGTGGTGGGGCGACATCGTGACCATTCTGGGAGAGTGCTTCTACACATATTCCCCATCCCTCCACGCCCTGGTCAGGAAAGGTATCAGGGAACTCGCTTCCTGGCAGCGGGACGATGACATCCTGTTCTCCCCGATTCCGGGCAATTATGGGGTGGAACTGCCTTGTCAGATGCTGGCGGCGGTGGGCCCTTACGGTTTCTGGACATACTACATGAATACTGGAGACAAGGAGACAATAAAACAAGTCCTCCCTGCCGTCGAAAAGTATCTCGCGACCTACAAGATCGGCCCAGATGGTTTCACCGAGTGGCACGATGGCGACTGGAACTGGGGAGATTGGGGCGGCAACAGGGATATGCGCCTGCTTCAGGCTATGTGGTACTGCATGGCCCTCCGTTCAGTCTCGGATATGTGTGATCTTGTCGGTGATTCCCAGCGGGGATCTGCCTATTGGAGCCAGATGGAGAGACTCCGGGACGCTATCAACAAAATCGCCTGGACTGGCACTTGCTACCGCTATCCGGAATATACGGGCGAGACTGATGAGAGGGTGCAGGCTCTCGCGGTGGTGGCCGGGATCGCCGGTTCTGACAAGTATGACGCTTTGTTCGAGGTGTTTAAGAATGAGGAGCATGCGAGTCCATATATGGAGAAATATGTGATGGAAGCCTTGTTCGCCATTGGTCATGGGGATTATGCCCTTGAGAGGACCAAGAAGCGCTACGAGTTTATGGTGAACCATCCTTTCTATGACACCTTGTTCGAGAACTGGAATGTCGGTGTGGACGGAGACTGGGATTGTGGCTCAGTGAACCATGCCTGGAGCGGAGGCCCTCTGGCCGTGTTCCCGACAAAGATGTTCGGTGTCTACCCTCTGGAAGCCGGCTGGACCAAGTTCTCTGTCAGTCCGGACGAGCATATATTCGATGAGGCCAGCATATCGTTCCCCACTGTCAAAGGAAAAGTGTCGGTGTCTTTCAAACGCGAGAGTGACCATTGCCATCTTGAGGTTGAGGTTCCCGCCGGTTCCAAAGCCCAGGTTGCTGTTCCTTGGGCTAACACAAATACCGAGGTTGGCCCCGGTAAGCATTCTTTCGATCTCCGTACGGGGCCAGTCACACTGTCCGGGAGCTACAAGTTCCAAGACAAAAACCTTCCTGTCGATAAAAGGGTTGAGGATCTGCTTGGCAGGATGAGCGTCGAGGAGAAAGTGGCTCAGATCAGCGCTCAGTTGCTCTTTATGAATGAGTTCTACCAAAAGAGGGACTATGCCAAAGGACACGTCCGTAATGTGGGCCATTTCCTCCCGGACGGTGGCCTGCCCAACGATCCCAAGACAGTCGCCGAGCGGATCAACGAGGACACCAAGAAGTCCATTGAGGCCAGCCGTTGGGGAATACCTGTTCTCCAGAATGGGGAGGCCCTTCACGGAGCCCAGTGGGGCAACGCGACTTGTTTCCCGCAGAGTATAGGAATGGCCGCGACCTTTGATGAGAATCTGTATTCAAAAGTCGGAGAAGTTGTGGCTGAGGAACTGAGGGCTGTCGGAGTACGCCAGGTCTATGCTCCTGTCGTGAATATCACAAGAGACCAGCGGTGGGGCCGCGGACAGGAGAGCTATGGTGAGGATGTCTTGCTTAATTCCCGCATGGGAGTAGCCTATGTTAAATCCCTTGAGGAAGGTGGGATTGTCGCTACCCCGAAGCATTATGTTGACAACTACGGTGAGGGCGGTCATGATTCCTTCGCTTCTCCCATGTCATGGAGAACGCTGCGTGAGGTCTATCTGGAACCGTTCAGGGCTTGTGTCCAGGAAGGTGGAGCTCGAGGCATAATGGCTGCCTACAACTCTGTGGACGGCGTCCCCTGCAGTGCCAATAGTAAACTGTTGAAGGATATACTAAAGGACGAGTGGGGCTTCAAGGGAATAGTGATTTCTGATTACGGCGGAGTCGAAGGAGTCCACAGCAGCCAGCATATGGCCGAGTCCAATGCGGATGCCCTCGCGATGTGTCTTGAGAACGGCCTTGATGTTCAGATGGCTAACACTGATGACGGTTTGCTTCAATTGGTTAAAGACGGGAGGGTCAGCCAGAAGACCCTCGATGAGAGTGTCCGCCGGGTTCTGAGAATCAAGTTCGAGCTTGGCCTTTTCGATGAACCTTATGTCGATCCGGCAAAGGCGGCAACTATTGTCAGGAGCCCTGAACATAGGGAGCTGGCTTATGAGGCCGCATGCAAGGCGATGACCCTGCTGAAAAATGACGGGATACTCCCGTTGAAGCCTGGCTCTGTCAAGAGGATCGGTGTGTTCGGCCCTGCGGCGGATGTCCTCAATGTGGGAGATTACAGTGGGGGTCGCGGTGGCTGGAGAGGCGACGGAGTCACTCCTTACCAAGGCCTTAAGGACGCGTTCAAGGGCAGCGCGGATGTTATCCTGAACCAATCAGGCCAGAGTGTCAGCGCTCTCGCCAAATCCTGCGATGTGCTTCTTTTCTTCCCCACCATCACAGAGGAGGAGGGAAGCGATCGCAGCAGTTTCAAGATGCCCTCGGCTCACGAGGTCGCAAGAAGGGAGAAGACGAACGCCGTCATCATAGCTGACCAGCAAGAGAAGCGTATCGAGGTGGATCAAGAGAAGATGGTCAGGGATCTGATCGCCACTGGGAAGCCTGTGGCCGTGGTGCTTCACAATGGCGCTGTCATTGACATAACTGATTGGGTGGACGGAACTTCCGCTGTTCTCGAGGCTTGGTATTCAGGTGAGCAGGGAGGCCGGGCGATAGCTGATGTGCTGACCGGTAAAAGGACTCCCGGAGGCCGTCTTCCTATGAGTTGGGTGAAGAGTGTCGGACAGAATCCGTATTACTATTCCATCAAGCCTAGCGGAAGAGGCTATGGCTATGTCGAGAACAATGGTAAGCCACTCTATCCGTTCGGTTATGGGCTGAGCTATACAACATTCACTTACAGTGATTTCCAAATGCCTGAGAATCTCGGCAAGGATGAGCCGCTGCGGATCAAGGTGACAGTGACCAATACCGGCGAGGTTGAGGGAGACGAGGTGATCCAGGTTTATTCCCATGACGAGCTTGCCTCTGTCGCTCGTCCGCTGAAGGAATTGGTGGCATTCAAGAGGATAACTCTTCAGCCTGGAGAAAGCCGGGTGGTCGAAATAGAGGTTCCTTACCGTCGTTTCGCCATGTGGGATAAGGATATGCGATTCCATGTTGAGGAAGGCTGGTTCGAGGTCTGGCTTGGCAGGAATGCTGAGGAGAAAGCTGTCCCGGGCGGTCGTGTTTATGTGAAATAACATTAAGAATCAGATATGGATAGGAGGGATTTTATTAAAGTATCAGGCATGGCTGCCGCCGGACTGGCGATTTCCGGCTGCGCGCCAAAGGTCTCAAACTGGAGTGAGAAGGAAAAAGAATTGTTCGGGGATAAGAAAACTGGCCATTTCACCATGATCCAGATTTCCTCAGCCACGGACACCATCGGGGAGTCTTACCTTATGAGAACTTCCGGGGGCAAGGTGATTATGGTAGATGGAGGCTACGCTTCCGACGTCCCGGTACTAAGGGAGCATATCAGGAAAGCCGGTGGTCATGTGGACCTCTGGTTTATAACCCATCCTCATGAGGACCACATGGAGGCTCTCGCCACCATTCTTAATGACATGGGGGACATCACGATAGGGAAGGTGATATATTCAAGGCTCCCGGATGCTTTCCTGGACTGCGAGCCGGGGAGCGCCGATAATGCCAGGGGCTATTACCGGGCAATTGACAACCATGTCGGTACCACGGATTTCCTGGATATCCACCAAGGTGGCCAGCGCTTCGACATCGACGACGTGGGAGTGATGGTCCTGGGTGTCTCCAACTTGGACATCAAGGCCAGGAATTTCAATAACCAGTCCATGGTTGTCAGGGTCTGGGACGACACGAAGAGTGTGGTGTTCCTGGGCGACGCCGGTGTGGAGTGCGGCGACAACCTCCTGTCCGGTTACAAGGAATATCTCGACTGTGATTACCTCCAGATGGCTCATCACGGCCAGAATGGTTGTTCGGAAGAGTTTTACAAGTCTATCAATTTCAGGGCGTGCCTGTGGCCTACTCCAAGCTGGGTTTGGGAGCCGGCTCCTGAGAATGATTGGCTGAAGACCAGGGACACCCGTCGTTGGATGGACGAGAAAGGCATCACGGAACACCATGTGAGCTGCCTTGAGAAAGATTGGGAACTGCTTTAAAACCAGTATCTTGTTATGAGAAAATTGACAATATTCCTATTAGTCGCGACCGCAGTGTTCTCGAGCCTTGTTGAGGCTCGGGCGCAGAAGCTGCCTTACCAGGATGAGAGCCTCCCGATCGGGGAGAGGGTGGAGGATCTCCTCCAAAGGATGACCGTCGATGAGAAAATCGACCTGATGAGAGCCACATCTCCCGCTAACGAGCGCCTCGGGATCGCCAAATATTATCATGGGAACGAGGCTCTCCACGGGGTTGTCCGTCCGGGCCGTTTCACGGTCTTCCCCCAGGCTATAGCGCTCGCTTCCTCCTGGGATCCCGAGTTGATGCTGAAAGTCTCGACAGCGATCTCGGACGAGGCCAGGGCCAGATGGAACGAGCTGGGGGAGGGTAAACTCCAGACCAACCAATTCAGCGACCTCCTGACGTTCTGGTCACCTACTGTCAACATGGTCCGGGATCCCCGTTGGGGCCGGACTCCGGAGACCTACGGCGAGGATCCCTTCTTGACAGGTGAGATGGGCACAGCCTTCGTCAGGGGTCTCCAGGGTGATGATCCCAGATATCTGAAGGTGGTCTCTACCCCGAAGCATTTCGCGGCGAACAACGAGGAGCACAACCGTTTCGAGTGCGACGCCGAGATTTCGGAGAAACAGTTGAGAGAGTATTACTTGCCGGCTTACGAGGCTCTTGTCAAAAGAGGACATGCCGCCTCGATAATGGCCTCCTACAACGCCATCAATGGCATCCCGTCCTCAGCTAACCCCTGGCTTTTGACAAAGGTCTTGAGAGACGATTGGGGATTCGAAGGTTATGTGGTCTCAGACTGCGGAGGTCCCTCCACTTTGGTCGAGGATCATCATTATGTGGCCAAGAGGGAGACAGCCGCCGCCCTCTGCCTGCTCTCAGGTCTTGATCTCGAGTGCGGGGACAACTACTACATCGAGCCGCTGAGGAAAGCGTACAGGCTTGGAATGGTGAAAGATGAGGATATCGACAGGGCCGCGCGTCGTATCTTGACGGCCAGGATGCGTCTCGGAATATTCGATTCCGGCGAGGCCAACCCCTATACCAAGATTTCCCCGGAAGTGATCGGTTCCGAGAAACATCAGGCCTTGGCGCTCGAGATGGCCAGGGAGTCTATAGCGCTTTTGAAAAACGAAAAGGGAACGCTTCCGTTGAGGAAGGGAAAGATTCGCTCGATAGCGGTAGTAGGTATCAACGCCGGCACTTGCGAGTTCGGAGATTACAGCGGCACCCCGGCTTCGGTTCCGGTGTCGATTCTGGACGGGATCAACGCGGCGGTCGGAAAGGATATAAAGGTGAATTACGCACCTTGGAAGACCGCTGCGGACGGGATGGAGTTGATCGCCCCTGAATATTTCCCTGGGGGGCTTAAGGCTGAATATTTCAAAGGCACCGAGTTGAAAGGCGAGCCTAAGGTCAGGACCGACGAGTGGATCAATTTCGAGCCGACCAACCAGGCTCCGGATCCCTTCCTTCCAGACTCTCCGATGAGCGTGCGATGGACGGGTGTCCTTCGTCCCAACATCACCGGGGAATATAAAATCAGTTTCACTTCCGACGACGGTTGCCGCCTCTGGATCGACGGGGAGCTGGTCATCGACTCCTGGGGGCAGCATAATGTGCGGTCCGACAACATCGATGTCCGTCTTGAGGCTGGCAAGGACTATAAGATTGTCGCCGAATATTGGAACCTCCGTGACTATTCCGTGGCCAAGCTGAGCTGGAACCCTCCTGTGCTTGACGGTCAAAGCCGTCTGGCCCTATACGGGAAGGCCGGTGAGATGGCTGCCAAGAGCGATGTCGTGATAGCCGTGATGGGCATCAACAAGACCATCGAGAGAGAAGGGAAAGACCGTGATTTCATTACCCTGCCTTCTGATCAGCAGGAGTTCCTCAAGGAGCTATATCATGTCAACAAGAACATTGTCCTGGTCCTCGTGGCGGGGAGCCCGCTCTCCATTCTTTGGGAGGACAAGAATATCCCGGCTATCGTGAACGCCTGGTATCCGGGCGAGAAAGGTGGCACCGCGGTCGCTGACGTCCTGTTCGGCAACTACAATCCCGCTGGAAGGCTGCCGGTCACATATTACAACCGTATTGAGGACCTGCCCGCGTTTGACGACTACGACATCACCAAGCGAACCTACAAGTATTTCGAAGGGGATGTGCTTTATCCCTTCGGATACGGCCTGAGCTACACTTCTTTCAAATATTCAGGTCTCAAGGTCGAGGACAAGGGGGAGAATGTGGAGGTGTCCTTCACTTTGAGGAATATCGGCAAATATGACGGCGACGAGGTCGCCCAGGTCTATGTCCGCCTTCCAGAATATGAGGGGCAGGCCCCCATCAAGGAATTGAGGGGCTTCAAGAGAGTCCATCTCAAAAAAGGGGAAAGCCGTGTGGTGACAATCCCTGTACGAAGGGAAGACCTTCGCTATTGGAGCGACAGCCAGAAGAAATTCATTATCCCTGAGGGACTTCCGGAGATTATGGTGGGAGCGTCTTCAGCGGACATCCGTTTGGTAACACAATAATAGCCATAAGATGAGAAAAGCCATATTCGTAATACTCGCCCTCTCGCTCCTCGCTGGCGCCGTGTCTTGCTCGAAAGAGGAAGGGGAGCCTTCCGTCAAGGAACTGGCCGCGATGTTCGGGCAGCCCCCGCTCCAGTACGGCCCCTATGTGTGGTGGCACTGGATGGGTTCCAACTTCTCCAAGGAGGGTATCCGTAAAGACCTGGAGGCGATGAAGGAATCCGGAATCGCCGGAGCCACCTTGTTCAACCTGACCACCGCGGTTCAGGAGTCTGAGGCCCCCATAGAGAACGTCCCTTGGCCGGACCAGACTTACCGCGGTCCCAAGTATTGGGAGGCTATAGCTTATGCCGCCGAGGTGGCTGAGGAACTGGGCCTTAAGATAGGTATGCACAACTCGCCGGGCTACAGCACGTCAGGCGGTCCATGGATAACCGAGGATCAGGGAATGAAGACAGTCGTGAAGAGCAAGACCACTGTGAACGGAGGCTCCAAAGTGAGTGTCATGTTGCCCGTCCCGGGACTTCCTTCCTTCTCCTTTTATGCCGAATACGTGGCCAAGGCATCGAAGTTCAACGATATCGCTGTCATGGCGGTTCCCGAGAAGTCCCTCCTCACGGAAAAAGATGTGTTGGATATCTCTGACAAGATGGACGCTGAAGGCAAGCTGGAATGGGATGCCCCTAAGGGGAAGTGGGATATATACCGGATCGGTTACGCCTGCACCATGGCTTTCCCTCATCCTGTGCCGGAAGAGCTGATCGGCAAGTGTTTCGAGGTGGACAAGATGAACGCTGAGATCAACGAGTACCATTGGGATAATGTCCTGGAACCGCTTAAGGAACATGTCGGTAAGTATTTAGGGAAGTCGTTCACCCACTTGCTGATAGATAGTTATGAGGCAGGTGACCAGAACTGGACTGAGGGGTTCCGGGAGGAGTTCGAGAAGGCGAACGGTTACGATCCCGTCCCCTTCTTCGCCCTCAAGGAGTCCGATCCGGACAACAGTCTCTTGGCGAAGTTCGACGAGGACATGAAAGAGACTGTCAGCCAGATGTTCATGAACAACGGTTTCAGGGTGGCTCTCCAGAAGATTCACGAGGCTGGCCTCCAGTTCTTCTGGGAGCCTTACGGGGGTCCGTTCGATCCCTCTGAGTCTGCCGGTATCCCCGACTTGCCTATGGGAGAGTATTGGACCCATAGCGACGGCAAAATATCCTCGGCCATCGTGGACAAGGCGAAGGAGACCGGCAAGAGGCTGGTCGGGGCCGAGGCTTTCACAGGATGGCCTGACAACAGTCGCTACACGGAGGATCCCGCTTACCTCAAGCGGTCCGCTGACGGGACATTCATCTCCGGGACAAACCTCCTCTTCCTGCACCACTGGGTCCACCAGCCGTTTGATGACAGATACCAGCCCGGGATGGGGATGGGATGGTGGGGAACCCATTTCGGCAGGAACCAGACCTGGTTCGAGCCCGGGAAAGAGTTCTTCAGGTATTTGACCCGCTGCCAGATGTTGCTCCAGCAGGGGGAACTGGTGGATAGGGAAGAAAATTGGATCCACAGGAGAACCGCTGACTCTGACATCATTTTCACTGCCAACCACGAGAACCAACCAAGACTGATGGCTCTTCCTCCGGTTTCCTCTCCCACATCGGATGTGGCGTTATGGGATCCTTATACCGGAAAAATAACCGTCGCTCCGGAGGGGACAGTTCAAAGCGATTCGATCCGGATAAGTCTTGATCCTGGCCAATCGATGTTCGTGGTGATTAACAACGGAAAATCAAAGTACAATAAAGAGCCTGTCTATATCGCCGCGGCAAAGGTCTCCAAACCGGTCGGGGATGTATGGGATGTGGATCTCAAGCCGAAGATGGATGAGCCATTCTCAATAAAGGCGTTCAAGCTGGAAGACTTCAGTGAGTCAGAAGATGAGAGACTCATGTATTTCTCAGGCACAGCCACATATTCCACTTCGATAGAGGTCGCTAAGGATGATCTCACGGACAATAAGCGGATCGTCCTCAATCTCGGTGAATTGAATGACCTCGCTGAGGTGACTGTGAACGGGAAAAAGGTGGGAGTCTTATGGTATCCTCCTTTCAAGGCGGATGTCACGCCTTACCTGAAGGTGGGTGAGAATTCCATTTCCGTGGCTGTCACCAACACTTGGGCCAACCGTCTGATCGGAGACGAGCGCCATGAGCCGGATTTCGAGTGGGGAACAGACAGAGGTGTCAACAGCGGGCGGGCCATGAAGGCATTCCCGGATTGGTTTATGAAAGACACACCCCGTCCTTCCAAGGATCGCAAGGCTTTCGTGATATGGTCATATTTCAGGGAAGATTCCCCTCTCCAGCCTGCCGGGCTGGTGGGGCCGGTCGAACTTGAGATACAAGAAATATGAGAATAAAGACTATACGTTTTCTGCTGGTCTTGCTGCCGGTTATCCTTCTGTCCTGGCCAGTTCAGGCTCAGGAGGTTGAGGACAACACTTTTGGCGGCTGGGAGTTCTTCGAGGTCAATCACGACTTCGGGAAATCCCCCATATTCGCCACCTTCTATTTCGAACATGACAACTACCAATACAAGCGTCTGGAATGCTGGTACACCAGGACTACACTTGGAGTGAAACTCTTTCCCTGGCTTAAGTTCGACGTGGCTTACGATTTCATAAGGGAACCTTCCTGGCTGACCCACAAGGCGGTAGCGGACCTAACGGCCTCTTTGAGGCAAGGGGGATTGAAAGTCTCCGTCCGGGAACGTTACCAGCATGGCTGGACTCCGGATACGGGGGATCAGAGTGACATCCTGCGCTCGAGGCTTAAAGTCCAATACGCTATACCGGATTCCCGGTTCAGCCCCTATCTGGCGGTTGAGGTGTTCACTTGGGGTGACAAGTGGAAGAAGACCAGGCACTATGTGGCTTGTGACTACTCTGTCACGGATAAGGTCGAGTTTGAGGCTTACTATCTTTACTATGCCTTTAACGCTCTGCCGGCAGAACATGTCATTGGTCTCGGATTTAATTTCTATATTTAAAGGTTGAATACACTAGAACTGAATATGACTAAGTATCTTGGAATAGCGATAGCGCTCTTTTCCGCGGTCTTTTTTTCCGCTTGCCGGAATAATGAGGAAGTTACCCCGACCATGGACTCCGGGTTTGTGACTGAATATCTCACCCCCACAAGGGTGGTCTTGACTAAGGGCCCTGTCTCAAATCATGAGTTCTTTCTGAGCCCTTATTCGGGCCAGGTATCAACTGATGAGCCTGATGTCGTGAGTTTCGCTCCGGGTGGATCGGTCCTTCTGGACTTCGGGAAAGAGATCCAGGGAGGTATACAGATAGTCCGCTCCATGTCCGGTGACAAAGCCCCCGCAAGGTTCCGCCTATGTCTTGGGGAATCGGTCAGCGAGGCGCTCAGTGATGTGAGAAAGGAAGGCTCCACAGCCACAAATGACCACTCCGTCAGGGATTTCGAGATAGCTGTCCCTTGGCTCGGGGCGGCGGAATATGGTAACAGCGGTTTCCGTTTCGCAAGGCTCGACTATCTTGGGGACGATGACGAGATCGATATAGTGGCCGTTCGGGCGATATCCAAATACAGGGACATCCCTTATCTGGGGTCTTTCCGCTGCAGTGACGAGCGTTTGAACCAAATCTGGCAGACAGGTGCTTACACTGTCCATCTCAATATGCAGGAATATCTTTGGGATGGCATCAAGCGCGACCGACTCGTCTGGATAGGGGACATGCATCCGGAAGTGATGACAGTCGGTACCGTTTTCGGTGACCAGCAGGTGGTCCGCAAGAGTCTTGACTATGTTAAAGAAGGAACTCCCGCCACCTCTTGGATGAACGGAATCTGCTCATATTCATTATGGTGGATAATCATTCAGCATCACCTCTACCAGTGGTACGGGGATCTGGATTACCTTAAGGCGCAAAGCGACTATCTTGATAAGTTGCTGAACAATGTGATCTCGAATCTTGACGGAAGCAAGGAGGCTTACCGGGAAGGCCGCTTCATCGATTGGCCTTCCAATGACAAGCCGGAAGTTATCCATGCGGGCCTTCAGGCCCTCTCTGTCCGCGCCCTTGAGGCTGGAGCCGATATGGCCGTATGGCTGAATGACGAATCCTTGCGAGAGAAGTGTTCCAAGGCGGCTGCCGAGCTCAGGAAATATGTCCCAGACAATGTGGGAAACAGTCAGGCTGCCGCCCTACTGGCTATAGAGGGAATGCTTGACGCCGAGGAGGCCTCAAAAATCATTCTCGCAAACGGGCCTGAGAAGTTCACTTCCTTCATGGGATATTACCTGCTCGAAGCCCTTGCCAAAGGTGGTCACTATGCCGAGGCTATGGACTTGATCTCAAAATATTGGGGCAGGATGATCGACCTCGGAGCCACGACGTTCTGGGAAGATTTCAATTATGAGGATGCCAAGAACGCCGCCCGTATCGATGAGGTCGTTCCCGAGGGCAAGTTTGACATCCATGAGGACGGCGGAGCCTGGTGCTATGTCGGACTGCGCCACAGTTTCTGCCATGGCTGGGCCTCTGGCCCCACTACCTGGCTCAGTCGCCATGTGCTCGGTATCGAGCCTGTGGGTATCGGTTTCAAGGAGGTCAGGATCGAGCCGCGGCTTGGGGATCTCGAATGGGCTGAGGGATCTTTCCCTACTCCTTACGGGGTCATCAAGGTCAGACATGAGAAGACAGCTGACGGGACAGTAGCTTCAGACATTAAGCTCCCGAAGGGAATCAAACAAGTGAAATAATTATAATCCAATAGTTTATGAATAAGGTATCTGTAGTTTTTTGCGCTTTCTGCCTTTTGCTTCTTGGCGCGTGCGCGGGTGAAAAAGCATCCGAATCCATTCCTCTTTCCGAACATCCCCGTCCGGACTTTGAACGTGCGGAGTGGATTAACCTCAATGGCCATTGGGCTTTCACTTTTGATTCCGCCGCGGCGGAGAAAACCCTTTCCGAGGGTGATTTGACAGCCATGACAGAGAGGATTCTGGTTCCTTTCCCTTGGGGTTCGAAACTATCCGAGGTTGAGAGCAAGGGTGACATCGGCTGGTATGCCCGTGACATAAAGGTCCCTTCTTCCTGGAAAGGCAAGAGGGTCTTCCTGGTTGTGGGAGCCTCTGACTGGGACACCCAGGTCTGGCTTGACGGGAAAGAGGTCGGCAGTCACCAGGGCGGCTATACTCCTTTCGAGTGCGAGTTAAAGGATGTCACCTTCGGCAAGAGCCAGACATTGGTCATCAAGGCTGACGACACCGCCAGCGACGCCCATCTCTACGGCAAGCAGGGTTATGGAAATGCCCGTGGAATATGGCAGACGGTCTATCTGGAGGCAAGGGGAGAGAACTTCATCAGCTCTCTTCATTTCAGCCCGGACGTCGACAACTCCTCGGTCAAAGTGGATGTGGCCCTGGCCGCTCCCGCGTCCCAGGGAGAGTCTTTCAAACTGGCGTTCAAAACCGGAGACCAGGAGACTTTCACAGGGGATATGCAAGGGAAGGACAAGGCCAGTTTTGTGATTCCGATAAAGGACCAGCACCTTTGGGATCTCGACGATCCGTTCCTTTATGAGGTTACGGCTTCTCTCGGGGGGCAGGACAAAGTCGAGTCTTACTTCGGTCAGCGTAAGATAAGTACTGTGTTTTATCCGGGCGCTGATTATAAATACGTGGCGCTGAATGACAAGCCCATCTATCTCCAACTTTGCCTTGACCAGAGCTACCATCCTGAAGGCTTTTACACCTTCCCCAGCGACGAGTTTATGAAGAATGAGATCCTGATTTCCAAAAAGTTAGGTCTCAACGGTAACCGTATTCACATAAAGGTGGAGGTGCCTCGCAAGCTCTATTGGGCTGACAAGCTGGGTCTGCTCATCATGGCCGACACTCCGAATTTCTGGGGAGAACCTATCCCCGAGGCTCGCGCGGACTGGGAGAACTGTCTTCGCGGGCAGGTGGAGAGGGATTACAACCACCCGTCAATATTCGCATGGGTCAATTTCAACGAGACATGGGGCTTGAGGTTCGATGAGGAGGGTTACACCCCCGAGACCCAGGAATGGGTCCGGTCGATGTACAAGCTTACCAAGAGTCTTGACCCGACGAGGCTTGTCGAAGACCAGAGCGCCTGTAACCGCGACCATGTGGAGTCTGACATTAATTCATGGCATTCTTATCGCCCCGGTTGGGATTGGAATCGTGAGATCAAGTATTATGTGGACAACACTTATCCCGGAAGTCATTTCAACTACATAGGTGACAATGTCCAGACAGATGTCCCTATGATCAACAGTGAGTGCGGCGATGTCTGGGGATATCATGGCAGCGCTGGAGATTGTGATTTCACTTGGGACTACCATATCATGATTGATGCCTTCCGCCGCTATCCCAAGTGCGCCGGATGGCTCTACACCGAACATCATGACGTCATTAACGAGTGGAACGGATATGTCCAGTATGACCGTTCGCCGAAGATTGACGGCCTTGACGAGATCGTTCCTGGGATGACCATCGCCGACTTCCAGAGCCCGTATTATATCCAACCCTTGAAGTACCTTTACACTGTCAACAAACCCGGCGAGTGGGTGAACCTTGATTTCCACGCCTCGTTCATGACCGATAAGGATCCCGGCAAGATGAGCCTTGAAACGGAACTGGTCGGATATGACGCTGTCGGGGAATTCAAGAAGTTTGAGAAACTCGAGATCCCCGTGGAGTTCAAGCCATGGCTAAATGAGAAAGTCGCGAGCCAGAGGATCCATATTCCCGAGGAGAACGGCTTGTACTGGCTCAAGATGACTCTCAAGAACGGACAGGGAGAGGCTATCCATCACAATTTCACCACATTCCGTGTGAAGGATGGCAAGAATCCGGTTCCCGATAACACCCGTATCCTTTCTTTCGCTCCGTCATCCTACACCGCTTCGGAGTGGTCAAATGGCCAGACCTCGATTTATAACGGCCTGAAAGAGAACGGTTTCGGCCACGGTTATTTTGAGTATACCATTGATCTTCCGAAGGATCTTGACTTGGAAGGAATCCGTGGTGCCGAGCTGCTCTTCGAGGCTTCCGCGAAGGAGATGTTCGGCAAAGACAAGGATGGGGAAGAGGATAAGGGCGACCGGATGCTCGGAGGTGGTTCTTACGACCATTGCAAGTCTCCGAACTCCTACGCCATGACCGACACTACCTTCTGGCCATCCAAGCTTACAGTGTCTGTCAATGGGAAGGTGATCGGCAAGGTTGACCTCAAGGACGATCCGGCTGACCATCGCGGAATCCTTTCCTGGGGAGCCCAGCCTTTTGTCCCCGAGATGAGGGAAGCCGGCTCTTACGGAGAGTTGGTGCGAATGGATGTGCCTTTGAATGACTTGCCGTATCAGGAGATACTCAGGACAAAGAAGGTCACTCTCCGCTTCACCGTCCCTGCTGAGGATCTTGACGGAGGACTCGCCATCTACGGCAAGGATTTCGGTCGTTATCCTCTTGATCCAACCATCATTATAAGAACGAATTAATCAAATAACGACAGCCGGGGATATGAGGAGATTGAGTGTGCTTTTCCTGGCGCTTCTGGCGCTTCTGACGCTTGCGCTCACGTCTTGCGGGAACCACAAGTTGTTCAGGAACGGTAAATCTGAATATACCATAATCCTTTCTCCAGACGCCACAGAGTCGGAACGTTATGCGGCTGAGGAACTGAGATACTGGATTAAAGAGGTCTCCTGGACAGATCTGCCATTGGCGGATCTGTCCGGTGGAGTCCGAGGCAAAAGACTGGTGGTCGGCTTTAACCCTCTGGTGTCCGAAATGGTTCCAGAGGCTGTCAAGCCGGAGGACCGGGATGACTCTTTCACTGTGAGAAGCGTCGGTGGCGATATCCTTTTCTGGGGCGGATCCTTGCGCGGCACACTTTACGCCGTGTATTCCTTCCTCGAGGAAGAACTCGGCTGCCGGTGGTACTCCAGCAAGGTAAGTGTGGCTCCCCACAAGGACGTTTGGAGTTTCAACAAATTGGACAGGCATGAGGAACCTGGGATAAAGATCAGGGACAACTGCGTCCTGGATGTGAGAAGCAATCCCGTGTTCTCGGCGAGGACGAGGAACAATTTCGTGCGTCTTCCCGGAAATAATCCTGGTGAGACCATTCCCGGCACCGCTGAGGGTTATTGGGGAGTCCATGCCATGGGTTATCTGGTCTCCCCGGCGGAATTTTATTCAACACATCCGGAATATTTCTCCATGCGGGACGGAAAACGTGTGCCAAGATACGCCCAGCTGTGCCTTTCCAATCCGGAAGTTCTTGATATTTGCATAGATAGGATAAAGGATGTGATGCGCCGCGAGCCGGACTACCTGATCTATTCAGTGGAGCAGAATGACAACCAGGAATTCTGCCAGTGCGATGAGTGCACCGCCCTGGCCGAAAAGTATGGCGGTCAGTCCGGACTTATGGTGTGGTTCGTCAACCAGGTCGCGGACGCTGTCAAGGAGGAGTTCCCGGACAAGTACATCGGCACATTCGCCTATCAATACACTCGTCACGCCCCGAAAGACATAGCCCCGAGGGACAATGTGGTGATCCGCCTTTGCAGCATCGAGTGCTGTATGTTCCATGAATATGACGACTGCGAACTCAATGTCGATTTCCTCAAGGACCTGCGGGATTGGTCGGCGATAGCGCCCCACCTTTACATCTGGGACTATGTGACCGATTTCGCCCAATACAGCCTTCCGGTGGCCAATTGGAAGACAATGGGGCCGCACATCAAGGATTTCCGGGACAACAACGCCATCGGAATATTGGAAGAAGGTGACTACCAGACAGTTTCCTGTGAGTTAAGAGAGATGCGTTCCTGGCTCCTGGCGAAACTGATGTGGAATCCGGACGCGGATGTGGATGCGCTGATCAAAGACTTTACAGACGGGTATTACGGCGCCGCCGGACCTTTTATCCGTGAGTATCTCGAACTGGAGGACAGCATCCTTCGCCGGCCTGGAATCCATTCAGACTGTTACATATCGGCCTCTGACCCGATGTACACCAATGAGTTCATCTTCGAAGGCCGGAAGATATTCGCCGCGGCCAAGGAGGCTGTGGCGTCTGACCAGATTCTTTACGACAGGGTTGAGACAGCCGAGATGCCCTTATGCTTGCTGCTTATGCAAAAGAATCCCATTGTCGGATTCCAGGAAGGGGCTGACGACCTTGTCAGAAGTGTGGTTGAGAGGGAAGGGATTGACCGTATGGCTGAGGGTGAATGGTCAGGTGGCGTGGTGTCCGCCAAAAGATTGATGGAGCAATTCGACAGACTCGAAAAGGGTATGAAAGAAGCACCTGAGTTCCCCGCGGCCGATGTTAAGGCGACAATCCAAGGGGTCGCTTACAAGAAATATGAGGGACCGTTTATGTCCACTTCGCAGATGCTCACGAAGGGTAAGCTCGTTAATTCCGGTATTATGCCTTGGATTGGGATCGACAACGACCCTGATAATGATCATTTCGGATATGTTTTTGATTGCTGGTTCAAGGCGGAGCAGGATGGCGTCCATCAGTTCACTGTGGTGAGCGATGACGGTGCCGTGCTTCTGATCGACGGGTCCGAGGTGCTCGACATCGACGGATCTCACTCGGTCCAGACCGGTTTAGCCATGGTCAATCTCGCCAAGGGACTCCATCGCTTTACTCTCAGGTATTTCGAGGATTGCGAAGGACAGAGTTTGGACATTTATCTGGCCGCTCCGGATGGTTATAACGGCCACCTTCCTGCCTCCAGGTTATTTACTCCTAATCAATGAAAATGAAAAAGCTGGTTTTATCGTTGTTTATGTCGGCGGTCGCCTTGATCGCGGCCGCTCAGAAAATAGATCCCGGGAAGGTTTACCAGATCGCTACCCCCGATGGTTTGGTTATTGACAATCAGGAGAGTGTCAATTCGGAGACACACATGTTCCTGGCCGTACCCCAGAAAGGAAGCGCCAGCCAAGTGTGGCAGATCAGACCTCTTGGAGATGACATCTACCTTCTTGTGAACGGATATTCTTACCAGGCACTTGACAACGATGGAGGAGGGGAGGGCCGTCCGGTCATACAATGGCCGGGCGACAGGAACAATCCGAACCAGCACTGGATCATATCTTCGCGGAAAGACGGCTCTATCTCACTCAAATGTGTCTCCAGTGGCACGATGCTGGCCCTTTCGGGACCTGGAAAGCCTATGGATGAGGTGGTTCAGGCCTCTCCGGACGAGAACGACGTTTATCAGCATTGGTTCCTTCGGGAGTCGGATGTCAAAACAGACTTCGTGTTGCCCAAGACCTCTTCGAAGAATGATTGGGAAAACGAGAAAGTATTGTCCATCAATAAGTTGCCTGGGCATGTCACCTTTATTCCCTATGCTACCGATTCGGAGATGGTCTCTGATCCCGCTTACTCGAAACTGTGGGAGAGGACGAAGTCTTCAAGATATCTGCTCCTGAACGGGAAATGGAAATTCAACTGGGTGGCCGATCCTGAGGATCGCCCTGTAGGATTTGAGGCTCCGAAGTACAATGTCACTTCATGGGATGAGATTGATGTGCCTTCGAGCTGGGAGATGGAAGGCTACGGCACCCCATTGTATTCTAACGCCACTTATCCGTTCTACAACAATCCGCCGTTCATCCAGCCCCGGCGCGGCTACACGACAATGTCCGAGCCGAATCCGACCGGATCGTACCGCCGTGAGTTCACCCTCCCTTCCGATTGGTCCGGCAAGGAGATATTCCTTCATTTCGATGGCGTGTATTCCGCCTTCTATGTCTGGGTCAACGGCAAGAAGGTCGGTTACAGCCAGGGCGCCAATAACGATTCCGAATTCGATGTGACCAAATATGTCGTGAAAGGGCGCAATGTGGTCGCTGTGCAGGTCTATAAATGGAGTGACGGCAGTTACTTGGAGGATCAGGACATGTTCCGGCTGGCGGGCATCCACAGGGATGTTTACCTGGTGGCCCGTCCGAAGATCCATCTCTCGGACCTTGACCTCAAGACCGGTTTCAACGGGGATTTGACCACGGCCACTCTCGACGCCTCCGCCTTGCTCCACAATGACGGAAAGACTGCCGCGGCGAAGTTGAGGTCCACATTGTTGGACGAGGACGGAAAGGTGATAGGCTCTGTGGAGTCCGGGTTACAGACCGTCGCGTCCGGGAAGGAGTTGAGAACAGAGGCTTCGAGGTTTGTTGTGAATGGGCCTCATCTTTGGTCAGCCGAGGATCCTTATCTTTATGTGGTCAAGATGGAACTGCTTGACAAAGAGGGGAATATCCTTGAATGCACCTTCCAGCGCCACGGGTTCCGGAAGGTTGAGTTCAGGAATAACAAGTTGTATGTCAACGGAGTTCTCACTTATCTGAAAGGTACGGATCGTCACGATATCGATCCCATTCACGGTAAGGCGGTACCGGTTGAGACTATGCTGAAGGATATTCTCCTCATGAAGCGCCACAACATCAACACCGTCCGTACGAGCCACTACCCGAACGATCCCAAGATGTACGCCATGTACGACTATTATGGACTGTACATAGTCGATGAGGCGGACCAGGAGTGCCATGGGAACCACAGCATCACCGGCGCGCCCTCTTGGGAAGGGGCTTTTGTGGACAGGGCTGAGAGGATGGTCAGGCGTGACCGCCTGCATCCTTCGGTCATCTTCTGGTCGCTTGGGAACGAGTCAGGCTATGGTCCCAATATTGTCGCCGAGAGAGATGCCGTGCGCCGTCTGGACGACCGTCCGATCCACTATGAGGGAATGAACAGCGTAGCTGATTTCGACTCACAGATGTATCCTTCGTTGGAATCGATGGAGAAAATGGACAGGAATGGCGCGGATAGGCCCTATTTCCTATGCGAATATGCTCATGCCATGGGTAACGCCATCGGCAATCTGGCTGAGTACTGGGACTATATCGAGAACAAGTCCGTGAGGATGATCGGAGCGTGTATCTGGGACTGGGTGGACCAGGGTATCACCAGGTTCGGCGAGCAAAATGGCAACCTTTATTTCGGGGGTTCCTTCGGAGATGCGCCTAATGATGATGACTTCTGTCTCAATGGTATAATTACCGCGGACCGACGTGTCACCGCGAAACTGCTCCAAGTCAAGAAAGTTTATCAGTATATTAAAATCTCCAGGCCCGGGAAATTACTTCTTGAGAACCGCTACACCACCTATAACCTGTCCCAGATGGATCTTCAATACAAGGTTCTCCACAATGGTGTCGAAGTGGCCTCTGGGGTGGTCGGTTTGCCAGACACCGGACCGGGACAATCTTGTCAGGTGGAAATACCTGTGGATAAGGCGGTTCTGGAATATAGGGGGGCTGACGTGGTCCTACAGGTTGAGGTGAGGCTTCGGGAGGCCGCCCGCTGGGCGGATGCCGGTCATGTCGTGGCGTCCGAGGAGTTTATGATACACGAGGAACCGGCGGTTCTGAAGGCGGAGGCTTCAGACGGAACCTCTCCCCTTAAGGTATACACTGAGGATAACCGTTTCCTATGCGCCTCGAATGACAAGATATCTGTGAGGTTCGACAAGCTTGAGGGTGTGCTCCAAAGTATTCAGCTTGATGGAAAAGAGGTGCTTCACATGCAAGGACAGCCGCTTTTCAACGGCTATAGGTTCATCAGTAATGACGCCGCCCGGTTTACCGGAGTCCTGATACATGATCCGCTGTCCACAACTTGCAGGCCTGTCAATTTCAAATCCACCCCGGTTGAGGGAGTCTTACGTGTTGAGACTGAAATGGAAGCCACTGTAGGTAAGACAGTTGTTCCATATTCGGTGACCTATGAGGTCTCACCGGATGGTTTTGTCGATGTCAGCGCCGGTTTCCATCCCGGAGAGGGATACGATCTTCACAGGCTGGGGCTCCGTATGTTCCTTGCACCCTCTTTCGAGAAGGTCACGTGGTACGGTCGCGGCCCTATGGAGAATTATGTCGACAGGAAGGACGCCGCTTTCCTTGGAACTTACACGTCCACCATTTCTGACATGGTGGAACCATATGCTCGCACCCAGACGATGGGGCAGAGGACTGACACGAGATGGGTCACTTTCACTTCGGCGGACGGAGTCTCGGTCCGGTTTGCCGCCGAGGGCTCCTTTGAGTTTTCCGCCCAGCATTTCACGGATGAGGACATATTCAGGGCCAGGTACTTCCATAATCTGGACAAGGTGCGGCATCACGGAGTGGTCCTCAATCTGGACTGCTTCATGGAAGGTATCGGCAATGGAAGTTGCGGCCCTGCCACCCTGCCGAAGTACAAGATCAAACCAGGGGAGACATATTCCTTCAAATTCCGGATCCAAGGAGCGGATTCGCCCGCTCCTGAGGCCACGACTTCACTTTGGACTGCCCGCCCGGACACGTTCAGGGAGAAGTATTCTTTGGGTCAGGTCGTGACGCTAAGCCGCCACAATATCCGTTCTCCGTTGTCAGGCAAGGGATCCGTCACTTCAAGGATAACCCCTCATAAGTGGTTCGACTGGACATCCGCTCCCGGGGAGCTTTCCTTGAAAGGAGGCGCTCTTGAGACCAGAATGGGCCAGTTCTTCCGCAAATGGCTCATAAACGAGGGCCTGATGGTGGAGAATGAGGTTCCCGCTGAAGGTTCCATGCGATTCTATGCCAATTCGATGCAGAGGACCATAGCCACAGCTCAATATTTCTCGAGCGGGATGCTGCCGATAGCGAATGTGAAGATTGAGCATCATTATCCTCTTGGCACTATGGATCCGGTATTTAATCCGCAGATCACCAATGTCACTGATGAGTTCCGCGCGGAGGCGATCCGTCAGATCATCGACATGGGAGGTGGTAAATCTCTTGAGGATGTCGCCTCAAAGATGGCACCTAATTTCAAAGTGCTTGAGAATGTGTTGGATATCAAACGGTCACCTGCCGCCGAAAACGATACTGTCAGATTCCGTACGGATGACCTGAAGATCACGTTCAATGAGCATAAGGAGCCTGCCATGACAGGCGGGTTCAAGATGGCCAACTCGGCTTCTGACGCCCTTGTGCTCCAATATTACGAGGAACCTTCGGAATCTAAGGCGGCTTTCGGCCATGACATATCACTTGACGCCTGGGCCCAGATCGCTGAGATCAAGGATTGGTACGGAGACGTGCTTTTCTCCGCTCCCATTGTCGCCACCAATGTGGCTCATCCGTTGCTGGAGACCATGTTGTCGGAGATGGATACGCCTGGACGCAAGTTCAGCTTCCTCTGCGGCCACGACTCCAATATCTGTAGCGTGTTGGCCGCCTTGGAATCGGAAGATTATCGCCTGCCGGAAGCGATTGAGAAAAAGACCCCTATCGGGTCCAAACTGGTGGTGGCGATCTGGGACGGTAAGGATGGGAAGCGTTACGCCGAGTTGTTCATGACGTATGAGTCGCCTTCCAATTTGCGGGAGATGCCAGTGCTTGGACTGGACAATCCTCCGGTACGATACCAGATATACCTTAAAGGTTTGGAACCCAACGCTGACGGTCTTTATTTGCTTTCTGATGTCGAAGGACGTTTCAGAAAAGCGATAGAAGCTTATTAGGCGATTGTCTCATGTCGGGTCTGTTCGCGAATTTGGTAGATTGGTGCGTAAAAATGTTGCAGTGATTTGGTTTTTTACTATATTTGCGTATATAAACCGTTTTATAGACCTACTTTAATTTGTTATGACCCGGCTCATTTTGATGACGGATTTTTCCGAATCATATGCTAATAAGTTGCTTAAGGGCATCATGCGTTATTCCCACGACCATGACCCTTGGGTAGTATGCAAAATGCCCCTGTCACTCAGGGACAACGGACGTATGGATGAGGTCGTCAAATTCGCTGAGGACTGGAAAGCCGACGCGATTATCGGCCAGTTTCTTCCGAATGATGACGTGGACGCTTTCGGTCGACACGGAATCATAGCGATCGCCCAGGATTATCAGCAGAAGTTCTCGACTATCAGCAATATAAGTGGAGACTATGCCGCGTCGGGGCGGATTTGCGCTGACTATCTTATCAAGAAGAGAGTTCGTAATTTCGGCTTCTTCGGTTTGAAAGGGATGGTCTGGTCTGATGAGAGGAGAGACAGTTTTATCTCTGAGATCCAATCCAGGGTGCAGGACGCCACGATTTCCATTTTTGAGAACCTCGACATCAGCGCCACTTGGTGGTATGATTTGGAGGAACTGGAGGAATGGCTCAATAGTCTTCCGAAGCCGGTAGCGATATTGACATGCGATGACAACAGGGCATTCTACATAATTGAGGCGGCTAAACTCAGTGGACAGGATGACATGCGTATACCTGATGACATAATGGTGCTCGGGATCGACAACGACGAGTTCCTGTGCCAGATGTGCTCACCGCAGCTTTCTTCCCTTAACCAGGACACTGAGGATGCCGGCTACAACACGGCCAAGTTCATAGATGAGCTTCTTGCCCTTCCTGTGGAGCAGAGAGTAAAAACCATCCAGGACATAACCGTCAAGCCGACTTTCGTCACAACCAGACGCTCCACAGACGCGGTTCTTCACCCTAATCCGTTCATCTCCAGGATTCTCCATTTCATCAACAACAATGCGACGGAACGTATCTCGGTTGATGACGTCGTGGCACTGGTTCCCATGTCCAGACGCTTGTTGGAGAGCACTTTCCGTAAGGAGATGGGCACATCCATCTACCAATATATCATCAAAGTCCGAGTCGAGAAGATGAAAGACTTGATAGTCAACGGCAACCCTCCTCTTGCCGCCGCGGATATGCTCAATGTGGACTACAAGATAATCGCCAGAAGTTTCAAGAAACTCACGGGGATGACCCCGGGTGAATTCGCTGACACAATCAAAGTTTAAGTATAACATGAAAAAAGTTCTTTTCCCAGTTTTGCTGGCGCTTATCGCTTTCCTTTCTTCATGTGGTGGGAATAATGATCCGAGATTGGTTATCATGACCTATGACGGGTTGCGCTGGCAAGAGGTATTCACCGGAGCTGATTCCAGTCTGGCAAGCAATCCCAAGTACGCTGACAACCCCCAGGCCCTCAAGGCCAAGTATTGGAGGGCGACTCCTGAAGAACGTCGCCAGGCTCTGATGCCCTTTACTTGGAGCTATGTGGAGTCCAATGGCTACATGCTTGGTAATCGTCTGAAAGGCAGTCAGTTCCAAGTTTCGAACGGCATGAGTTTCTCCTATCCCGGATACAGCGAGATGTTCTGCGGCTGGGCCGATGACGAGAGGGTGAACAGCAATAATCCTGTCCCGAATCCCAATTTAAGTGTCCTGGAGGTCGCCAATGCCGACCCTCGGTATAAGGGTTCAGTAATGGTATATGCCTCCTGGGAATCGATTCGCTACGCTGTCAACAATGAGAGGGGAGGGTTCCCTGGAAGCGCCTCTTACGAGCCGGACATCGCCTCGTCCCCGACTCCAACGCTGACGCTGATAAACGATATTCAGGAAGTGATGCCTCATTACTGGGGAGAGGAGCGTTTTGACGCCTTCACCTATGCCTATGCCCTGGAGACAATCAAGAAAGACCATCCAAAAGTGATCTTTATAGGATTTGGTGACACTGACGAGTGGGCTCATGCCGAGAAATATGATTTCTATCTTGACGCTGTCCACGCCACGGATGAGATGATCCGCAGGATAGTGGAATATTGCGAGAGCGATCCATTCTACAAGGGTAAGACTACCTATCTGATGACTACTGATCATGGCAGAGGAAACAAGGGCGCTTTCACGAGCCACAGCAGCGGCACGAAGGGTTCCGAGAATACCTGGATGATGATGTTCGGTAAGGGAGCCAAGCGCCTCGGGGAGACTTCAGGCAACGGTCCTTATTACACCAAGCAGGTCGCCGCCACCATAGCTGACATCCTCGGGATTGACTTTACCCCGAGCAACGGGGAGAAGCAACCACCGGTGGATCCCGAGTTCAAAGGTGAGCCTATTCCGGAGGACCTTGGAGTCAAGGATGTGGGTTATTTCCATGAGATTAAGGCTGTTCCAAAGGGAGCCGGGGTAAGCTACAAGTATTTCGAGGGCCCTTTCATGAGTGTGGATGAGTTGGCCAAGGCGAAGGTCCTGGACAGGGGAGTGATGGCTGACTTCTCCATAGATGGCGCTAAGGCGGCGGATCATTTCGGTTACGAGTTTAACACTCTCCTGAAGATACCCGCTCCTGGACGCTACACGATATCTGTCGCTTCAGACGATGGGACCAAGGTGTTTCTTGACGATCAGCTGATCATCGACAATGATGGCAGTCACAGTGTCAATGTGGTCGAGGTCGCCGCCGCAATCGACGCGGGCTTCCACCGTCTACGTGTCCTTTATTTTGACGACACTGAAGGACAGGATCTTGAGATAGGCCTGTCAGGGAATGGTTTAAGTTTTGACAAAATCCCCGCCTCGATGCTTTTTCACGATTAGTTAATTCCTGAGTATGAAAAGAATACTGTTTTTGTTGACGGGCCTTTGCGCCCTTATGGTTTCGTGCGCCAAGGTAGATAAGGATCCGAAAGTTATTGTTATCACATTCGACGGATTGCGCTGGCAGGAGGTATTCACCGGAGCTGACTCCGTTCTCATTTCCGACCCCCGTTTCTCCCGTGACCCTGACGCTTTACAAGCCGAGTACTGGAGATCCACTCCTGAGGAGCGCCGCCAGGTCTTGATGCCATACACCTGGAGCCATATCGCGTCTCAAGGATATCTCCTCGGCAACCGTAATAAGAATAGCCTGGTGCAGGTCTCAAACAACAAGTCATACTCATATCCCGGCTACAGCGAGATGTTCTGCGGATGGGCGGATGACGAGAGGGTGGACAGCAATGACCCCGTGCCGAATCCCAACACAAGTGTGATGGAAGTCGCCAACCAGGATCCCAGGTACAAGGGCCACGTGATGGTTTACGGTTCCTGGTTGTCGATCCGTTTCGCGGTCAACAACGACAAAGGCGGTTTCCCGGGGAGTACGGCTTACGAGCCGAATGTGTCCCCTGATCCCAGCCCGACCTTGAAGACCTTGGATCTTCTGCAGGAGAGCATCTGGGGGAAGGAAGGCGACGAGCGTCCCGATGGGATGACGTACGCCTATGCGATCGAGACAATCAGGAACGACCATCCGAAGCTGTTCTTCATATCTTTCGGTGAGACCGACGAATGGGGTCATGGAGGCCAATACGACAAATATCTCCATGCGGTGACCTACACCGACTCGTTCATCAAGGATATCATAGAGACCTGCGAGGCGGATCCTTTCTATAAGGGAAAAACAACTTATCTGCTGACCACTGACCATGGCCGCGGCCGTGGGGATAAGTTCACTGGCCACGGCGCCGATATTAGAGGAGCGAACCAGACTTGGCTCATCGCGTTAGGAAAAGGCATTCCCGCTCTCGGGGAGACTTCCGATAACGGTCCATTCTACACCAGGCAGGTCGCGGCTACTGTCGCGGACATCTTGGGAATAGATTTCACACCCGGCAACGGAGTCAAATCAGATCCTTTCGACCCCACGTATTACAAGGCTCCTGACACTCCTGAGGCATCGGCCAGTTTTGACCCTGTGGAAGCTGTCCCGAGAGGTCATGGAATACGCTACACCTATTATGAGGGCCCGTTCATGAGCGTTGGTGAAGCGCTGGAGAGTCCGGTTGTAGCGCAAGGAACCATCCCGTTCTTCTCGACTTCAGCCAAACGGCAGGAAGATCATTTCGGCTTCAATTTCAACACGTTGATGAAGATAGAGAAAACCGGCCTGTACCAGATATCGCTCGCCTCGGATGACGGTTCGAAGCTGTTCCTTGACGGGAAGCTATTGTTCGACTTGGACAGGGACGGAGGCGGATACGCCGAGGCGTGGATAGAGCTTAAAGCCGGCTTCCATCGCCTGGAGATCCCTTATTTTGAGAACTATGGTGGCGAGAATCTGGAAGTCGGCCTTATAGGTCCTGGCATAGATGTGGAGCAACTTCCAGCCTCTATGCTCTGGTACGATTAGAGGAGCTTTTTCTTCAGGGCGTCAAGCATGTCGACAGTCATGCCCTCGAGGTCATAGGACGGAGCCCAGTCCCACTCCTCGCGGGCGCAGCTGTCGTCCATCTTGTCCGGCCATGAATCAGCGATCGCCTGGCGGACAGGATCCACCTCGTAACGCATCTTGAATCCGGGAACATGCTCGATAATCTTGGCCTTTAGAATCTCAGGGTCAAAGCTCATCGACGCGATATTGAAAGAGTTGCGGTGGACAAGCCTGGACGGGTCGGCGTTCATGATATCGATAGCGGCCTTAAGGGCGTCAGGCATGTACATCATGTCCATGAATGTCCCTGGAGCGATCGGGCAGACGAACTCCTCTCCCTTGACCGCGGCATAATAAATCTCCACTGCATAGTCGGTGGTTCCGCCACCGGGAAGGGTCACGTTTGAGATCAGTCCGGGGAAACGGACCGAACGGGTGTCAACCCCATATTTATGGAAATAATAGTCGCTCAGCAACTCAGTAGCCACCTTGGTGCAGCCGTACATGGAACGGGGTCTCTGGATAGTGTCCTGAGGGGTATTCTGGCGGGGAGTCTCGGGACCGAATGAGCCGATAGATGAGGGCGTGAAGACCGCGCAACCATTCTCCCTGGCGATCTCGAGGATGTTCATAAGACCATCGATCTGGATGTGCCAAGCCAACTGAGGCTTCTTTTCGGCGACAGCCGAAAGGAGGGCGGCGAGGTTGTAGATCGTGTCTATCCGGTATTTTTTGACTATACCCAGAAGTTGCTCACCGTTACACACGTCCGCCTCAGCCGAGGGGCCGCTTTCAAGCAGTACACCTTTGGGCTCGGCGCCCTTGATATACCCGGCAACAACATTACCGTCAGGAATCATTTCCCTGATTCTCATAGTCAGCTCGGAACCGATCTGTCCGGTTGACCCGATCACAAGTACATTTTTCATTGTCTTTAATGAAGAATTCACTAAATTAGCATCGCAAATTTACATTAATTTCACGTAAACACGAAACTAATTTATCATTTATAACCATGTACGGCAAATTTCAGGATCATTTGAAAGCAGAGCTCGCCTCCATCCAGGAAGCCGGCCTGTACAAGAACGAAAGGAACATCTCGTCTGCCCAATCCGCGGAGATCACTCTTCAGGACGGCAGCAAGGCGCTGAACTTCTGCGCCAACAACTATCTTGGCCTGGCTGATTCCCCGAGGCTTATCGAGGCCGCCAAGACGGCGATGGACGAGAGGGGCTTCGGAATGAGCTCCGTGCGCTTCATTTGTGGCACCCAGGATCTCCACAAGGAACTTGAGGAAGCCATCTCGAAGTTCTTCAAAACTGAGGACACAATCCTTTACGCCTCTTGCTTCGACGCTAACGGCGGAGTTTTCGAGCCTCTGTTGACCGCTGAGGATGCCATAATCTCCGACTCTCTCAATCACGCTTCCATCATCGACGGTGTACGTCTCTGCAAAGCTGTCCGCTATCGTTACGCGAATGCAGACATGGAAGATCTGGAACGTTGCCTCAAAGAGGCCCAGGCCCAGAGGTTCCGCATCATCTGCACCGACGGAGTCTTCTCTATGGACGGTAACGTCGCCCCGATGGACAAGATTTGCGAGCTGGCAGAGAAATACGATGCCCTGGTGATGGTCGATGAGAGCCATTCGGCGGGTGTTGTCGGAAAGACCGGCCGCGGAGTCGCCGAGCAGTTCGACTGCTATGGACGTATTGACATATTCACCGGTACCCTCGGAAAAGCTTTTGGTGGAACTGTGGGTGGATTCACGACCGGCCGCAAAGAGATCATCGACATGCTCCGCCAGCGCTCAAGGCCGTATCTGTTCTCCAACTCTCTTCCTCCGATGATCGTTGCCGCGGGCATCGAGATGTTCAAGATGCTCGGAGAGAGCAATGAGCTCCATGATCGTCAGCAGGAGAATGTCAAGTACTTCCGTGACGCCATGATGGCCGCTGGGTTTGACATAAAGCCTACCCAAAGCGCTATCTGCGCCGTGATGCTTTATGACGCTCCTCTTTCCCAGAAATTCGCGGCCAAGATGGCTGAGGAAGGAATATTCGTGACTGGCTTCTATTATCCGGTGGTCCCGAAGGGGCAGGCCAGGATCCGTGTCCAGCTCTCCGCCGCCCATAAAAAAGAACACCTTGACAAAGCCATCGCTGCCTTTATCAAGGTGGGTAAAGAACTCGGCGTGATCAAATAAGACCTTTTGCCGGTCACTCACCGGCGTAGAGGGTGATGATATTCAAGATCACCTCTGACGCCTTCTCCATCGATTCCAGGGGGACGAATTCCATTTTGCCATGGAAGTTCAGTCCCCCTGCGAATATGTTGGGGCAAGGAAGACCCTTGAAACTCAGGTTGGCTCCATCGGTCCCTCCGCGGATAGGCTGGATCTTCGGTTTGATCCCGGCCATTTCCATAGCCTTGACCGCCTTCTCAACGACATGGTAATGAGGCTCAACCTGCTCCCGCATGTTATAGTACTGGTCCTTGACAACGGGCGTGGCGGTGCCTTCACCGTATTTCATGTTGATGAAATCGCAGCATTTCGTGATGAGGCTCTTCCTGCGCTCGAATATGGTCCTGTCATGGTCGCGGATGATATAAGTCAGATCCGCTTCCTCTACAGAGCCATTGAAACCGATGAGGTGGAAGAACCCCTCGTAGCCTTCCGTGTATTCAGGCCTCTGCTCAACTGGGAGGAGGGAATTCATCTCCGTTCCTATCAGGATGGCGTTCTTCATCTTGCCTTTTGAATATCCCGGGTGTACATTCCGTCCCTGGATGTGGATCTTGGCTGAGGCGGCGTTGAAGTTCTCGAACTCCAGCTCACCGATTTCCCCGCCGTCCATAGTGTAGGCGTAATCGGCTCCGAAACGGGGGACGTCGAACTTGACCACCCCTCGCCCGATTTCCTCATCCGGAGTAAACCCGATCTTGATCTCACCATGCTTGAAATCAGGATGTTCCACAATATACTGGACCGCGTCCATAATCTCGGCCACACCTCCCTTGTCGTCGGCTCCGAGGAGAGTCGTGCCGTCGGTGGTGATCAGTGTCTGGCCGATATAGTGGAGCATCTCGGGGAACTCAGAGGGCTTCAAGGCGAGGCCGGGAACCCCTTTGAGATCGATATCGCCGCCATCATAGTTCTTGATTATCTGTGGTTTGATATTCGCTCCCGAGGCATCTGGAGCGGTGTCCACGTGGGCGATGAAACCGATTGTGGGAACCTTCTGGTTGATGTTGGAGGGGATTGAGGCCATCACATAGCCGTATTCGTCAAGGGTGGCCTCGAGGCCCATGGCCAGCAACTCATCCCGGAGCATCGAGAGAAGGTTCAGTTGTTTGGCGGTTGAAGGCTGACTCTCAGAGTTCTCGTCGCTCTGTGTGTCGACCGAGACATACCTTAGGAATCTGTCAAGAATATTTTCCATTACTCTTTGGTTTTCATTGATGATATGACCATATACGCGATGAGCGCGAGGAAGGGCACTATCGCTATCGCCTCACCGTAGGCGCTGTGCCAGGCGGAGAGGAACCAGTCCACATTGAAGAACTTGAGGAGGGCGCTCACAACACCCATCAGGGCGCCACCGGCGATGAAACCGGAAGCTATCAGGGTGCCCTTGTTCATCCTGGCCTCGTTGACTTTCTTGTCCTTGGTCCTCGTGCTGACGTACCAGGAGATAGCTCCTCCGATCAGGAGCGGAAGGTTGAGGTCAATAGGAATGAACATTCCGAGGGCGAAAGCCAAGGCGGGAACCTTGAGCACTGTAAGCAAGATGGCGATTATGGCTCCGATACCATAAAGGAGCCAGGGGGCGCCTCCGCCATTCATCATTGGCTGGATCACGGCGGCCATCGCGTTGGCTTGGGGAGCCACAAGGGCCTGGTCACCCACGAAACCATAGGTCTTGTTGAGAACCAGCATGACTCCGCAGACAGTGGCGGCGGCGACGGCGACTCCGGCGAACTTCCATGCTTCCTGTTTCTTAGGGGTGGAACCGATCCAATAACCGATCTTGAGGTCGGTAATGAATGATCCGGCGACCGAGAGCGCGGTGCAGACCACGCCACCGATTATCAGAGCGGCGGCCATTCCGGCGTTACCCTTCAGTCCAACTGCCACCAGGATCAGCGATGCTATGATCAATGTCATGAGGGTCATTCCACTAACCGGGTTGGTGCCGACGATGGCTATCGCGTTAGCTGCCACTGTGGTGAAAAGGAAGGATATTATTCCTACGATAAGCAGTCCGACTATCGCCTGCCAGACATTGTTGACCACACCTCCGAAAGCGAAGAAGGCGAATATGGCCAGGAGGGCGATTATGATACCGAAGACGATGGTCTTCATAGGAAGGTCTTCCTGGGTCCGGAGTTCCTTTCCGGTTTCTGTGGTCCCCGAGCCTGTCGAAGGGCCCTTGAACTCCCTCACAGCCAATCCCACAGCCGACTTGATCACTCCGAAGGACTTGATGATGCCTATGATTCCTGCCGTGGCGATGCCACCGATACCGATATGGCGGGCGTAATCCTTGAATATCTGGTCTGGCGACATCTCACCTATCGTCATCGTGACTCCGGTGTTCATGAGGTCGATCACCTGGCCACCCCAAATGATATTCATGAGCGGGATGATCACAAGCCAAACTAGGAGGCTGCCGCAGCAGATCACGAAGGCGTATTTGAGTCCAATAATATATCCAAGGCCAAGGACGGCGGCGCTGGTGTTGATTTTAAGGAGAACCTTCGCCTTGTCGGCCACGGTGCGGCCGATCCCCAAAACGGTTGTGCTGATAGTGTCGGCCCATGTGCCGAATGTGCTGACCAGAAAATCATAAAGACCACCGATCAGTCCGCTGACAAGGAGAGTACCGGCGCCCTTACCGCCCTCGCCGCTGACGAGAATCTGGGTCGTCGCCGTGGCTTCGGGGAAGGGATATTTCCCATGCATCTCCTTGACGAAGTACTTCCGGAAGGGAATCAGGAACAATATTCCCAGGACACCACCGAGAAGGGATGAGAGGAACATCTGCATGAAATTGACCTCCACTCCGAGGATGTAGATCGCGGGGAGTGTGAATATGGCTCCGGCCACTACGGCTCCGGAACAGCCTCCAATCGATTGGATAATGACGTTCTGGCCCAAGCCTTCTTTCTTGCCCAGGGCACTGGTGAGACCCACCGCTATTATCGCTATGGGTATGGCGGCTTCGAATACCTGCCCTACCCTAAGGCCGAGATAGGCCGCGGCGGCGGAGAAGATGATCACCATCAAAAGACCTATGGCCACAGAGTAAGGCGTGACTTCCGCCCATTTTCTCTCGGGGCTGAGTAACGGATTATATTCCTCACCTGGAGCAAGTTCCCTTTGGGCGTTCTCCGGCAAGGCGTTATGCTTTTCTTCCATAAGATTATTCGGTTATATCCGTGGCCTCAGGAATGGTCTCATCCTCAGGGAAGGCCTTGGCACTGAAATGTTTGTATAATACGGCCTCGAGGGCGATCAGGATAGCTACCGTAATGACGGCGATGATGAGGACAAACAGCCAGCCGACTTTTGGGATACGCATGAAGAGGAAAGCTAGGATTGAGCATACAACACTGACTACAAGGTAGAGGAAGAAAATCGTCCACTTCTCACCGTAGGTGGCGTCATAGCTTGTCCTGAGGCATTCGATAGGGGAGAGCCCCTTGTCAATCAAGAAAAAGATAGCGAACCCCCACGCGATTCCAAGCACTATTCCGGGGATAATTCCCATAAGATAGGCGGGGCCTATGGCGGCTAACATGATACCGACAAGAAGGAAGAAATTCCCGATGTTCTGGAAGTTCTGTTTGTCGAATAGGATCATTGGATTGAGTATTTTGCCTTTGCTGATCTCGACGATACCCTTGTAGAGTCCTATCGTCGTACCGACGTTGAGGTAGGGTATCCAGACCGTGACGATGTAAAGAACCGCCATCAAAAGCAATGAGACCACGTTTTTCAGACCGTATTCGGTGGTCTCCTTGAGCGTGGCCATAAAGTCAAGTTTCTTGGTGTCCATATTAATAATATAATTAAAGATTTGGTCTCGATTTGTCTTATAAATATAGGGAAAATAAATTTTATCAAAAAAATTTGCCAGAATAAAAAAAGTGTGTATCTTTGCAGTCCGCTTTGAAAAAAGCTCCAGATCATTGACAATACTGAGAGATCACAACGAGGTAAAGTGAAAACGAAACGAAATCAGCAACGCCGGGATATGCGATATATTCCGGGAATATAGTAAGTTGACAATTTCACGAATCTGAGAGAAGATTCACAAGAGAGAAAGAGAAGCAAGGGCGTACGGAGGATGCCTTGGCTTCGGCAGGCGAAGAAGGACGCGGTAAGCTGCGAAAATGCCCGGGGACCCGCAAACAGGGACTGATCCGGGTGTGTCCGAATGGGGCAACCCCCCAGGCTGAAGGCCTGGGACCGTCGTTAAAGGCGGGGCGAACCCGGGGAACTGAAACATCTTAGTACCCGGAGGAGAAGAAAGAAAAAGTCGATTCCCCCAGTAGTGGCGAGCGAAGAGGGAAGAGCCTAAACCGGCGCGTTCACGGACGCGTCGGGGTTGTAGGACCACTCACTAATACCGACCGCAGGAACCGGAAGGAGTTTGGAAAACTCCGGCGCAGAGGGTGATACCCCCGTACGGGCAACGCGTGGCCGGTCAGAGTGGCACCTGAGTAGGGCGGGGCACGTGGAATCCTGTCCGAATCCGCGGGGACCATCCCGCAAGGCTAAAGACTGCCGAAGACCGATAGTGGACCAGTACCGTGAGGGAAAGGTGGGAAGCACCCCTGGCCGGGGAGTGAAAGAGAACCTGAAACCGTGCGCCTACAAGCGGTGGGAGCCCTGCGTTAGTGGGGTGACCGCGTGCCTTTTGCATAATGAGCCTACGAGTTGCATCACGCTGGCGAGGTTAAGGGCTTAAGGCCCGTGAGCCGCAGCGAGAGCGAGTCTGAACAGGGCGTTCAGTCACCGTGAGCAGACGCGAAACCTAGTGATCTACCCA
>JAFYYW010000031.1 GCA_017548985.1 Bacteroidales bacterium
ATCCTGCCCGACTTGACCAGTGGTGATTCCACGTGAATGGAAATCATATCCATAGACGGATGACACGCCGTCCTGACATAGACCGGCATCCCCTCAAGGACAAATTGACTATTCACGATTCCTGTCCAAAGATCAGTCTCCTGGCGCGCGTCGCTCAAGTCTTTCTCCTCCGCCCGTTCTCCATCCGCTTTTATCAGCACGAAACCGATCCGTCCCAAATTGATCCTGTGGGGGTTCCACCGAAGCCAATCTGAAATCTCTGGACAATCCGGATTGTTCAGGATATATGGGATACGGGACCCCCATGTCTCCAGCTCCACCGGCTTGTAATCCTCCACAGAAACACCTTCCGGAAGCGGGTTCGAATGCCAACCCCAATCACTCAACGTGTTGAAAGAACGGAAGGTTTGGAGTCCGGTTATGTCCGCACCGAAGGCGAAACGGCCATTGCCGACTTGGACGGGACTTCTTTCAAATGAGACATGGGTCACCGGATTGTGCCTGGAGACAACCGCTTTACGATCGATTCCTTCCGCGTTCGCCAGCGAGATCGCAGAGACAAACGTCAAGGCGATCAGCGAAACGGTCTTAAAGAATCCGCTCATATCACGATCTCCTTTGACAGAGGTTCACTTGCCGCGTCCCACGAGTCAAAAGCGGTCAGGGAAATAGTGTAGACACCCGGGTCGAATTGTACCTGACCCTCCCAGTCCTCGCTTTCGATAAGATCGTATATGGTCAGATCCTCCTTCCATATCGACTTCATCATCGAAGGTTGCGGATACTTATAGAAATCCGCCAGGATCTTTTTGCTCATGATGAGCTCGTCACCCTTGCTTAATGTCAACACATAATGATGGACAAACTCATCATCGGTCCCGGCGGGGAAACTCACCGAGAAAAAGCCTGGCTCGTTCTTTTTCCAAGGCTCTGGAGATTTTTCGAATACGACATCCATCGAAGACAGTGTCGGAGGCACATTCGCGGCCTCGCGGAGGGCGAAAGAATATTCCTCCAGATGTTTGCCGTTTTTATTCGGGTGGGGAATGATTATAGGATCTCCGATGACAGACTTGTTGTAGAAATCCATCCTGTGGATCATCATGTTGCCTTTCTTGTCGAACTGGACCAGATGCCCCTGTGAGAACTCGTCCTTGTCTTTCATCGTGGTCTGTCCGGCCATATCCTCATAACCGCCAGCCTCTATGGCCATATACCTTACAGAACCGCAGCCCAGGGCCGTGAAATCACCCTGCCAAATGCTTCTGGGATCATTGAGCGGGAAATGAAGATGGCCCCCGAACGCTACGACCTGGGGATATTTGGACAATATTTCCGGCAGTTCCCTGGAGGCCCAATACCCCGGTTGAAATGATTTCCAGATGCCGTCCGCCTCGCCGAGGAGACTGCCATAGACGGTGCCATAGAGCATAGGGTGGGTGATAAGGATCACATATCTGGAAGGATTCTTCGAGGTGATTTCGGACAGAGTCTTGTCCAGCCATTCCAGAGCCTTGGGATCGTAGACCACCGGGCTGGTCCCGTAAGGAGATATGGCTATGATATCATAATCGCCGACGACGCAGTGACGACACTCCAGGGTGGCCCCGGCCTCCGTGTCGACATCCGTCTGGAAATAATTATCACCGAATGCTTTACGAATATATTCAGCATCCCTTACCATCGTCTCGTCCCACTTGTAATCCGGGACATCATGATTTCCCACGGAATAGATCAACGGTGTTTGGGCGGGATCCAATACAGACTCATATACCCGCTTGAATTCCTGTATCGCCGAATCATCGGGATAGTCTATCAGGTCTCCGGCGACCAACACCCCGTCCAGTCCATCATTGTCAGACTCCAAGGCTTTGACGGACAATTGATTAAGGGCTGATTCCCACTTCTGGGAAGTTACAGGGAGACCTGTATTTATATGCACGTCACTGACCACTCCGATCGACAAGACGACAGCGCTCTCGTCGAAACCGCCTTGTACAGTATGCTGTGTACAGGAGACCGCTGCCAGAGCGGCCGCAGCCACGGCCCCGAGGGCCACCAATAACTTGGAATTCGTCATATTATCAATCAGTTATCAATATCATTTCACCAGGCGAGAGAGTCAGGGTCACCTTGCCCTTGCTTATTTTGAAATCCTTGAATTCTTTCCTGCCTGAAGCGTCCAGAATCCATCCTTTCGCCTTGCCGGAAAGCCTGACTCCATCAGGAACAGTCCAAGTCTTATCAGTGAATCCGTTCTCTGAATACACTACAACGGACCTGTCCCCAATCCAAGTGGCGGGGATGAGAATATCCTTTTCGTCGGATAAGACTTCCCCGTCCTTGGCCACGGTCAAGACACCGTCTTTCAACCGTGTCCTGAGACCATTCTCGAATATCCCGATAGTATTCCCGGCTTCGTCGCTGACCAAGGCGTCGCGACCGAAGGTGTTGAGGTATAAGGAAACGAGTGTCGTCTTGCTGAACTCACCTTTGAACTTCTCCAAACCCTCTCCAACGGAGGACGACCCCCTGAAGAGTGACTCGCCGTTCATATTCTTACCGAACGCCCTGACCTTGCCATAGATATTGCCTCCCCATGACTGGGATGCCGACAGGGACATGGCGTGTTCAAGGGAACCGAAATGCCAGTACATCGGGAACCAGCCGTCGGTCACCCCTCCGATATTCATGTCCACGCCCTCGGTCGTGACGTCTATTCCCTTGGAATCCAAGTATTTCACGATATTGGCCTTGCCTTCCTGATCCTGCTCAGCCGTATAGCCATGCCACGGGCTGATCGGCGACTCCATCCTGATGACCGGCTTGCCGTTCTCGATATGCGGCCGGGGAACGCTGTTGTGGAAAGCGTCTATGTGGATGGTTCCGGACTCCTGAATAGGCAGCAGCGAGCAAAGGCTGTCGAGCCGCCATTTGGAAAGGCCTTTCTCCCATTCAGCGGCGTAGCATACCTTGTAGGCCCAGTCCCCGAGAATATATTCCCCGTCCTTTTCCCTGGCAAGCACATCCGCTTTCTTATAAATATCGAAAGCCGGACTGTCCTCGAACGCGTCGAACATATTGATGTGGAGACTGACCGCCGTATTGTAATTCCTGGCCTCTCTCATAAGCCAACGGACGCTGTCCAGGGGATCATCGTCGCCCTCTCTCTTCACCTTCTCGTTACCCTCAAAAAAAGCCGGGTACTTGGAATCGTGACCATTATACTGCCAGCCTACGAGATACACTATCTTCTGGAGACCAGGGGTGAGGGCGTCCATTCCCTTTATTGCTTCCAGGGCCTGCTCACAGGTCATATAGACAGTGCTCTGGCCATTGTCCCTCAACTTGTAAGCGCCCATATATTCCTTGTCGTACTCGGACTGGCATAGGAACAGTTTGGTGACGAAAACCTTGGAATAGTCATAACGAGGGGTCACATGCCACTCGAACGGAGCCTGCTCAAAGAACAAGGTATCCGCCTTCCCTTCTGGCAGGAACACTTCGACATCCTTGGCCGTCTTGTTTCCACCGCAACCGCACATGACCGCCGCAAGAACGGTGACGACAGGAATCACAATCTTGATACTGGACATTATCTTCATCTCTGATAACACAAAGATAAGGTTTGTTGTCAAAAAATAGTAAATTTGTTGACACGACCCATTATTTCAACAAATTAGACAACATCATAATGAGAAGACTGCTTTTTCCAGTTTTGATGGTGATCGCGTTTAGCGCCGCCGCGCAAACGGCACCGAAATTCGTTTACACCGAGGCCAGTGATTTGACCCTGATAGGAAAGCTTATGGACACTCCCAACCCCTACCACAGGGTGGACACAGTCCGTTTCAAGGGGTTCACCAAGAGCGAGAACAACCAGGTCCGGAACTCGGCTGGGATTGGCGTGGCTTTCAAGACTAACTCGCCGACCATTTCGATACTCACAAAATATGGCGATGTCGGCCGGCCCAACAACACGGGCGGATTCTCCGCGAGGGGCTATGACCTCTACATCAGGGAGAACGGCAAATGGATATGGGCCGGAGCGGGAGTTTCAGGAGATCTCGAGCAGCCTTTCAACCTGATTTCCGGAATGGATGGTACCCTTAAGGAATGTCTAATGTACCTTCCGATACTCAGTGAGGAATATTCGGTGAAAATCGGTGTCGAGGAGGGTTCCGTGCTGGAAGCGATGCCCAACCCGTTTACAGGCCGGATCGGTATATTCGGCTCGAGTTTCACCCATGGGATATCGACCAGCCGGGCTGGAATGGCCTATCCGGCCATATTCTCAAGGGACACTGGACTCCAGCTTCTAAGCCTCGGATGCAGCGGCAACTGCAAACTGCAAGATTACTTCGCTGATGTTCTCGTGGCCGCGGATGTCGACGCCTTCATCTTCGACACCTTCTCGAACCCGAGTATAGAGCAGATCAAGGAAAGGCTCTTCCCTTTCATCGAGAAAGTACAGGCCGCCCACCCCGGCAAACCGTTGATCTTCCAGCGGACCATCTATAGGGAATGGCGCAATTTCAACAAACGAACAGACATGTCTGAGGCCAACAGGATCGCTGTCGCTGACAGCCTGATGAAGATCGCCTACAAAAAATATAAAGATGTCTACTACATCTATCCTTGCGCCTCGGCCAAGGATCATGAGACCACACAGGACGGCACACACCCTTCTGACCGTGGTTACCAGCTCTGGGCACAGTCCATCGAGAAGCCAGTAAAGAAGATTCTCAAGAAATACGGAATAGTGGCTGGCAGATAACTGCTTCAATATCAGTTAATCACTTAGTTTTAAAGTAACGAATATTTATTTTATATTATACAATACACTATGAATCAACGACTTACCTGTAAGCTTGTCATATTGTTGATGACATTCTCTACCGCGATGGCGCAGACCAAGACAAGTTATGTTGATCCCTTTATCGGCACTGACGGAATGGGACACACTTTCCCCGGAGCCTGCGTGCCTTTCGGTGGAGTTCAACTCAGCCCGGACACCGACACGATTCCCCACAATATCAACGGAAAGTACCAGCCGATGGTCTATGAGACTTGCGCAGGCTATCGTTACAATGATCCTACGATTGTCGGTTTCAGCCACACTCACTTCAGTGGAACGGGTCACTCTGACTTGGGAGACATATTAATAATGCCCACCACCGGTCCGTTGAAGCTGAATCCCGGCACGGCAGATAATCCTGACAGCGGTTTCCGTAGCAGGTTCAGCCATTCCACGGAAAGCGCCAGACCCGGACTGTACCAGGTGACTCTCGATGATTATGGAGTGAAGGCCCGCCTCACCGCCACCGCGAGAGTCGGAGTGCATGAATATACCTTTAAAGAAGACGGCCAGATTATCCTGGACCTTATTCACGGCATATATGATTATGACGGCAAGACTCTATGGTCGGAAGTCCAGGTGCTTGACGACAAGACCGTCACAGGCTACCGGATCACTAACGGATGGGCCCGTACCAACTACACGTATTTCGCTATCGAGTTCTCCCAGCCTATTGTTGAATATGGCTATATAGACCGCCAGAAGATAGATTACAAAGGTGGCTGGAGCAAGTTCGACACCAGCAGGAATTTCGCCGCCATAGCCGGACGGAAAGTCGTGGCATGGTTCAAGTTCGCCACATCGAAGAATCCCAAACTGACCGTTAAGGTCGCCCTCTCCTCAACCGGCACCACCGGTGCCCTGAAGAACCTGAAAGCTGAGGCTGCGGGAAAGACATTCGACCAGATCGCCACGGAGGCCGCGAACGCTTGGGAGAAAGAGCTTTCCGTGATGGAAATCCAAGGCACGGACGCCGAGAAGAAGATGTTCTACACTTCTCTCTACCACACGATGATAAACCCGTCAGTCTACATGGATGTGGACGGATCCTACAGGGGTCTTGACCATGAGATCCATCAGGCAAAAGGCTTCACAAACTATACTGTATTCTCCCTTTGGGACACCTACAGGGCAGAGCATCCCTTCCTCGCGTTGTTCAAGCCGGAAAGGGACAGGGACATTGTCGAGTCAATGCTGGCCCATTATGACCAGAACGTCCTCCACATGCTTCCCGTATGGAGCCATATGGCCAACGAGAACTGGTGCATGAGCGGATATCATGCCGTACCGGTACTGGCTGACGCCATCGTAAAAGGCCTTGACATCGACAAGAAACGGGCTCTCGAGGCTATGGTGACCACATCGAAACAGGAGTGGTACTGTGGGCTCGGGGACTACATGAAGCTCGGATATGTCCCCTACGACCACATCTCCACAGCCGCCAGCAACACTCTTGAGTATTCCTATGATGACTGGACTATCTGGAATACGGCGAAACTCGTCGGGAACGAGGCCGTGGCCGCGGAATATGCTCCAAGGGCGCTGTATTACAGGAATGTGTTTGACACCGATCTTGGCTTCTGCCGTCCGAAATACACCGATGGCTCCTTCAAGAAAGAGTTTGACATCATGCAGACCGTCGGGGAAGGCTTCATCGAAGGGAACTCGCTGAATTTCACGTTCCACGCGCCTCAGGATGTGTACGGTGTCATGGCCATGATGGGCGGGGAGAAGAAGTTCATCGCCGGTCTTGACGAGTTGTTCTATAACGATCTCCCGGAATATGCCTACGCCGACAACGAGGACATCACCAAGGATTGCCTTATCGGAGGATATGTCCACGGAAACGAGCCGAGCCACCATATTCCTTATCTATACGCGTGGACATCACAACCCTGGAAGACGCAGTACTGGATGAGGGAGATCATCAATAGGATGTACAAACCGGAGATCAGGGGCTTGGGCGGAAACGATGATTGCGGCCAGATGAGCGCCTGGTACATCTTCGGAACCCTGGGCTTTTATCCGGTCTGCCCGGGAAGTGACCAGTATGTAATAGGGGCGCCGTTCTTCAAGGAGGTAACAATCAATCTGCCGAACGGGAAACCGTTGACTATCAAGGCCCCGAAGGTGAGCGACACCAACCGTTACGTAAAGAAGGTGACCTTAAACGGCAAGGATTACTCAAAACTCTACCTGACCCATTCCGACCTCCTGCAGGGCGGTGTGCTTGAGTTCGATATGGCCTCCAAGCCCAACAAGGCACGCGGCCAGAAACCCGCCGATAAACCTTATTCCATGACCGGTAAATAATATTGCCATGAATATTCCAAAAGGATTGGCCGTCGCGGCTATCATTTTCACAACTTTTTCCGTGTCAATCGTTTCCGGCGAGACACAAAAGAAACTTATCCACGACGTGAACGTGTTCGTGGGCACGGACGGGTTCGGGAACGTGTATCCCGGACCGCAGCTGCCTTACGGCGGGATACAGATCAGCCCTGACTGCGACGACAAGGATTATGACTGCGCCGCGGGATACAAGTACTCGAAACCTGCCATTCAGGGTTTCAGTCTGACACACTTGAGCGGGACTGGCATCCCGGATCTCGGCGATTTCCTTTTCCTGCCCGGAACCAGCCCGGATCCAAAGCCTTCCAAACTTGACCACGAGAAAGAAACCGCTTATCCTGGCTACTATGGCATCACTCTGGACAGCGGAATCAAGGCGGAGATGACAGCGGCCCTTCGCTCCGGAGTATTCAGGTTCACCTATCCAAAGGAAACCGGAGCGTATGTGACCATCGACCTTGACCACACCCTTTACTGGCAGTGCGAATGGTCCGACGTAAGGCAGCTTGATGAATATACAGTCATCGGCAGCAAGTTGGTGGCCGGATGGAATCCCAGCCGAAAGGTCTATTTCGCGGCCCGCTTTTCAGAGCCTATAAAGGACTTCACAATCCTCCAGGACGGGAATCCGGTGATCTATAACACAAAGCGGTTCCGCAGCTCACTGGAGGCCTGGGGCCGTAAACTCAAGGTTGTCGCCGGGTTCGGCCCTTCGACCCCTTCGACAGGCTCAGGGATCCATTCGACAGGCTCAGGGACCGAAGTGCAGGTGAAAGTGGCGGTCTCGGGAGTCGGCACTGACGGCGCTCTTATGAATCTTAATGAGCTGGACGGCAAAGACTTCGACAAGGTGCTGGCCGAGGCGGAGGCGACCTGGGAGGAGGCTCTCGGGACATATTCATTGGACAGCGACGACAAAGTTCTCAGGGAGACCTTCTACACCAGCGTGTACCGCACCATGCAGCATCCTTTCCTGTTCCAGGATGCCGACGGCAGATTCAGGGAGCATGACGGCACGATAGGCAAGGCGAAAGGATTCACTAACGTCACGACATTCTCCTTCTGGGACACCTTCAGGGCATTCGAGCCGCTGATGAATCTCGTGAACAGGCCCCTCCAGGCCGACATAGCGAACTCCATGCTCGCCCACTTCGACAAGAGTGCCGAGAAGATGCTGCCCTACTGGTCATTCTACGGTGGGGAGACCTGGTGCATGATAGGCTACCACTCTTGCTCCATCCTTGCGGATATGATTCTCAAGGATGTGCCGGGCTTCGACTACGAGAGGGCTTTCAAGGCCATGAAAACCACCGCCACCAATGCCCACTATGACTGCATCCCCGAATACACCTCTTTAGGCTATGTTCCCTTCGACCTTGAGAAAGAGAGTGTGTCCAAGACCCTTGAATATGCCTATGACGACTGGTGCATAGCCCAGGTGGCAAAGAAACTCGGTCATAATGAGGATTATAAGTTCTTCCTTAACCGCTCGATGAATTACAAGAACCTGGTCGATCCGGAGACCGGTTACATGCGTGGAAAGGATTCCAAGGGCGCTTGGCGCGATCCTTTCGCACCGATAGCCTACCAGGGTCCCGGCTCAGTCAACGGCTGGGGTGACATCACTGAAGGTTTCACGATGCAGTACACATGGAGCGTTTTCCACGACTTCGATGGCTATGTCCAAATAGCTGGTCGCCAAAGGCTTAAGAAATACCTTGATGACCTCTTCACCATCGAGCTGCCGGAAGATATCCCGGGAGCGCACGACATCTGGGGCCGTATCGGTGGCTACTGGCACGGGAATGAACCCTGCCACCACGTTACCTATCTTTATGACTATTTCGGAGAGCCTTGGAACTGCCAGAAATGGGTCAGGTACGTGGCAAAGAACTATTACGGCAATGAGCCCGGTTCCCTGAGCGGAAATGATGATTGCGGCCAGATGAGCGCATGGTATCTTTTCAACTGCCTGGGATTCTATCCCTTCTGCCCTGGAGCCGACTGGTACTATGTCGGCTCGCCCTGCGCCCCGGGAATGTCTGTCACCCTCTCGAACGGAAAGAAAATCGAGATGACCACCAAGGGATGGAGTGAGGACGCTGTCTACATCAAGGCGGCATACCTTAACGGAAAGCGCCTGGATTCGCCTGTTATCAAATATGACGACATCAAGGATGGGGCCGTCCTCTTGTTCGAAATGTCCAAAAAGCCCGTGAAGAGGGCTTTCAACTAATCACGTACCGTTATTAAAAACAAAAAGACCGGCCCCTGATCAGGGCCGGTCTTAAAATGATATCATCTACTATTTGTATCCGTAATTCTGGTCGATCTTCCTGTCCTTGTTGGACTCGATGATCTGGTTGGGGATAGGGAGCAAATAGTTGTAAGGCTGGATGTTCGGACGGTGACGGGTGTTGCCGAGGGCGTCGGTGTAAGTCTCGCGGCGTCCGGCGGTCATATCGTTCTCATACCCCCAACCATACTTGCGTGTGCGCTCGTAAAGGGTGTTGGAGGCGGTGTTGTTCTGCGTGGGATAGCACTCCGTCACATAAGTCGCGGCGGCGTTGCATGACAGACGGCTCAGGGTGATCCAGCGCTGCTCCTCACCGAAGAGCTCGCGCACGCGCTCGTCGAGGATATAGTCAATGTTCACGTCACCGGCTGAGCAGGGCCTCGCCCCGGCGCGGTTACGTAGGACATTGATATCATCAGCGGCGCCGCTCTTGTTACCCTGGGCGAGACGGGCCTCCGCGCGGAGCAGGTAGGTCTCGGCGATACGGATCATGTACCAGTCTGTGTCATAGTAGCAGTTGTCGTTCTGGATGATATGCTTGTCGTCAGAGAACTTCCAGAAACGGGGGGTGATGTTGACCGTGTCGGAGGCGACTATGGTGTACAGTCCGGCGTCGACACGGGCCTTGACGGCGGCCTTGACCTCTGACCACCTCTTTCCGGAAGGGGTGTAGTAGTCGCGCTGAATCATGACCTCGCTGCCGCGGAAGTCGTTGGGGTCGTCCCAGTACGAACCGAGGACGTCACCGGCGGGACGCTGCACGAACTCGGAAGCGAGGAGACCGAGGAACGTGGAGGCGCCGTTACCCTGCGCGCCGCACGCCAGCGAGTCCATCCTGGTCCTGATGTTGTTGGCGAGCTTGCGGCCCTGGGCCTCGGGAATGTCGGTGGCGGGGGTTCCGGCACCGGCGGGAGCCACACCCTCAGGGAAACAGGTGGCGTCAGCGGTGAACGCGTAGTATTTGACACCGTCAGAGCCTGGCTTTGTGCCGTTCTTCCCACCGACGGGGACCCAAGGGGCCCAGGTGGACTCGAGGACGGGCACGTGCATACGCCACCATGAGTCGCCGGACGAACCGTTGGTCCAGTTCTCGGCCTGGCTGATGTGGTCGATCTGTGCCACCCAGATGGCCTCCTTGTTGGCGGGGTCGTTGGGGTTGGAGTCAGAGGCCTGCGAGCCGTCAGTCTTCATCGAGGTGCGGAAGAGGTCCCAATAGGCGCCCTGGGGGGCGGCGAGGGAGTTGCCGTAACGGTCGGTGGCCTGGTCGGCGCGGTTTCCGAAGCGTGTGGTCATGAGGTGGTAGTCACCGTCCTGCCCGTTGATGACGCGGCTGGCGGCGTCCTCAGCCTCCTTGAACTGCCCGAGGGCGAGGTAGGTCTCCGCGAGGTAGTGCGCGGCGGCGGCCTTGGTCACGGTGCCCATGAGACGGGGGGTGGTGGGGAGCGTCTTCTCCGCGTACTCGAAGTCGGCGGCGATCAGCTTCCATGCCTCCTCGCGGGGCAGCATCTCGTAGTCGTAGCGGGCCTCCTGGGTCATGTGGTCGTTATACACGACGTTCCCGAACAGGCCGGCGATGACGCGGAAGGCGTAGGCGCGGAGGAACACGGCCTCGGCGCGGAGCTCATCCTTCATGGTGGGGGTGGAGTACTCGATCTCGGGGTGCTCGTCGATCATGTCGACGACGATGTTGGCGCGGTTCGAGAGCTTGTACATGTACTCGCCGTAGTGGCGGACATATCCGCTGATGGAGGTCAGCGTGGGCCAGTCGGCGAAGACGCCGTCGTTGTCGCTGCTGACCGTTGAGTTTGTTGTGGCGAAAGTGTCCAGACCCATCCCGTTCACGATCCAGTTGTGCGAGGAGCCGCCGCGCTGGTTACCGAAAACCATGTACTGGATCTCGGAGTAAGCCGACGCGAGGGCGATCTCGATGGACTTCTGGTTCTGGAAGAAGGAGCCGGTGTCGTCGTTGTAGGTCTTCTCCTCAAGGAAGGCCTCGTCTTTACATGAGACGGCAAGGACAAGAGCGAGAATAATGAATATGTATTTTTTCATAACTATCACTTATTTAATTATTTGGAAAAAGTCAGGTTGACACCGAAAGTGACAGTCTTGTAGGCGCCGTCGCTGCCGAAGCGGCTCGAGCCAGCGCCAGCGGCGATGGTTCCGCCGTTCTCAGGATCAATACCCGACCAGTTGGAGATGGTCAGCAGGTCAGTGGCGGCGACGTAGCAACGGAGGTTGCTGATGCCGGCGCGCTTGACGACCTGCGCAGGGATGGTGTAGGAGAACACGAGGTCTTTCAGCTTGAGGTAGGTTCGGCTGTTCCAGAACTGATAGCTGAGACTGTTGTTGTAGCCGTAGCGCGGGTAGGTGTCGGAGGGGTTGTCCTCTGTCCAAGGCTTGATGCGGGCCATCTGGGCGCCGCCGGTCATGCTCGTCCCGAAGGCGTACGGGTCAAGCCAGATGAAGTGTGTCTTGTCACCCTGGGCCCAGCGGAAGTTGAAATACAGGCTGAAGTTCTTCCAGCTGAGGGTGTTGGCGAAGTTCACGGTGAACAGGGGGTCGGACGAGCCGAGGTACTGGTAGTCGTCGGCGTTGATCTTGCCGTCGTTGTTGTAGTCCTCGAACTTGATGTCACCGGGCTTGGCGTCAGGCTGGACCTTGTGGGCGTCGATCTCGGCCTGGCTCTGGAAGATGCCGAGCTTCTTCAGGTCGTAGGCGGCACCCAGGGGCTTCCCAACGAGGAGGGTGTAGTTGGACTCGCGGCCGTAGGTGATGGCGTTGGCGACATCGTCGGCCTCATTCCCGTCATAATCGGGTCCGAAGAGCGAGACGAGCTTGTTGCGGTTCAGGTCGAACACGAGGTTGCTCTCCCAACGGAAGGAGTCCCTGCCGTTACCGTCGATGTTGATGGTGTTGAGGACGACCTCGACACCCTTGTTGGTGACCTTTCCGACATTGTCGTCGACATAGTTGAAACCGGACAGGTAGGGGGCCGAGCGGTTGACGAGCATGTTGGTGGTCTGGCCGGTGTAGACGTCGACGCTACCGTTGACGCGGTTCTCCAGGACGGAGAAGTCGACACCGATGTTGGCCTTCTCGACCGTCGCCCATGTCAGGCTTCGGTTGGGCAGGTTGGTGAGGGTCATACCGAGGGTGCTCTCGTCACCGAGCCATGTCATCGTGACGGCTCCGGAGTTTCCGGTTGATTTCTCAATCGTTGCCTGTGTGGCGCCGGCGGAGATGTTGCGGGAGCCGTTCTGTCCCCAGGAGAGGCGGAGCTTCAGGAAGTCGAAGAGGCCGTCCTTCATGAAGTCCTCGTTGGAGATGACCCAGGCGGCGGAGGCGCCGTAGAAGTTGCCCCACTTGTGGCCGGCCGCGAAGGCGGAGAAGCCGTCACGGCGGAAGTTGCCGGTGAGGTAGTACTTGTTGGCCCAGTTGTAGTTCACGCGGGCGAGATAACCCACGGCCTGCGTCTGGGTGCGGTTGCGGTATTGCTCGGTGACCTTGTCAGTGGTCTCGATATTATACACACCCAGGGTCGTGGGCGTGGGATAACCGGCGAAGCTCATGCCCAGCGAGTTGCTGTTGGTGGCCTCACGGGTGTAACCGACGGTGGCGTCAAAGTGGTGGAGGCCGAAGTCCCTGGAGTAGGTGAGGATCTGGTCGATGTTCCACGCTGAGTAGTTGGAGGCCGAGGTGCTTCCGGTCACGCTGCCGATGTAGCGGCTGGGATCCTGCATGTCGGTCACGATCTCGGTGTTGACGTTCATCTCCGGGTTGTTGTACACGTCACCATAGCCGGCGTTGCGCTGGCCCTGGAAGGTCACGCGGTAGCTGAGGCCGGGGATGAAGGGGACGTCAACCTGGGCGTAGGCCACACCGTTGAGGTTCATGCTCCTGCTCTGACGGTCAGTGTAGGCGTAGGAGTCGTTCGTACCCGAGCCGATGAAGGGGCTGGCGGTCTTCTCGTCCGGCACGCTGTTGTACCAGTTCTCGTAGCCCTCCTGGCGGGCATAGACATAGGACAGGGGGGTGTACCACATCGCGTAGCGGATGTTGGCGCTCTGGCCCCAGCTGTGGGAGGCGAGGAAGTTGGCCTTCACGCCCACGGTCAGCCAGTCGGTGATGTTGAAGTCGATCTTGCTCATAGCGCCGGCCTTCTCGTAGTCGTCACCCTTGCGGATACCCTGCTGGCGGGTGTAGTCGCCGGACACATAGTAGTTGACGCGCTCACCGCGGCCGCTGACGGACAGGTCATACTTCTGGCCGACACCCTGGCGGGAGATCTCGTCGAGCCAGTTGACCCACTGGCCGTCCCTCCACGCCTCCATCTCGCGGTTGGAGAGGAGGTTGTCCTGGGCGGCGGCGTCAAGGCTGGAATAGTTCCAGGTCTTGTTCTCGAACTCGGAGTCACCGGAGCCCTTCTTGCTGTAGAAGCGGTTCTTCAGGAAGGTCTCCTTGTCCGAAACCATCTTGGGCATGCGGGTCCAGTCGGAGAGGCTGACGCTGCCGTTGAAGTTCACGACGGGGGCCGTGCTGGTTCCCTTCTTGGTGGTGATGATGATGACACCGTTGGCGGCACGGGATCCGTAGATGGCAGCCGCGGAAGCGTCCTTCAGGACGTCAATGCTCTCGATGTCGGTGGTGTTGATCGAGTTGATCGAGCCGTAGGAGAGCACTCCGTCGATGACGAGCAGAGGCTGGTTGACGCTCTGGGCCGAGGCGGACATGGAACCTCCGGTAGGGATAGAGTTCTTACCGCGGATGGTCATGGTCGCGGTGTTGTCGCCGGCGGCGCTGGTCGTGGGAGCGTAGCTCAAACCGGCGACCTTGCTGGACAGGGCGGCGAGGGCGTTAGGGTTAGGGAGGGCCGAGATGTTCTTGTCATTGCCATAGTTGACGCTGGCGATGGCTCCGGAAACATCCTTCTTGCGGGCGGTACCGTAACCGACGACCACAACCTCATCAAGGAACGCGGAGTCGTCTTTCAGCTGGACATTGATTGTCCCCTGGGAGCCGACTGTCACTTCCTCTGACGCGTAGCCAATACTTGAAAAGACTAGAACGGCGCCTTGCCTGATATTGTTCAGGTTCCAGTTTCCGTTATAGTCCGTCATTGTGCCGGTGGTGGTGCCCTTCACAAGAACATTCACCCCGACAAGAGGTTCGCCTGACGAATCCGTGACCTTACCGGACACGGACGTCTGAGCGAATGCCTGCGCTCCTATCAATAGAAGCGCAAGCAAAGTCGTAATGAAACGTTTACTCATAAACAGAAATATTAGAAAATGGTTTTAATGATTGGCAAAAGTTGTTAGCAATTATCTTAATTAGTGAAAATGAATAGGGGAATGATAATATGCTCTGGGCGCCTTGAGGGCCGTATTCGCACATTTCGGCGCCCATCCGGCGCAATAAATTATCAATCAAGTGATTAGGTGCGATAATATGCCAAAACCCTGAAGATTAGAGGTTTAGGCGGACTATTGTTTTTTGGGAAAATGTTGTTATATTTGTCTGGTTTATGGCCTACTTTTGACGCAAAAAGAATAATAAGGTTTTTGGGGTATTTTTAAGTTTTTAACGTTTAAGGAGTTACAAAAAAATTATTAAATAAGATAATTAGTATAAATCAACCAAAAGTTACTAAATCCTTTTAAATTATTGTTTTTTATGGGTAAACGTTTCATTACGGTTATGCTTGCGCTTCTTTTTATAGGAGCTCAAGTGTTCGCACAGACCGCTGTGTCCGGTAAGGTCACAGACCAGTCAGGCGAACCTCTTGTCGGAGTGAATGTCCTCGTAAAGGGCACCACCACCGGCACAATGACGGACCTCGACGGTAATTACAGCTTGTCCAATCTCAAGCAGGGTGCCGTCCTGGTCTTCTCCAGCATCGGTTACGCCTCTGAGGAAGTCACCGTCGGCTCGCAGCGGACCATCAACGTCCAGTTGAAAGACGACTCCGCTTTCCTTGACGAGGTTGTGGTTGTCGGTTACGGTACCGCCCGCAAGAAGGACGTGTCCGGAGCCATCGCCAGCGTTAACTACGGCAATGACAAGAACCTTTCCACATTGCCTAACCCTAACGCTCTCGCCAGCCTTTCCAGCCGCGTCGCTGGTTTCAGCTACGCTCCTACCAGTACAGCTGGAGGTGACAACACCGCCACTATGACCATCCGTGGTAAGAACGCGATTCCTACCGGAGGTCGTATCTCTGACAGCGCGCAGAGTATCAACCAGCCTTTGCTCGTCATCGACGGTGTCCTCTCTTACGGCTCGATCAACTCGATCAACACCGCCGATATCCAGAGCATTGACGTTCTGAAGGACGCTTCCGCCGCGGCTATCTACGGATCACGTGCCGCTAACGGTGTTATCATCATCACCACAAAACGCGGACTCAGTGAGAAGCCTGTCGTGAATTTCAACGCCAGCCTCAGCATGTCTGACTGGAGCCGTATGCCTAAGATGGTTTCCGACAAGGAGACCTTCCTGAAGAACCGCTTCTACAGCCAGAAAGGCAATGACGTTGATAAATATGTCAACGCCAACTGGAGTGACTATGCCAACCTTGACGCCGCCGCCACCGACCTGCTCAACGCTCGTGAGCTTATGGCTTGGAATGACGGTCAGTGGGTCAACTGGCTTGAGGAGATTTCCCGTAAGGGTATCGGCCAGAAGTATGATGTCAGCGTAGGTGGAAGGGCTAAGAACATCAGCTACTATGTATCTACCGACTACACCCGTCAGCAGGGTATCCGCAAGGGTGACGACTACGAGAAAGCCGGCGCCATGGGTAAGATGGACATCAACGTGACCGACTGGCTCACAGTCGGAGCCAAAGCCAACTACCTCTGGGCCAACAGCTGGGGTCAGAAGGCGAAGATCCAGAACGCTTTCTGGATGTCTCCTCTATCATACGTACATGCCCTTCAACCTGGTTATGAGAACTGGTACAACAGTGTTCCTGACGGCAACACCGCCAGCCCTTATTGGGGAGCCGGAGAGAATGACTCCAACCTGTGGACCGAGCGCGGAACCAAGAGCGCCAATATCAACGGTGTCGCTTATGCGCAGGTCGATGTCCCGTTCATCCCCGGTTTGAGCTATAAGATCACCATGCAAGGACAGCGCAACGCCTCCTACACAGATGTCTTCAACCGCCCCGAGCTCAATGTCAACACTGAGAGGGTCACCGATATGGACAACCCCGCCCAGTTCAACAACAAGGTTAGCGGTAGTTCCTCGACATCCAACTATGCCGCTTGGAACATTGACCAGATCCTTACCTATACAAAGGATTTCGGCCTCCACCATATGGACTACATGTTAGGTTACACCCGTGAGCGTACCAACAGCAACGGTCTCTCCATCGGATACAGCGGTTTCGATACTCCCACGACGCTCAAGCAGTATAACCTCAGCGCCGCCAACTCGTTCACTCCTTCACGCAGCCGCGTCGAGTCGTCCGCTATCGGATATCTCGCCCGCGCCAATTACAACTACGCCAACAAGTACTACGCTACCGTGAACTTCCGTCGTGACGGTTATTCCGCTTTCGGCGCTGATCACAAGTGGGGCAACTTCTACGGCGCTTCCGTGGCTTGGGTCCTTTCCAATGAGAACTTCATCAAGGACAGCGGAGTGTTTGATTTCCTGAAGCTCCGTCTTTCTTGGGGTCAGAACGGTTCCCGTTCCGTGTCTCCCGGAGCGACTCAGGCCTCTGTCAGCAAGTCCACCGCCAATAACGGTAATAACACCATGTCTTGGTTGGGTGACGCCAGCACCCTTGGTATGGCTCCCGATAACGTGCCCAACCCCAACTTGACTTGGGCCACCGTCGAGAAATATAATATCGGTATAGATTTCTCGACTTTGAACAGCCGCCTCAACGGTAGTATTGACGCCTATCTCGGAAACACCACCAACATGCTCGTTCTCCGTTCCGCCCCTTACTTCTCCGGTTACACGGATGTTTGGGACAACGTCGGAAAGATCACGAACAAGGGTATCGAGATCACCCTCAACTCCATCAATGTCAATGGTGACGGCAGGGATACCTTCCGTTGGGAGACCAATCTCGTGTTTGACTCCAACGCCAACAAACTCGTGTCCCTCTTCGGGCCCGGATATGATGGTAAAGAGGCTGACGATATCGCCAACGCCGCCGCTTATGGTTTCGACTCATACTATGCCCTCTTGGTTGGCCACCCGATCGGATCCGCTTATGATGTCAAGAAACTTGGCATCTTCCAGAACGAACAGGAGATTTTAGCTTATGTCGGCAAAGATGGAACTCCTATCCAGGGTGTCGGAAGCAATCCCGCAAAACCTGAGACCCGTCCTGGTGACTTCAAGTTCGAGGACTACAACGGAGACGGAAAGATCACCGCTGACGACCGTCAGTTCATCGGATCGCCTGATCCTCTCTTTACCGTTAACTTCGGTAACACCCTCAGTTGGAAGGGCTTCTCCCTCTATTTCAGCTTCCGCTGGGCCCAGGGAGACAAGACCCACTTCCTCTGGTTTGACCCGAACGCTTTCGGAACTTCAATGACTGGTGGAGCCCAGCTCGCCTCTGTGAAGCCTTGGATGGCCGAGGGTGACGGAGACACTTATCCTCGTTACGGATGGGGGAACTCCACTCTCGCCAAAGCTTTGACTTATCAGTTCTGGAATTCTCGTTCCTTCCTCAAGCTGAAAGACTTGATGTTCTCTTATAATATCGATCCGAAGATCACCAAGGCCATCGGCCTCAACGCCACACGTATCTATGTCGGCGCCACTGACCTCTTCACGATCTCCAACTGGTCCGGTATCGATCCTGAGAACGCCGGCACAATCGCCGCCAACGCCGGTTCCGACCGCTACGGCAGCAATGGCGCCTTCAGGACTGTCACCGTCGGTGTTAACCTTACTTTCTAATATTTAAGAAGAACGAATCATGAAAATCACAAAAATAATCGCCGCTATCACGGCCTGTGTCGTTCTCTTCAACGCCTGTAATGACGAGGAGTTCCTCGAGGAGACTTCCTACTCCAACGATTCCGCCGGTTTCTACCAGTCGGAGCAAGCCATGGAGATAGGTCTGGCCTCTTGCTACTCCGAGGTCCAGTACTTGATGCTTGGCAACTTGCGTCAGAATCACTCCTGGATGATTCTGGGAATGGGCCTTGATACCTTCTCCGCCAACAGCGCCACCGACCAGCTCGCCAACTGGGCCGCCATGACACCTGAGAGCGGATATGCCCGTCACTGGCCTGACTACACGTACAAACTCGCCAACAGGGCCAACACTATTATCGACATGATCGATAATAATGAGTTCAACTATTCCACTTCGACAAAGAAGAATGAGCTTCGCGCCGAGGCTATATTCATGCGCGCCTGGGCTTACCGTGTCCTCGCCGGCATGTACGGCGGAGTCATGTATGCCGAGCACATGACCACTGAGGCCCGTTACGATTACGAACTCCTCTCCCGTGAGGAGGCTTGGGCGAAGATCGCCGAGGACTTCAAGTGGGCTGAGGAGAACCTCCCCACCAAACCCAGGCTCATGGGTTGCGTCACCAAGGCTGCGGCTGCTCACTACCTCGCTGAGACTTATCTCGCTCTCGGTAAGTTCAAAGAGGCAGAGGATGCCGCTTCCCGCGTCATTAATGGCCAGGATGGTGATTACCATATCATGACCACCCGTTTCGGAAACCGCGCCGACCAGGCCGTCGACCGCTACGGCAACTCCCTCGCCGCCCCTCAGGGCGCCTATTGGGATCTCTTCCGTAGTTCAGCGAAGAGTAACGGCTCCGCCGCTTCTGACTCCAACCCGAACGATCCCGCCAACAAGGAAGCCATCTGGGTATGCCAGTATGATTACTCCCCCAGCACCGACAACTATCCCCTCGGAGGTTCCGGCGATTCCTGGTGGAGGTGCCATGCCGCTCCTGTCGAGGGCGCTTGGGCTCCTTGGGTACCGATCGGCGGCAAGAACAAGCAAGTTGATGGCAGCGATGGTAAAAAGTACTACATGTTTACGGCTGATGCTACCTGCTTCGCCCCCGGAAGGGTTGTCACTAACGCTAAAGCGGCTCCCTCGAATATTCCTGAGGCTGCCGGACGTCAGCTGGCATACGACATCCGTTGGAATATCGACTCTCTCGCTTGCCACGCGAGGGGTGTCAATAACGGACACTTCGGCGGAGTCGTCTTGGCCAATGAGTATATGACTCGTCTCCCTGGAGATCCTCTCGGCAGCGTTTGGGACGATCCTAACGACTTCCGCGGATCCGAGGTCATGATCCAGCGTGACTACTACGCTCCTTCAGGAAAGAAGTGGTCCGAGATCAAGAAGGAAGTGAAAGCTCGCGTGGATGCCGGGTTGTACACTGTCGCGGCTTCCGACACCATGAACATCACCCCTCGTTTCTGGAAGTTCTCCGATGACAAGCATCCTTGGCAAAGCCAGCTTGGTTTCAACGTATATGACTGCGACTTCTACATGATCCGTATCGCCGAGACTTACTTGCTCCGCGCCGAGGCTCGTCTCGCCCAGAACAATCTCGCCGGCGCCGCAGATGATATCAATGTCGTCCGCAGCCGCGCTGGTGCGAAACCTTGCTCCGCCGGTGATGTCGACATCGACTACATCATGGACGAGCGCGCCAGGGAGCTCTTCGGAGAGGAGCATCGCTGGATTACTCTCAGCCGTCTTAGCTGCAACCCGAAGGCCACCTATGTCACCAGCAAGTATCCTACCCAGAACGCCACGACAAGCAACTACATGTACGAGCGTGCCCGCAAGTATGGATTCGGATATGAGGGAGCACCCGGCAGCCGCGAGGCTTACACTGACGTGAACGGTAAGACACGCCACTACAACACCTTCAAGCCTCACAACTATCTGTTCCCTATCCCCGCGCAGATCATCCAGTCCAACAAGGACGTTGAGATCCCGCAGAACGAAGGCTATTAATAGTTGGTAATATGATGCGACCGGCCCCGTTCTTGGGGCCGGTCTTTTTTATAAGAATATGAAGAAGAACCTGCTCGTCCTTGGTTTCGCGGCCATCATGGCGATCTCCTGCGTGAAGGAAAAAGGCCTGGCCTCGCTGGCAAATCAATATCTTCCTCTGAGGCTGAACGACGCCATGACTGAATATATGGGGACAGTCAGCGAGCCAGTGGTGGACCGGTTGAAAGTCATCTATAACTGCGACAGCCTTTGTTTCATCCAAGGGCACGCCGTAGCGAGAGACGCTGAGGGGGAAAAACAAGAGGAAACAATACGCTACTATCTCGTAAAGGATCCTTTAATGAGTGCGATGACTGGAAAACCCTGCTATTATGACGGTGTCGTGGGTGCCGAATTACTCCGTACAAAAAAGGAAATCAAGAACTTTCGAAAAAAAATCCATGACGGGGGATCGAAAACTTTCAATTTCTTTCTGGCCTCCGCCGAACCTGTTCTCCAACTGGAATAGCTTTATAGGTTTGTGACGATATTTACGTATATTCGCGTAAGATCGTTATGAATCCTTTCGCTTTGGCATATCGTGAACAACAGCAGTTGTTCCTTTTCGACAAAACCTATCTTCTAGGGACACTCCTGAAGGTAGGCGGACTCTCTACTTTACTCGCGCGTTTCATCGTCCAATTCTTCTGGAATCCGACAATAGCCTTGGTTATCACACTGGCGCTGTTAGCGTTGTCCTCATATTTGACTTGGGCGTTTGTCAGAAAAACCTCAAAGGACTGGAAGACCATCCCGTTATGTCTTATTCCCTCTGTTTTCATCTGGGCGTCTCTAAGTGACATCGGACTTCATTTTGATTTCTTGACATCGATCCTGTTAGTCCAGACGGGACTTTTGATTTTCAAGAATATCAAGTCCGGAAAGTTGATGTGGGGAGTCATCTTAACCATTATTCTCTATCTGACAACTGGTTCCGCTGCCGTCCTTTTCGCCGTTTGCGCGGCTATTAAAGAGAGATCATGGAAGTCATTGTGTTATCCGGCTGTGGTGGCCTTATGCGGAATCGCGGCGTATCTCTCCGCTGCCGTACCGACATGGGCCGACGCCTTCACGCCTTCCTTCTATTACAACTTGGACGCGTCTCTCCCGGGTATGCATTGGGCCGGTTGGATATGTCTTCCGATAATCATCCTTATCGGAGAACTCGCCGGACAAACAAACTTAAATCGTTGGTTTATATTTATTTCCGGGATTGTCTTTTTTGCCGTCTCGTGTTTCCCCGCAAGAAAGATCACTAATAAATTCGAGAGACAGCAGCCTATTCTGACATATAAATTAGAATATTACACGAACAGGGAGGATTGGGACGGCCTGATCAAGGCCTGCAAGAAGGCCCCTTGGCTCCCTCGCACCGCGAATTATCTCAATATGGCGCTCGCCTGGAAAGGAGAGCTCGCCGATCATCTTCTTGACTATGACCAACGAGGCCCTGACGCCCTCGTGATGACGATCAAGGACCGGGCGGTGGATGACGCCCAGGCGCATATTATGATGACCATGGGCAATGTCGCGGCGGCTCAGGACGTGGCTTTCAACCTGCTTTTCTCGCTTCAAGGGTATTGTCCTGCCATGGTCAAGATCAATGCTCTGGTGGAGTTGATGCGAGGCAGCTATGAAGTGGCCGACAAATATCTCTCATTATTGAAGAAAGCCCCGCATTATCGGAAATGGGCGATGAAATACCGCGGCTTTCTCTTCAATGACGATGCTGTCGAGGCGGATCCTTTGCTGGGAAACGGTCGACGGAATCTTACCGCCGAGGACGCCTTCATCATGTACACAAACCCGATGACTGAGCTGTTTCCCATCCTTGACGCCAATCCCAAGGATGAACGGACTCTGGAATATGGCCTATGTTATCTGCTCCTCGCCAAAGACTTGAATTCCGTGAAACATTTCATCACGGATTATTACAGTTCTCCAGACTCTCCGGCTCTTCCTCGCATAGCCCAGGAGGCCATGGTGTTTTATAGCGAGTATTCCAGGAATATGGAAGGTGTCGAGTCTTTCGGACTGGACTGGTGCTACGATCACGGAGTCACTCCCGAAACCGTCAAACGTTTCGAGGATTATCAGAAAGCCGCTGTAGCCGGTCCGGTGTCTCTGAAGCGGTTCCGCGGGACTTATTGGTATTATTTGGTTCACACCGAGATATAATCTTATGAAGAAGAGCCGGATTGTCAATTGTATATTAGGCGTTGTATTCCTATCCCTTCAGCTATCATGCGCCGGCATAACAAAAAATGCGTCGCAATTAGATGAGGACGCACCGATATTCCCTGACTATAAAGAGGTTACAATACCGGCGAACATCGCCCCTCTGAACTTTTCCTTCCTAGGCGAGGAGAATTGCGCCTTGCTGGTCGGAGATAAAGTCATCCGCTCTCGCGGAGGTTTGTTCAGATTCGGCAAACGCCAGTGGAGAAAACTCCTGACCAATTGTTCCGAAGGCTTCTTGAACTTGACTGTTTTCGTGAAAAGAGACAATGGGTGGTGCTCATATAAGCCTTTTAAAATCACCGTGTCACAGGACAAGATCGACCCTTGGTTCTCCTATCGTCTGATTCCTCCGGGATATCAAGGATGGCAAGATATGGGTATCTACCAGAGAGATCTGGAGTCATATTCCCAGAAAGCAATCATGACCAACAACCTCACGGGAGGAAACTGCCTTAACTGCCACACGTATCATAATGGAGACCCTTCCAAAATGGTATTCCACGCCAGGGCATCCTTCGGAGGCACAATCGTAGTTGACGGCGATGCCATTGAGAAACTGAACACTAAGACAGACTCTACTATCAGCGCCTTGGTATATCCTTATTGGCACCCCTCCGGCGATTTTGTGGCTTTCTCTGTCAACAAGACCCTCCAAGCTTTCTACAACCACGACCCGAACAGGATCGAGGTGTATGACATGGCCTCCGATGTGGTCGTGTACAATGTGAAGACTCATGAGATCGCATGGTCTCCTCTGACAAAGGCGGAGGACAGGTTCGAGACATTCCCCACTTTCTCTCCCGATGGCAAGTGGCTGTATTTCTGCTCCGCCGAGGCTGTCGAGCCTATGCCTGACAAGCACAGGGAAGTGAGATATGGCCTTTACCGGATCCATTTCAATGCCGAGGACATGAGTTTCGGAGACTCGTTGGAATGTGTCTATGACGCTCCCGCCGAAGGGTTCAGCGTCTCTTTCCCCCGAGTCTCACCTGACGGACGATTCCTTTGCGTGACACGTCATGGCTATGGCAATTTCTCCATCTGGCACAAGGACGCCGATCTCTGGCTGATTGATTTGACTGACGGGTCGCTGAAACCTATGGATGATGTCAACTCCAACGATGTGGACAGTTTCCACACTTGGAGCTCAAACGGGAAGTGGATGGTGTTCAGCAGCCGACGTGATGACGGTCTGTACACGAAACCATATTTCACTCACATTGACTCAAATGGGAACGCGGCGAAGCCTTTCTTGCTCCCCCAGAAGAATCCTCTCGCTTATTATAAGCGACTGATGAAATCATACAACCTTCCGGCTTTCACGACCGGAAAAGTGAAGATCGGCAAACGCGATCTCACGGATGTCATTCGAAAGTCTTCAGGAACAGATGTCTTAGTCAAATAGGTTATCACACGATATGAAAAAATTCTCGATCGCCATCATCTTGATGGCTCTTTCTTTCCAAACAATAGCCCAGGTCTACCAAGCCTCAAACTTCGGAGTCAAATCCGATGGAGTCACCCTGAATACAAGGTCAATTCAAGCGGGTATCGACTTCATCAGCGCACAGGGTGGTGGAGTTTTGGAGATCTCTGTCGGCCGCTACTTGACCGGAAGCATATTCCTTAAGGACAATGTGGAACTGCGTCTCCTGGAAGGCGCGGTCCTGGTCGGCTCGACCAACCCATATGACTATGACATGGTCGAAGGCAACTATGGATTCATTCTGGCGAAGGGTCAGAAAAACATCTCGGTCAAAGGAAAGGGTGTTATTGACGGCAGAGGTTTCGACTGCGCCCTCAATTTCCTGAACCTGGTTCATTTGGGGTTTCTTGAGGACACGACCAAAAACGACAGGGTCACTAAAAGACCTAAACTCATTTATTTCCGTGAGTGTGAAAACGTGGAGATCGAGGGCGTGAATCTCAGAAACTCCGCTGAGTGGACCTTGGTGACCGACCAATGTGAGAACCTCACAATCAGTGGAATTCTCTTGGACAGCAAGAACTACTGGAACAACGACGGCCTTGACATCGTAGACTGCCGCCACGTATTGATAAAGGACTCATTCATAGATGCTTCCGACGACGCCATCTGCTTCAAGTCCCACTCCGCGGAGCATCTCTGCGAGGACATTGAGGTCCGGAACTGCGTGGCCCGCTCAAGCGCCAGCGGTTTCAAGTTCGGAACGGTGTCCCGGGGAGGCTTCAAAGATATCAGGATTATCAATAATAAAGTTTACGACACCCACCGCTCCGCGATTACCATTCAGTCCGTGGATGGCGGCGAAGTCGAGAATATCTTTGTCGACAACCTCGAGGCGGTCAACACCAGTAACGCGATATATCTCCGGACCGGAATCCGCTGGAATAACGGGAAGAAGGGCTATCTCAAGAATATCACCCTATCCAACATCAAGGTCGAGGTGCCTCTCGGAAAAGCCGATGCCGGCTACAGTTACGAAGGCCCCATCGAGGATTTGCCGAGGAATATATCTCCTTCCGGGATTGTCGGCATTCCTGATATTCCGATCGAGAATGTCGTACTTAAGAACGTGGAGATCATCTATCCTGGAGGCGGAAATAAGAATTACGCTTATCGCGGAACCTCGCCCGAAGAGATTGACAGTATCCCCGAGATGATTGATGTTTATCCGGAATTCTCTCAGTTTAAGGAACTTCCGGCCTGGGGACTGTTCATCCGACACGCTAAGGGTATAACCCTTGACAACGTACGTCTGGTGGCCGGGGCCAAGGATTATCGTCCGGCTGTCGTGGCGGATGATGTAGACGGTCTAGTGATAAAGGACCTCAAGACCGACGAGCCTGCCTCGAAGAGCAAGAAACAAGTGGTGAAGAATAACGTTAAATAAGGAAGCATGAAAAGACTGTTGTGCGTTCTGGCCGTATTGGCCTTGTGTGATGTCATGAATGCCGGACAGCCGTCCGGGCCCGGCCAAGTCCATCCTCGCTTCGCTGCGGCTGAGTATGGCCTAAGCCCGGCGGCTGCTCCGGCTGGTAAGACAATAACAATTAATAACGGTAACAATGTCCTGGTGGATGTGTGCGATAATGGAATATTCCGGGTAAGAATCAGTCCCCGGAAAGAGTTCGAAGAATCGCTGATGGAGCGCTATGGCTGCATCAAGACCGACTGGGTTCCAGTGAAAACCACCGAGTCCACCAAAGGCAATGACTGGACAGTAAGCACGAAGTCATATTCATTGACGGTCAACAAGAAAACCGGCGCGATCTCGCTGAAGGACGCCAAGGGCGGCTCCGTCATCAGGGAAATTACAGTTCTCGGAAACAAGGACAAGACCTGCGGCAACCTCAGGGAGATAATCAACAAGAAATGGGAAGACCTCAACGTCACCAGCAACGGAGGCGGCATCATCGGGGACGACAAGGAATTCGCCAAGATGGACAAGAGGGAAATCCCCGGAGCTATGGAGATCTGCGCCATATCCATAAGTATGGAGGACGGAGAGCGTTTCTATGGTGGCGGGAGCACCAGCCGCGACCATATACAGCACAGGGGTGAGCTCCTGAGGATGTGGACGACCTACCAGCACACCGAGATCCCGATGCCATTCATGATGAGCTCACGTGGCTGGGGCATTTACGACAATACCACCCGCAAGAGTTTCTTCGATGTGGGCAGCGTGGACAAGGATCGGTTCAATATCGTCAACAGTTACGACGAGGCTGACTTCTTCCTGATGGCCGGCAAGGACATGCCCGCCATACTGAATGAATATACCCTCGTCACAGGTCGCACTTACGTGCTTCCGAAATGGGCCTACGGCCTTTGTTTCGGCCCTAACATGCGCGAGGAGCAATTTGACATACTCCATGACGCTGCGATGTTCCGCCAGATAGACGTTCCTTGCGACGTGTTCTGGCTGGAACCCCAATGGATGGCCAAGCGCTACGATTTCTCCACCAAGAAGCAATGGAACTACGACCGGTTTTCCCCCGAACCCTACTGGGTTCAGGACCAATATCCAAAGCAACTGCACCATAGGCTCTTCATCGGCAAACTCCGCTCGATGGGCTTCCACCTCGGTCTCTGGCTTTGCGAGGAATATGACCTCAGCCTCGTTGAGGAAGATCTGGTCGCTCTTCGAGAGGGCCGCGACACCTCAGGACAAGAGCACTGGATGGATCACCTCAAGAACTTTATGGACATGGGCGTGGAAGGCTTCAAACTCGACCCGGCCCGCACCATTGACAACCATCCCGATTGGCCATATTACAACGGACAGACAGACATGGTCATGCATAACCTCAACCAGGTCCTTCTTCCAAAGCAGATGGCCGAACTCGGAAGGAACTACAATGGAAAACGCACATGGCACCACTACTGCGGCGGCTGGTCAGGAACGCAGCATTGGACAGCTTCGACTTCGGGTGACAACGGTGGAGGAAAGACCGCCCTCTACGACCAGCTCAACCTCGGAATGAGCGGCTTCCTCAATACTTCCTGCGACGTGATGAGTGTTCCTCGGGACCTTGAGATGCCTTCGCTCCATTTCGGCCTGTTCCTCCCTTGGGTCCAAATAAACAGCTGGTTCTCAATGATGCAGCCCTTCTATTACGACAAGCCAGAGCAGGACATCTACCGCTTCTATGTAAAGCTGCGCTACTCCCTCGCCCCGTACATCTACTCAATGGCCCTTGAGGCCGCCCAGGACGGGATGCCGATTGTACGGTCGATGCCGCTGACTTTCCCTGAGGACAGAACCTGTGACGATATGACCTACCAGTACATGTTCGGACCATGGTACTGCGTGGGAATATTCACAAATGAGATATATCTCCCTAAGGGAACCTGGACAGACGCGTGGACCGGGGAGAGGATTGTCAGCAAGGGTGAAACTTTCACAAGGGATTATCCAGCCGACAGGGCCGGCTTGCTTTTCATCCGCGAAGGAGCCATAATCCCCTCACAGGGAGATGTTTCCTATCTCGGAGCCCGCCCGTTCGAGAAAGTGACTTTGAATATCTATCCATGTGGTGATTCCGAGTTCACTATGATGGACGATGATGGTGAAAGCTATGGTTATGAGAAGGGTGCTATCGCTAAGACGCTTGTGGAATGCCATGAGAAAGGTGGTGTCTCGAAGATTATCGTCAATCCCGTGAAGGGCAGTTTCGAGGGCATGCCTTCAACTCGTGAGTATTCTTTCGCTATCCAGAATGATGGCAAGGCGACAAAAGTGCTTGTCGGTGGTAAGGAACTGAAGGACTGGACCTTCGAAGGCGGCATGATCCGCTTCGCCCTTCCTCCTGTCGCCATCTCAGATACTGTTGTAATAGACATAAAATAATAGATGAGAAGAATCCTATTGGCCGGAATAGCGTTTTTATTGGTCTCCTGTGGAAAAGGTGACTGGAGGGACGCTACGTTGCCGGCGGCTGACAGAGCCAAATCACTCCTTAAGGAAATGACCTTGGAAGAGAAGGTCGGGCAGATGTGCCAGTACGTGGCTCCCTGTTATGTCCCGCCGGGACAAGGGTCACCGTATAAGAATATCGACGCCACTGATGAGAACCTTGGAAACAAGGATCTCGCTGACAAGATCCGCCGAGGAGAAGTCGGCTCTTTCCTTCATTGCATGACCACAAAGGAAGCTATCGCGCTTCAAGAGCTCGCGAAGGAAAGCCGTCTTGGAATACCCCTTTTGATAGGTATTGACGCCATACACGGAAACGCCCTTATAGAAGGCTGCACTATATACCCCACAAGCATCAATCTTGCCTCGACATTCGATCCCGAAATCGTTGAGAAAATCGGAACCGAAACAGCCTTGGAAATGCGTCAGAAGGGTCTTTACTGGACTTTCGCCCCCAACCTGGACGTGGCGAGGGACGCCCGTTGGGGCCGCATGGGAGAGACTTTCGGAGAGGATCCGTTCCTTGTCACGGAGATGGGGAAGTATTCGATTTGGGGCTTGCAGGGACGTGACAGGAATTTCGACGAGGGACACGTCATCGCCTGCGCGAAACATCTCATAGCGGGTGGAGAGCCTTTCGGCGGATTGAACGCGGCTCCTATGGATTTGTCGGAAAGACAACTTAGGGAAATATATCTTCCTCCATTTATCGCCGCAGTCCAGGATGCCCATGTGGGCACCGTTATGGCCGCCCATAACGAGGTCAATGGGATTCCTTGCCACGGAAACAGCTGGTTGTTAAATGATTTGCTTCGTGACGAACTCGGCTTCGACGGCTTCGTGGTCAGCGATTGGATGGATATAGAAAGGCTGCACGCGATGCATCATTGGGCACCGGATTCAACCGAGGCGTTCGTCCGTTCGGTCGAGGCTGGAATCGACATGCACATGCAGGGTGACAATTATTTCGAGGCTGTGATCGGTGCAGTAAAATCCGGGCGCATCCCTATGAGGCGCATTGATGAGGCTGTCGGCAAGATTCTGGAGATGAAGTTCGCTGTCGGCCTCTTTGAGGCTCCGATGCCGTCTCTCGCTCCACTTGAGAACGCCGAGGCTCACCGTCAGACCGCCCTTGATGCCGCCCGTGAGAGCATCGTCCTGCTTAAAAACAACGACATACTGCCTCTTACGGCTGCAGGCTCTGGCAGTCCAGACCGTAGCCACCCTCGGCTCTTAAGACGGATATTCATAGTTGGGCCTAACGCGGACAGTCAGACTATATTGGGGGACTGGGCGGCGCCGCAACCGGACTCATTGGTAATCACTGTCTTGGAAGGACTCAAGGAAGAGTTCCCCGAGGTTACAATCGACACAATGTGCTTCGGAGGAATGATCACGAACATTAACGATAAAGGTATAGCGGCCGCTCGCCACAAGGCCTCCGCGGCAGACGTCTGCATAGTTGTCGCCGGAGAGAATTCCCAGAGATATTCAGCCTTCGGACGCACTTGCGGCGAAAACTGCGACCGGGACAACCTCGATCTCCCTGGCATGCAAGAGGAACTGCTGGAGGCTGTGGCATCCACCGGAAAGCCGACAGTCCTTGTCCTGATGACCGGAAGGGCTAATAGCCTGGCCTGGGCGAAGGTGAATGTGGATGCCGTCGTGAATGTCTGGGAGCCTGGACAAATGGGTGGCAAGGCTGTGGCGGAAGTGCTTTCAGGAAAGGTCAACCCGTCCGGCAAACTGCCGGTGACTATGCCCAGGAGCGTCGGCCAAGTCCCGACTGTCTATAACCACAAGCACTCCCAATATTCCCGCCTCTTCGCCACCAACGAGACCGGTCCACTCTGGCCCTTCGGTTTCGGGCTGTCATACAGCAAGTTCTCGTTTTCTGCACCGAAAATCGTTGATTCAACCGTATCAGTGAAAATCACAAACGAGGGCCCGTACGATGGGGCAGAGGTGGTACAGCTGTATATCAGGGACGAGTACGCGTCGGTGACGAGACCGGTGAAAGAACTGAAGGCTTTCAAACGCGTATTCCTTAAGGATGGCGAAAGCGCTACCGTGACCTTCGAGATCACACCCGAGATGCTCCAATGCTTCGGCGCCGAAGGACGTTGGAGCGTCGAGCCTGGCGAATTCACCATCATGGTCGGATCCTCATCAGCCGACGAGGATCTTCAAGCTACGAGCCTGGTTGTGGAGGGATAGGGTCGCCTCTGAAGTCGACAGGGTATTGGGCTCCTGTCTCCTCCAGCTTCAAAATCATCTCATCCAATAACTTCCGCACCCGTCCAGGGCGTTTGGAAGACAGATCCTTTGTCTCGAAAGGATCCCTCTTGAGATTGAACAAGGAACACTGCGGCTTCTCCGGATGATTGGGATTGTAATAATAAATCAGTTTCCACTTGTCGTGACGCCACACAGTGAAATAACTGCCTCGATGCTCATGAGGGAAATGCATCAGGAATTCATCCTTATGGCTCGCCGGCTCCGGACCTCCATTAAGAAGCGGGCCTATGTCCTGGCCATCCACGGCATGGTCTGAGGGAATGTCAGCCCCGACCAGTGCCGCCAGGGTAGGATAAATGTCGCAAATCGAAGCCACTTCCGTCCTGACCAAGTCCGGTTTGATCGGGAGCCTGGCCTGCGAGGGGTTATTCTCCTGGGCGGCCCAAGCCATAATGCAAGGGACCCTCATACCCCCCTCGAACTCAGTGCCTTTCATCCCTCGTAAAGGAGCGCTGGAGCAATAATCCCGGTCCGTTCCAAGAAAAAGACCCGTACCGTTGTCTCCCATGAATATCATCAACGTGTTACCGGCTATCCCCTTTTCCGCCAGATGGTCGAGAATATCCCCAAGCGATTTGTCCATACCCTCAATCAGCGTGGCGAAACCTTTGGCGTTGGCCGGCTTCGACGCGTCACCCTCATAATGGCTGATGAATCTCGGGTCGGTCTGATGAGGAGTATGAACGGCATAATGGGACATATACAAGAAGAACGGAGACCCGTCTTCCACGGCGGAATCTATCTGCCCAAGTGCCTCAAGGGTAAGAGCTTCCGTCAGGAAGGTGTCGGTCCCATGGTACTTGTCCAGCCCAGGGACAGCCCTCGGCTTATAACCTTTGATAAGGCCATAGCCATCCTCTCCGAAATAGCTCCCCGGTTCCCCGATAGACGATCCGGCGATATTGATATCGAAGCCGACATTAAGCGGATCTGCCGCGGGAGACTCATTGTTACCCAGGTGGGCCTTCCCTACGTGGATAGTACGGTAACCCTGATCGGAAAGAAGACGAGGAAGTGTATAATCTTCAGGAGACAGTCCGCTCCATCCCCAACCATAAGGGCCATAGGCGTTCCGGTTGTCACTTTCCGAATTGATCCAGTTCGTGGTGTGATGCCTGGCTGAATATTGTCCGGTCATAAGGGAGACCCTTGAGGGGGAACTGACGCTCATAGCGTAGAACTGCGTGAAACGGACGCCTTGGGAAGCGAGGCGCTCCATCCCGGGAGTGCGATACCAGTCATTGAAAGGATAACGCTCGGGGTTCCCGTTCCTGTCGGTCATGAAAGGGACACTGGTGTCCATGGGCCCCATGTCATCCGTAAGGAACACTATGATATTCGGCCTGTCCTGAGCTTTCATGGCAAGACTTCCCGCCATCAGCATGAAAGCTCCCGGGATATATCTAGACGGTCTCATTATGTCACTTGGCGGTCAGGAAACAATCCTGGCCAGGTTTAAGGGTTACTGTCGTGAGGTAATATGATTTATCTTTCTTGGTCTTTGATACGGCTCCTTTGACTTTGACCGGAACCGAGGTGCGGATGGAGATTTTAGACGAGCCACCCGGGGTCACAGGATTATACCGCAACGCTGCTGTCTTGAGTTTTCCACCAGCCCAAGCCATATCGACTGAAACGGCACCCCTGGCTTTCAATCCCTGGACAGAACCTTCATCCCAGATTGAAGGAAGAGCCGGAAGCAGGTGAATCTCACCGTTTTGGCTCTGGAGGAGCATCTCTCCTATACCGGCCACACTTCCGAAATTCCCGTCAATCTGGAACGGCGGATGGGTGTCCCAAAGATTCGGGAGTGTCGATTTGCTGAGCAGCTCACGGTACATCTTATGGGCATGATCCCCGTCCAAAAGCCTTGACCAGAAGCAGACCTTCCAAGCCTTGCTCCAGCCTGTTCCTCCATCTCCCCTTCTCTCAAGGGTCTTTACCGCGGCCTGGGCATACTCAGGAGTCTTCAAAGGAGATATCTCATGGCCGGGATACAAGCCGAAAAGATGGGAGACATGACGATGTTCCGGTTCAACATCCTGCCAGTCTTTGTACCATTCCACAAGGTTACCGGCGGCACCGATCCGCAAAGGATGCAAGTTATCCCGGTAGTGGATCCACTTTGCCCTGAGTTCCGGATCAACCCCCAGAATCTCAGAGGCCTCAATCACATCGGTGAACAACTCCCAGCAAATCTCAAGATCCATCGCCGACCCGATAGTGACCTGACCACGGTTGCCGTTGTCATCGATGAAGGTGTTTTCGGGTGAGGTGGAAGGTGAGGTGATATATTTCCCGTCCTTCTCGATCAGCCAGTCCATAAGGAATTCCGCTGAGCCTTTGAGAAGAGGATATGCCGTCCCGGCGAGATAGGCTTTGTCTTCGTTGAAGAGATAATGCTCATAAAGGTGGGTACAGAGCCAGGGACCGGCCATCACGTAATTGGCCCACGAGGGACTGCCAGACTTGTCTCCCACGGGATTCGCGGCACACCATATATCGCTGTTATGGTGGACTGTCCAACCACCCATATTGTACATATTCTTAACTACTTCCGCACCGGCGACCGAGCAGTTCTTGATGAACTCGATAAGGGGGAGGGCGGTCTGGCTAAGGCCAAGAGGCTCGGCTGGCCAGTAATTCATCTGGACGTTGATGTTGGTGTGCAGGTCACTGCCCCATGCCGGGTGACGGTCCTTGCACCAGAGGCCCTGGAGATTGCAAGGGACTTCGCTGTCTTCCCGGGATGAGGAGATCAGGAGATAGCGTCCGAATTGGAAATACAAAGTCTCCAGATACAGGTCCTCTCCCCCCGCGACATAAGCCTCAAGCCGCTTGTCTGTGGTAGGACCTTCAAGGGCCGGAGCAGCCGTCGAGCTTAGGCCGTATTCAGCCGCAGCGAAGCGAAAATTGACGCGGCCGGGCTCGAGCGGCTGTCCGGCCTCAACGTTATGACCCAAATTCAGCTTAACTGTACCAAAAAGCTTTTGATAGTCAGCGATATGAGCTTCCCGGAGCTCTTCGAGACTCTTTTTCTCGGCCCCGGCGATGAACGACTCAGCAAGAGCGTTCTCGTCCCGTCCCTCGGTGTCCGGCCTCTTGTCGAACCCGTTGAAACTGGTGGCCGCACTAACCAGAATCAAAACATCCGAAGCATCTGAAACATGAATACAAGGATTGGTGTAGACCTGTCCGTCGCAGCGTACCACCTTGACCCTGAACTGGTAACGCATTCCTCTCTCACCATTGGGACCGACCTGCCACTTTGAAAAAGGCTCCTCCCATTTAGTGCTCTGGTAATAACCCACCTGGCCTTTGACTATGTATTCATTAGAAGAAAGGCTTTGGATAGCGCTGCCGTCCCACATAGTCGCCCCGTCGAGATCGAACTCCAACTTCCCCTTCTCTGAAGAAGTCAGGCGCATAACCATCACCCGGTCAGGATGGGAAACGAATATTTCCCTGGAATATTCCACCCCGTCCACAACGAAACTTGTCGTGGCGATGGCGTTGTCAAGATCGAGGGTTCGAAGATAGTTCCCGATGACGCTGGTCTTGCTTTCCGGAAGGGCAGCGTTGTTGCCGCTATAGTCGAACACCATGATGTCGTTGTCAAAGCTTTGCCGCAGGTGCAAGGTTCCCATCGGAAGATACGAGTTGACATATTTGCCCTGGAGGCCCATGACCCTCCTCTCAGCACCGATCCAATCCTCTTTCTCAAGAAGGGCCCTGACCTCGGCCAACAACTCCGGGCCTCCGGTCGGGACAGGATTGTTATCAGGGTTGGCGCAACCTCCCCAAAGCGAACCCTCATTGATCCAGATCAAGTCATCGGCGACGCCACCCGAGACTGTGGCCCCAAGATGTCCGTTGCCTAACGGAAGCGCCTCCTCAAACCTCGACGCGGGTTTGTCATAACTCAATACCAGCCTCTGGCCCGAGGCGCACACACAGGCCAACAAAGTGGCCACAATCACCATCAATCTTCTCATATCCTAAACAAAACTATTCTTCATAAACCGCGAAAGACCTGATCCTCGGCTGGGCCTTGTAGGAATCGACTATTAACCGCAAGGAAACCAACTCCACAGGATCGAACTTGGCGATACGTTTGTGGCCGATGTTGGTGCCATCACAAAGCGTCAATGTGGAGCCATCAGTCTTGACCCCTTCTATATGCCAGACCAAAACTCTTTCACCCTCAGTTATTTCCTCCTGTAATACGACCCGGTCGACGGTCATCTTGGAAGGTAACTTTATCGTGAAATCACTTCCTTTCCCGGAGGTCGTGGCCGCCGGGTTTCCGTAGCGCCGCCTGATGGCCTCGCCATATTCTTCCGCCCGCTTGACATCAGCGTCAGGAATAAGCCCGCGATTGTCGATAACCAAGCCCAGAAGCATATTCGTGTTGCGGCCAACGCTGGTCTCGTATTTCTCCATCAGCTCATCAAGGTCGTACAGCTGGTCATCCTCGCCCTCATGCCACATCCAGCCACCCCCGAAGGAACTTTGCCTACGGAGAGTGAAATCCGACTCTCCAGGACACCAGAAAGGGGCGTCGGGGCGGCCGTTTAAGCCATTCACGACAATCACACCGTCGGAATTGGTCGTCGAATCCGCCGTGGCCCAGCAAGGATCCGGAGCGGTTCCCACCTCATTTCCAACCCAACGGATCAGATTCTCATAACCATAAGGACCTTGGAAGGCGATCGCTTCCGGCTGCAGTTTCCTGATGAGAGAGAGCACATCCGCCCCTCCCTGGGCAGGAGAAAGAATACCACCGTCGAACCACACCTCGAACAATGGACCGTAATTACCCCAAAGCTCGGTCAGTTGCCTCAAGATAATATCGCTGTATTCCTCCTGGGTGATGGGGGATCCGGGCTGAACAAGTCCAGGATTATCCACCCACAGGTACCCGTTGGTGGCCATATTAGCATATATTCCCGGCTTGACACCGTACTTGCGGCATGATTCGACAAAATCAGCGACAATATCTCCCTTACCGTCTTTCCATGGGGACCGGCTGATGTTGTAAGTATGTGTTGACGTCGGCCAAAGGGTGAAACCGCTACCATGTTTGGCTGTGAGGACGGCATATTTCGCCCCAAGTTTGGCGGCAGTCTCTATCCACTGGTCGGTGTCAAGTTCCGTCGGATTGAATGTGGTGGGATCAGGATGGGTCCCATAGTTCCTATGGTTGTACTCAGGATGGAATACCGGCATGTCCAGGTGCAGCAACACTCCGATTTCGGCTTCAGCCCAATCCAGCTGAACCTTGTCGGGGCACACGATATGGGTATCCGGCACTCCGGCGGTCATAAGCGCTTTAAGCTCATCGAGATGCTTCTGGTAGACATCCCTGGGAGAACATTTGTGAGCCTTGCAGATTGAAGCGGCCATTCCAACAACTTCCCCCATCATTCCACCTGTGCGCATCACCCGGATAGTCCCAAGCGCGGCGTGTGTCACGCTGATGTCCCGGCCGGCCATCAACAGGTTACCTATATTTCTGGAATACAGGCACCTGTAAGGCACGGCATATTCATTATGCCATTTGGTGACGCTTTTCGCCCTGAAAGGCTCCTCACTTTCCATTCCCGGTTCAGGCATAGGATAGTGAAGGTCCATTCCCCATGTCGCCGTGAATGAGGCGTCGTCGAACTGGACATTCTCCGTGATGTCCTGCTCTTTAAGCACAACGTCACCCATAAGGCGGCGGGACTCACGCTTACCACCGATGCAAGCGACCCACTCAAGTCGCTTATTCCCAAATTGTTCCTTGAATTTGGGGCTGTTCTTAAGATAGGCCCAGTTGCCATAGACCGCCCTAAGTCCGTGGTCTCTTATACGCTCGATCTCCTCTACCTGATCCCTGCCGAGACCGGTTTCCCAATCCCACTCACCATGGACTATTGGAATGCAGGTCGAGTCATTGAACTGGATCGCCCAAGGGCATTCGGGGAACTCGATCCCTGAGCTTTTTTCGGTCCCTGAGCCTGTCGAAGGGGTCGAAGGGTCGGCATCAGAGGCGTACCACTGGACGGAAGTACCCATCGTCAGCATGTCTGCCTCATCCGGAGCCTGTGTCTCGCCTGTCTCCGCCTTGCTCTCCCGGCCCATCCTATAGTCGGCTCCGGCCATGAAACCGAGATTGGCGTCACCGGTGCAATCGGCGAACAGGCGGCCTTTAAGGATAATCTCCTCACTTGTGAATATGTCTTTGGCGACTATAGAACGGATCTTCCCGCCACGAGTCTTCGCGGAAATGGCCTGCTTGCTCAAGAATAAGGTGATATTCGGTTCATTCAGAATAGCTTCCAGTTTCTTGTCATCCTCATAATTGGAAGCCGGGCCAGCGTTGTGGATCATCTTTTCGGGATGCTTTTTCAAGACGTCCAGAATATGTTTGCTTCTTGGAGATTCGGGGTTTTGTCTTGCCTCGTGATTGGTCCAGTGGCCGATTCCTCCGATCTCATCCATTAAGCGTCCGAGGTTGGGATATGGTTCCTTGTATATGAGACCGGACAAGCCAACCCTGATCTCCGAGGAATTGTTTCCTCCAAGGACAGGGCGGTTTTGTACCAAGGCTACCTTGCAACCCAAGCGGGCAGCAGTTATAGCCGCGCATATTCCCGCGATACCACCTCCTACGACGACAAAGTCGTACTTCCCTGCCTTGGTTGGTTTGTTGATACCCAACGCTTTACGCCTGAAGGCCGCATCGGGGTCCGGAGCCGGGGCGCCGATGTCCCTGGTCAGGTATATGGCGTCACAGCGTCCCTCGAAGCCTGTCAGGTCGTGAAGAACGATTTTATTCTCGCCTTTAGCCAACTCGACAGTACCTCCGTCTTGCCAGGCCCATTCTTCGGTCAATGTCCCGAAAACAGCCTCGGATGCCTTCCCGTTGAGGATGACCTGAAACCGTCCCGGACTCTCAGTCCTTCCCCAGGTCCTTGTCCAATCCCTGGTACGGACCCAGAGGCGATAAGTTCCTCCCGAAGGGGCGTTGAAATTGGTGTAAGCGTCGGCAACCGGATTTCCAAGGCCATGGGCAATGAGATATGGCGATCCCATCTGGGCCATACTCTGGTTGTCATTCGTCCATCCTCCGAGATCCGCAAACCCTTCCGCCTCAAGGAATATGGACTGGGCGGAGAGGGAAAGAGGAAGTAGAAGCGCCGCCAATATGAGCGCGACTCGTGATCTCATTGTCTTATAAAAGTAGCTTACAATTTGACATCCACATAGTTAGGATAATGATCCGTCAGAGGGAGGGTGTATTCATCCATCATGCAATAATAGGTGAGAACCTCCGTTCCCTCCTGGGCATTATGGATGAAGAAATGGTCCAAAGCGCCGGTCGCCCGGTCAGGCCCCTTCCTGGAACTCTCAGCGGAAAAAGCCTTGGCATCGCAACGGTGATGTCCATTATGATTGTCACCAAACACCTTGGCCACCTTGTAACAAGGCATGTAACCCTCGTCAAGGAGCTGCCGGATGGGAACCGTATCTTCCTCACAATTCATATCTCCCATAAGGAAGATCACGCAATCATATTCAGCCTTCAAGGCATCCGCCTCAGCCATCATAAGGCGTATCTGGGACGCCCTCGCCATGGTGCTCCCCGGCTGGGCCTCGTCAGGCCTCCACCAAAGGTGGGTGTTGAGGATGGCGAAAACCTTACCTGTGTCCTTATGACGGAAAACCGCCGAGGTGAAAGACTTGGTGTTGGCGTTGCTGTACTGTTTGGGGGTGTACAGGTTATATCTGACTTTGAGGAGCTCCACCACAGTGCTGTCATAGAAAACCGGAGTGAAATTCCAAGAGCCGTCTTCCTCACACGCGTTAGTGAAACCCTGATCCCTGAGCTTCGGGGCAAGATGACCGTCCATGTGGGATGAATATTCCTGAAGGGTCACAATGTCTGGCTTGTAGTCCGCGACCATCTTGGCGAAACCGACGCTGCGGACAGAATCCCTCGGATCGACACCCAGCGGAACCCAAGACTCCGGAATGGCCTCACTGTCATACTGCCAGATATTGTCGTCGAATATTCTCAGATTCGTCCCCTCGCTACGGGTGGCAGGGTCAACCACCGGGTCGAACCTCAACTCGGGGAGAACCCGCACCTTATAGAGCCTCCACTCCGGATCAAAGCTCAATACCTTGTCCGGATTGACGAGATAGACATGATTTGTCCACCAGCTGGTCTCCGCGACTGTGTAGATGAACTTCTCGCTGGATTTGTCATAGTTCAGGGACTTCACATAGACCTTGCCCTCGAGTGGGGCGAACGGTGAGAATGTTTTCCCGATAATGTCGAACACATAGACACCTCCGGTGTTAGTAACAATCAATCCGTCTTCCCCGGCAGCGGAAAGCTCATGTCCACCGGTTCCCGGCAAAGGATACTTCTCCTCCAACACCAGGGACGGTGTGGCGGAATCCCAATCCTTCAGGGAATATTTCCTGAGCTCATCGAAACCAAGAGCGAACAGACATTGATACTTGTCAGACCAAACCACTCCGTGGCCACTGTACAATGAGTCTTTCCAGACACACACATCGGGATTGGAGACATCGTAAATCTCCAGGCTGTTACCCTTGGGATTGGTGGAATTCGCGACGGCGATCCTGTCTCCGGGCAACTTGTCAGCCGAATGCGCCATAGGCGTAAGCGCGTGGAAAAGGCATTTCTTGGTGGCGATATCCAGCAGAAGGGTTCCTCCGGCCGATGAGGTCAGCAGGAGATGCTCGCCTCCGTCCACCGGTTTGCAATCATCCAGGACCCTCATGGCATCGCGGTACACATCAGGAATCTGGCCATAAGACTCAAAGACATTCCAGTGCCAGATGACAGCGGGGGAATCATCAGTGGATTTGGTGACGTCCACAATGTAGAGATCTTTGTCGCCACAGGCGACGACATAGTCACCCCATGAAGAAGGGTCCGGTTTCTTCTCAGAATCGCAGCCCGCTGAAAACAACAGCGAAAAAGCCACAAAGAATAATATCGCTCGTCTCATAAATCACGTACTAGGTCAAACCATTCGGAAGATGTCTTGATATTGCCCTTCGACCAACAGGAACCAACACAGTATGAAAGAGTTCCGCCAGAAGGAACCGCTTTCAGCAAGAGAGCGTGGTCGAGTTCCTCCGACACCAGGGTCGAGTCGGCATCCGGCATCACTATCGCCACTCCGATCATCCCGTCCTCCGGCTCAACACTTTGGTCGGAGGCCCGTTCCCAGATGGCCAGGCGGTCACCCGCCTCAAGTTGGTCACGGACAGTATCCAACTCTCCATGAAGCTTGAAACCGGCGGCTATAGTGAGGATGTCTGTCCCGGAATATATGTAGGTGTCCTCAACCTTTATGAAATACGTCCCGGCAGTCACAGTGACCTTTTTGACAAGGGACGCGCTGACCCCATCCGCGACTTCCCAAGCCGGATAACGAAGTTCAAAAACTATCTTGTCGGAAGTCTTTTTCAGGATCTTAAATGAGCGGTAATTCGTGGCCGGCCAACAAAGCTCACCGTCGATAATGGGTACGGAGGCACCGCCGCCGAGGCTCACAGCCACCTTATAACAATCTTTCCCGCCATGGTCTTTATGGTAATAATTACCGTCAGTCAACGCATTGGCGTACCACTCGTCAGCCACAAGTTTTCCGGGCAGTTTCACCCAAATATCCAATCCGGGTGAAGTCGGGTTACCTTCCAGTGCCTTGCCGTAGAAACGTCCGGCGATGAGATCGTTCTCGAACACAAAGTCATCCGCCCTTTCAGGAACCACCCTGGCCATGACTATCTTCTGGGCAGGAGCCTTGCAACCGCCAAAGGCGAGAATTGTGATGAGAACGAATGTCAAAATATTTCTCATTCTATCTCAAATCTTTAGTCTCACACCAATCCATATCATTGTAGTCGTCATTCTCCCCGCACATTCCCCAGATGAAGGTGTAGTTGCGGGTGGCGCAAGCGGAATGGATACTCCATTGGGGCGAGATGACAGCTTGCTCATTACGCATCCAGATGTGCCGCGTCTCCTGGGGTTCTCCCATGAAGTGGCAGACGGCAGCGTCCTCAGGAAGCTCGAAGTAGAAATAAACCTCCATCCGGCGGTCATGTGTGTGGGCCGGCATCGTGTTCCACACGCTTCCAGGAGCAAGCTCGGTCATCCCCATCTGAAGCTGGCAGCAAGGAACGACTTCCTTGACCAGCAAACGATTGATTGTCCTTTCATTAGACTCTTCAAGACTGCCCAGACGCATCACCACGGCATCCTTCTTGGAAACCTTTTTCACACCAGTCTCCTTGTGGGCGGTCGCCGAGCAGAAATAAAAGTGAGCGGGCATTGAAGGGTTGTCACTCTTGAATATGACATGACGGTCGCCGCGACCCACATACAGAGCCTCTTTATATTCCAGATGATACTCGTCATCGCCTACCGTCACGGTTCCCGCACCGCCGACATTGATAATTCCGAGTTCCCTGCGCTGGGTAAAGTATTCCGACCTCAAGATCTCGGGAGCTGAGAGGAGAAGTCCCTCCTGAACCGGGACAGCCCCACCGGTGATGATACGGTCGAACATCGAATAGACCATATTGATCTCGTCAGGAGCCATCACCTTTTCGACGAGATATTCTTTCCGGACCCTCGCCGTGTCGTAATGCTTGGCGTCGAGATTGCTCGAGGCCTGGCGAACCTCACAATTCAGTTTCATATCTGGTTTATTTTGGCTGTTTTCCGATATATGCTAAAATGCCTCCATCGACATAGAGGATATGCCCGTTGACGGCGTCAGAAGCGTGGGAGGCCAGGAATACCGCCGGACCTCCAAGTTCGGACGGATCCAGCCAGCGACCTGCCGGGGTCTTGGCGCATATGAACGAATCAAATGGATGGCGGCGCCCGTCTGGCTGAACCTCCCTGAGCGGCGCGGTCTGGGGAGTGGCTATGTAACCAGGACCTAACCCGTTGCACTGGATATTATACTCCCCGTACTCGGAACATATATTCCTGGTCAGCATCTTCAGACCTCCCTTGGCAGCGGCGTAGGCGGAGACGGTCTCGCGGCCGAGCTCAGACATCATCGAGCAGATGTTGATGATTTTCCCTTCCCGACGTTCCATCATCTCCGGAAGCACGGCGGCACTCATGATGTATGGCCCGACAAGGTCAATGTCAATAACTTCCTGGAATTCCTCACGGCTCATCTCATGCATGGGAATACGCTTGATGATCCCCGCGTTGTTGACAAGGATGTCTATCTGGCCGACCTCATCATGTATTTTCTTCACCATGGCCGCGACAGCCTTCTCATCCGTAACATCGCAGAGATAGCCTTTGACATTCTCTATCCCGGCGGCTTTGTAATTATCCAAACCGAGCTGGAGGGTCTTTTCGTTGCGGTTATTGAATATGATTGTCTTGGCTCCGGCGGCGACGAACGCTTTCGCTATCTCGAAACCGATACCGTACGCTCCTCCGGTAATCAAGGCGTTCTTGCCCTCAAGTGAAAAGAGATTGGTCATATTTAGTGTTTTCAATTATGATTGCCCTATACAAAAGTACAAACGATCGCGTTAAAAAAGCAAAACATTTGTATTTTTGTGTACAGTGTCACAAAACATGTTAACCACAACCGATCTCAAGAAATGACGTTCATTAATGACAACTTCATGCTTGGCAACGAAACCTCAAGGATTCTGTACAGCGAGCATGCCGCCAAAATGCCCATCATCGACTATCACTGCCATTTGATCCCCAGGCAGATAGCGGAAAATATCCAGTTCCGTGACATCACCCAGTTATGGCTAGTGGACGGCCATGCCGGCGACCATTACAAGTGGCGCGCGATGAGGGCTAACGGGGTTCCTGAAGAGTACATCACAGGAGGGACCAAGTCTTCTTGGGAGATATTCGAGAAATGGGCTGAGACAATACCTTACACCATGCGTAACCCTCTCTACCATTGGACTCACCTGGAGCTCAGCAGGGTTTTCGGCATCGACAAACTCCTGAGTCCCAAGACGGCCAGGGAGATATTCGAGGAATGTAACGCCAAACTCGCTACGGAGGAGTTCCGTGGCCAGGCCCTCATCCGTAAATTCAATGTCGAGGTTGTCTGCACTACTGATGATCCCGCGGATGATCTCCGTTGGCATAAGATGATAGCAGAGAACCCGTTCGGCACCAAGGTGTTACCGGCATGGAGACCGGATAAGGCCATGGCTGTGGAAGACCCCCAGAGCTACAAAGAATATCTGAAGAAACTGGGAGAAGCGGCAGGTAAGGATATCGATTCTTACACCGACCTTATCGAGGCCCTGCAAAAACGGCATGACTTCTTCGAATCCATGGGCTGCAAGCTATCAGACCATGGGATGGACACTTTCTATGGGGCTGATTACACGCATCTTGAGATAGAGTTGATATTCAAGAAAGTGCTTCTCGGAAAGGCACCAGGCCCGAAGGAGCTTGAGAAGTTCCGCAGCGCGTTCCTTCACGATATGGCTGTCATGGACGCGGAGTCAAGTTGGTCACAGCAATTCCATGTGGGCCCTCTCCGCAACAACAACTCCAAAATGTTCAAGCTGATTGGCCCCGACACAGGCTTCGACGCCATCGGAGATCTTCCGGTCGCCGCGGCCGGACATCGCTTCTTTGACCGTCTCGCCGCCGAGGACAAACTCGCCAAGACCATACTGTATTGCCTCAACCCTAAAGACAACGAGGTGATGATGGCCATGGCTTACACATTTAACGACGGAACCTTCCCCGGGAAGATGCAGTTCGGTTCGGCTTGGTGGTTCCTGGATCAGGAAGACGGGATGCGCAAACAGATAAACGCTCTTTCCTCACAGGGCTTACTCAGCCGGTTCGTGGGAATGCTTACCGACTCTCGCAGTTTCATAAGCTATCCCCGCCACGAATATTTCCGCCGAATCCTCTGCGATGTGATCGGTTCCGACGTTGAGGCTGGCAAACTCCCCGAGTCCGAACTCGATTTCATAGGCAAGATGGTTGAAGACATCAGCTACAACAACGCGAAGAACTATTTCGCTTTCTAATATGCCACGAGTCATCACTTTCGGAGAGATAATGCTCCGCCTCTCAACACCTGGCCACTTGCGTTTTTCGCAGGCGAGGCAGTTCGACGCCACTTTCGGAGGCGGTGAGGCCAATGTGGCCGTTTCACTTGCGAATTATGGTATTGATACCCAGTTCGTGACCCGTTTCCCCGAAAATGACCTGGCCAAAAGCTGTATTCAGGATCTTCATTCCTACGGGGTCGGGACAGATTTCTGCGTTTTCGGAGGTGAACGTCTGGGAATATATTTCCTTGAGACAGGCGCTGTCGCTCGACAGAGCAAAGTTGTCTATGACAGGGCCCACTCGGCCATCTCGACCATCGGGACCGGGATGATTGATTGGGACAAGGTGTTCGCGGGCGCTGATTGGTTCCACTGGACCGGTATCACTCCGGCTCTCAGCCAGGGAGCCGCCGATGTGTGCCTGGAGGCCATCAAGGCCGCCAACCGTATGGGTATCACGGTATCCTGCGACCTCAACTATCGCAAAAACCTCTGGAAATATGGTAAGACGGCCTCCGATATCATGCCTGCCCTGGTGAACGGTTGCGACATTATCCTCGGTAACGAGGAGGATGCAGACAAGATATTCGGAATCAAACCGGAAGGATTTGATGTGACGGCAACCGGCGGTGCCATCGACCAGAATATATTCCAGAGTGTGGGAGAGAAATTGATGGAGAGATTCCCCAGGGCAAAGAAAGTCATCTTCACCATCCGCGGCTCAATCAACGCGAACCACAACACCTGGGGAGGTGTGCTCTGGGATGGGAAAACCCTTTACCAGTCATCTCGCTACGATATCACCCATATCGTTGACCGGGTAGGTGGCGGCGATAGCTTTATGGGCGGCCTGATCTATGGTCTGCTAACATATCCAAATGACGACCAGAAAGCCCTCAACTTCGCTGCCGCGGCTTCCTGCCTCAAACATACGATATTCGGAGATTTCAATCAGGTCACGGTCGCCGAGGTCGAGAACCTTATGAAGGGCGACGGCTCCGGACGAGTCTCCCGCTAATTGTCATTCTGAGCGTAGCGAAAAATCTAATAATGAATTATTTATGGCGAAATATAGCAAACTTCAAGTAATACGGGCAATAACGGAGACGGGCTTGGTCCCGGTCTTCTACAGTCCTGATCTTGAAACTTCCAAAAAGATTCTCAAGGCCTGTTACGACGGAGGAGTGAGAGTTTTTGAGTTCACTAACCGGGGTGATTTCGCTCATGAGGTTTTTTGCGAACTGGTCAAGTTCGCCAACGCCCAACTTCCCGGAATGATCCTGGGAATAGGGTCGGTAGTGGATCCCGGGACGGCGGCCTTGTTTATACAGTCAGGAGCCAACTTCGTGGTCGGTCCTCTTTTTAACCCCGATATAGTCCCCGTCTGCAATAGGAGGCTTATTCCTTACTTCCCGGGTTGCGCCACTCCTTCCGAGATAGGAGCCGCCCAGCAAGCCGGATGCGACATCTGCAAGGTGTTCCCCGGGGATGTTCTCGGACCAGCTTTCATCAAGAGCATAATGGCTCCGATGCCTTGGAGCCAGCTTATGGTCACAGGCGGAGTAAAACCAACAAGGGAGAATCTCGAGGCCTGGTTCAAGGCAGGCGCGACCTGCGTGGGCATGGGATCCCACCTGTTCCCGAAGGACGTTATAGCCGCGGGTGAATGGAATAAGATTTCCGAGCTTTGCGCCGAAACATTGGAAATAATAAAATCATTGAGATAAAATGTCAACACAGAAGAAACTGATGACCGATTGGAGATGGTGGATATGCAGCCTTCTCTTCGTCGCCACGACCGTTAACTACCTTGACCGTCAGGTACTTTCTCTCACATACGAGGAATTTATCAAACCCGAATTCCACTGGTCTGACGCCAACTACGGTACAATCACCTCATTCTTCTCCATCCTTTACGCTATCGCTTGCCTTTTCGCCGGCAAGTTCGTGGACTGGATGGGGACAAAGAAAGGATACCTGATCGCTATCGGAGTCTGGTCGGCCGGCGCCGTGATGCACGCCGCTTGCGGCTGGGCGACAGCGCATTTGGGCGGCTTTGAGTCTGTCGCGGCGATGAGAGCGGTTGAGGCCGGATCGAACGCGGCTTTGGCCGTAGCCACCACTTCGGTTTACTTATTCCTGCTTTGTCGAGGCATCCTCGCACTTGGAGAGGCCGGCAACTTCCCGGCCGCCATCAAGGTCACGGCCGAATATTTCCCAAAGAAGGACAGGGCTTTCGCCACGTCAATCTTCAATGCAGGAGCGTCTGTGGGAGCTTTGGCCGCACCGCTTTGTATTCCTCCGCTCGCAAAAGCTTTCGGTTGGGAATGGGCTTTCATCATCATTGGTGGACTCGGTTTCATCTGGATGTTCTTCTGGAACTTCATGTATGACAGGCCTGAAAAGAGCAAACACGTGAATGAGGCCGAGTTGGAGTACATACTCCAGGACGACGCCGCGGACGAGGCGGAGAAAGCCGCATTGGCGCAGGAGAAGAGCATTCCGTTCATCCAGGCGTTCAAATATCGCCAGACTTGGTCCTTCATCGTCGGCAAGTTCCTGACAGATGGCGTATGGTGGTTCTTCCTTTTCTGGGCTCCCTCATATTTCAGCAACCAGTTTGGAGCCCCGGCGACCTCCGCTAAGGGACAGGCCTTGATATTCACTCTCTACGCCATTGTCACAGTGGTATCGCTAATCGGAGGATACCTTCCGAAATTGTTCGTGGAAAAGAAAGGGATGCACCCGTATTCAGGACGTATGCTGGCGATGCTCCTTTTCGCCTTCATCCCGCTTTGCTCTTTGTTCGCGCAACCTCTGGGAGTCCATTTCAACTCTCCTTGGTGGCCAGCCATCCTTATCGGACTCGCTGCCGCCGGACACCAGGCCTGGTCCGCGAATATCTTCTCAACGGTAGGAGACATGTTCCCCAAGGGTGCCATCGCCACGATTACGGGTATTGGCGCCATGGCCGGAGGAGTCGGCTCCATGATTATCCAGAAAGTCGCAGGTAACCTTTTCACTTACGCCGAGAACGCGGGGGCGGCATTCCAATTCCTTGGATTTGAAGGCAAGCCCGCCGGATATTTCATGGTGTTCTGTTTCTGCGGCATCGCTTATCTGCTGGCTTGGATCATCATGAGGATCCTCGTGCCGAAGTACAAGCCGGTCGTGATCTGATATAGATTTAGATAAAAATGAAACGGGTATTATTATCGCTTTCCGTTATTCTTTCCCTGATTGGTTGCGGGAAGCGGACAGCGGAACTGAACCTATTGGTCGGAACTTATACCGACACGGAAAGCAAAGGAATATATTCATTCCGGTTCAACCAGAACACCGGGGACAATTCACCTCTTTCCGTGACTGAAATCCCGAACCCTTCATTCCTCGCGGTCACCCCGGACAATAAGATTGTATATTCCGTCACCGAGCAACAGGTTGACGCCGCCGTGTCCGCCTTTGCTTACAACCCGGCGGACGGAACTCTCAAACTGTTGGGCAAGCGGCCCACGTACGGCAGCAGTCCCTGCCATGTCACTTATGTCGGAAAAGATGTGGTCGCCACGAACTATTCTTCCGGGTCTTTGACAATATTCCCGCTAGAAGGTGACGGCAATCTTAAGGACGGCTCCTTGATCGAGTTCTTTGAGATTGGCCCCGACTCCTTACGCCAAGAGGGTTCACATATTCATTCATCACAGGTGTCTCCTGACGGGAAGTTCTTGTTTGTCATAGACTTAGGCGGCGATTATATTTACCGTTACCCGGTCGAAGACGGAAAAGTCACGACTTCAGAACCGGTAAAGATCAAGGTTCCGGCAGGAGAAGGTCCACGACATTTCGACTATTCAAAGGACGGTCATTTCATGTATGTGATAACGGAACTTGAAGGCAATGTCCTGGTGTATGAATATAATGACGGAGACCTTTCGCTCAAACAAACCATCGAGGCTGATCCGCTCCATGCCAGGGGAAGCGCCGACATACATTTTTCCCCTGATGGCAAGTTCCTCTACGGCAGCAATCGTCTGAAGGGGGACGGGATAGCGATCTTCAAACAGAACAGCGAGACCGGACTCCTCGAATATGCCGGCTACCAGGAAACCGGTATCCATCCAAGGAACTTCGCGGTTTCTCCGAACGGAAAGTTTGTGATCGTGGCTTGCAGGGACAGTGACGTTATCCAAGTATTCAGTCGCGACCCCAAGACAGGACTCCTGAATAACACCGGAAAGGACATAAAAGTCCCCCACCCGGTATGCGTGATCCTGACTCCGATAATCTCCGCGATATGATCATAGCATCTGACACAAAGCATATCAAGCCTTTCACGACTCTACAGGTTCATTCTCCGAAAGAGTTCGTCCAGCTGGTCAGAGGTTAATCTATATTTTCAACTTAAGTCCCGCCTTGCCAAGAAGCCAGGCGGTGGCTATGCACAACATAGAGAACAAAGCGCACTTGACGAGTCCGACCCCTCCGGCAAGCCAAGAGGGGACGGTCGGGGAGAAGACCACCCATAAGGCGTAATACAGATACGGCATCATATACACCGTGAGCGTGGCCGTACCGGCGGGGCTGAGAGGCTTGAACCACCCTGTCCAAGTCCGTCTCTCAAGGTAACGGAGCAAGGTGTATAAAGCTACGGAAATAGCTGATACATAGAGGCACCAAGGCAGAGTGCCTATAATCTTGGACGTGATCCAGAACTGGTGCGCTCCCCATCCGAGAAGAGCGAGTATGATGGCGGCTCCGAAGCCGGAACCGACCCGGAACGAAACCGCTTTTTCAGACAGTCTTTTATCGGCGAGTGTCGTCATCATTCCGCCGAGAACCATCAACGCGCAGGAACCGTTCCCGAGATGGATAGCCCGGGCGAAATCAGAAATGAAATTACTACCCTCAATCAAACTTCCCCCATCACGAAGACCGGTGGTCAGCATATTCAGGAGGCACACGGCAAGCCAGAGCAGCGCTATGATCCAGGGTTTTTTCCTCGATAGCATCCAGGATATGGCGCAGAATAAATACGCCCATCCGATCAATCCGAGTATTCCCCACCAGCCGGCCTGGAAATACTCCCCGTCACCGTCCCGGAAAGTAAGCGCCAGAAAGAGAAGAATCGCCAACCCGGCGACCTGCAGCCATCTTTTCGGCTTGAACTCTTTCGGATATTGGTTCCAAACCAGGAAGAACCCCAGAACCATCAGCATCCAATAGGTTCCTTTACCGTAACCGACTATAGGAGAGAAACTTCCCTCGGAATTGACGATGAATACGCCCATCAATAGCAACGCGAGGGTTCTTGATAGAATATGCCCGAAAACACCTTCGCCCGGCTGCCCCTTGGAGAACCTTCTCTCAATCGCGTAGGGGATGGACAAACCAACCGAGAACAAGAACATCGGGAACACGATGTCAGCCAGCCCCATTCCGTCCTGGGTCGCCGCGGTGTGTCCTATCCATCCGGGAACATTTCCGACGGTCCAAAGGTCATTCACGAAAACCATCAGGAACATTGTAAGTCCCCGGAGCATATCTATGGCACCATTGCGCCGGTCAAGGAAATTCTCTTCAGACATTTTACTTTTCAAAGTTCTTTGGATGTGGCGAGGGCGATGCCGCGGTTATTATCCTCGTCCACGGCGCAATAGAAATGATAAACCGTACCTTTCCACTTGACCATGCAAGGTTTGTGGGCGTAACGGTTGTCGAATGGTTCCGATGGCTTGATCAGCGGCTCTCCCGTCCAATCTGTCCAATGGACAAGGTCGTATGAGCAGGCGAAAGAATCCCAGGCGTAATTCCTGGTTTTATCCCAATTGAATCCGAAATAGAACATCACCCAAAGCTTTCCGATTCTCTGGACGTGAGCGTCTCCGGTGATACCCCTGTTTCCGTGCTCCAGGACAGGGTCTGAGCCATAGCGCTTCCAGGAGACCATGTCGTCACTCACGGCCATACCGATCCTCTCGGCGTTACCCTTGGCGTTGTAATACATCACGAAAGGATGACCCGTCAGTTTCCAAGGATCCCGTATCACGCTGCTCTTGTATATTTTAACATTATCCCACCAGGACGCGTCCGGATCTTTAGGCGAAATAATTGGTTGATCAAACCGGCTCCACTCATGAGGCTCGGCAGGGTTCCCGGTCGTGTAAGCCATCCCAGGAGACAGGACTCCACTCTCATATCCGGAAGCGTCTCCTCCAAGATAGCTCATCCAATACTTTTCGTCATATTTCTCCAGCTCATACGACCCGCCCCATTTCGTGTCCACCAGAGCCAGGTAACCGGCTTTCTGGTTGACATCCCAGTCGGTTTCTTTTGAATATGACATCAACCTGCCAAGAGTCTTCCACTCAAGGAGATCCTCACTCTCGGCAAGCCAGGTCTCATATCCCCGGCCGTCGAAGATGATATAGACCATGTACCATTTCCCATCCTTACGGAAAACGCTGGGGCTGTCCGCGGCCAGACTTTCAGTCCCAGGTATGACAAGTCCCCTTTTGAAAGGAGTTTTCACCTCCTCAAATACTTTTTCCATCTCCTTCTGGGGAACTTCCATCGGAAGATCTCTGACGCAACCACCCGCATAAAGCAGTGATGTCAAAGCAACTATAATCGCTAAATCAGTTCTCATAAATGCCAAGTTAATAATAAATGAGGAATATAGGATAAAAAATAGTACCTTTGCGGCCCCATTTCAATAGATTATTATGATGATTAATAATAAAACTCTTTGTTCCATTTCACTAATCCTTATTGTCGTTCTCGGCCTGTTGATATCTGCCGGTTGTGATAAGGAAGCGCGCGCCCCTTATGATACTATTCCCGAATATGTCCTTGCGGATTTCAATAAGCGTTATCCTGACGCGACTCTGATCAACGACCATTACGGTGAGGATTACGCAGGTTGGGCCCAATTGGAATTCGTTGATGGTGATGGGCTTAGAGCCACAGCCCACTACAAGGATCGAATATGGATGATGACCAATAAAGAGTATTCGAAGGATGATTTCATCTACCAGCTTCCTAGGATAGTAGCCCGGACGTATATCGGAACGGGAGTGGCAAATGAGGACTATTCTTCCGACAACAGTTATATAATGGAGATATCCCGCCGCTATTTCGAGAAAAAACAATTTGAGTTCTGCTTCGAGATTCCCTACGAGGACGAGAACTCAATCAACGGCGTTGTCTTTGAATCCAACACCATAGCGATCGACGATGATGGCGACCTGCTTTATTATGAGCATAACTATGTCAACCCTTCATATTGGTGGAGGGATATTACCCAGTCGCTAAATAGTGTAAGTGGGTTTTTGCCGACGGGAGCGACTATACTCGGGTGCGTGAACGAGGACGGCAACAACCTTATCTTCTTTATGGATAATGGTATAGTCAAGACAGCCAAATCTTCTCAAGGACGTAATTGGGAATGGGAAAAGACCTACTTCCAGATTGACAGCGCGAATCTCACAGAGGCTGCGGCAAAAGCGAGGGATGAATTCCTTTCCGAGCACGAAGGCTACCGCTTCACGACCTTGTACAGTGTTGAGGACAGGTTAGGTAAATACTATGGTCTCAAGTTCGAGAAGGGCGACTGGAAATACTCTTGGACTACCAACTGGGCAGCCATAACTATCTATATTCCAGCGGAATAGACTCCAGGGCTCGACCTTTTGGGGCTGGCGCCAAATGTTTTTCCAAAATCCGTAAATGATTTCCGGCGAAAGTATCTTTTGTTCGTTTTTTTTTATATTTTTGTACAAAACGATACTTCTATCAATATGTTCAACAAAAGAGTCTTGGCGATGATTCTCTTCATCGCGATGCCGCTGTCGGCGGCGATGGCACAGGTGAAATCCAACTCAAAGGACAAACCTACCGTCTACATGGTTTCCAACGCTCATTTCGACTCACAGTGGAGATGGACGGTGCAGACATCTATCAACGAGTATGTGTATAACACGCTCGTACAAAACTTCGCGCTGCTCGACGAATACCCTGACTATAAATTCAGTTTCGAGGGAGCAGTGAAATATGCTTGGGCGAAGGAATATTATCCTGACCTCTTCGAAAAGCTCAAGGGATATGTGGCTTCCGGCCGATGGCATTTATCCGGGGCATCCTGGGACGCCAATGACCCCAACATGCCCTCGATTGAGTCAGAGATCAGGAACATCCTCCTCGGACAGGAATTCTACATGAAAGAGTTCGGTAAACTATCGACGGACATCATGCTTCCTGACTGCTTTGGATTCGGCTACCAGCTTCCTTCCGTCGCGGCGCACTGCGGGCTTATCGGTTTCGGCACACAAAAGCTCGCATGGAGATATGTCCCCTTCTTCGAGAATGGAATGAAGTTCCCGTTCTATTTCGGAGTATGGAAGGGCCTCGACGGCGGAAAATTGATGGCGGCGATGGATGGCGGAAGCTATAGCTGGAGTCCCAACGAGCCTGTCACCGACTATGCTGATTTCAAGACACGTCTTGAGAATACAGCGGTTCCCGCGGCATACAGATACTTCGGCACCGGCGACACCGGAGGCTCGGGCACCCCGACGGGAGTAAGGTTCGTAAATGAAGCCTTACACAATCCTGGTCCCGACTACAACGTGAAGTTCGCCACCTCTGACGAAATGTTCATGGATTTCCTTTGGGACGAGAGGCTGCCTGAATATGAGGGTGAGCTCTTGATGGACACCCACGCCACGGGCAACTACACCTCTAAGGTGGAGATGAAGAATCTCAACCGACGCAACGAACGTATGCTCGGAGCGGCGGAAGGCATTTCCGCGATGAGTGAGATCTATGGTGGCTTCGCATATCCTTCATACACCATCGATGAGGGCTGGAAGAGAGTCCTTTGGCACCAGTTCCACGATGACCTGACCGGCACCAGCCTTCCCGAATGCTACCAGTTCTCATACAATGACGAGTACATCAATCTTAGTCAGATGAACAGCCTTGTCGAGACGGGCGTCACCAGCATGGGCTCCGTGATGAACACCGCGGTCAAGGGAACTCCTGTCATCGTATATAACCACGTGACCGCACCCAATAAGGACATCGCCAGCATCAATATCGACCTGCCTGCCCAATATAAGTCAGTCGACGTGTATGGTCCGGACGGCAAGAAGGTCAAGGCCCAGATTATTTCCCGTGAGAACGGCCAGGCCACTGTCCTCTTCGCGGGCTCAGACCCTTCACTCAGCCTCTCTGTTTATGACATCAGGCCTTCCGCCAAAGCAGAGGCCAAGAATCCCGCCCTCAAGGCTTCGGGTAACACAATTGAGAACAGTATCTACCGTGTGACCCTAAATTCAAACGGCGACATAGCCTCTATAATCGACAAGAGATATGGCCAAGAACTCGTCCGCCAGGGTGAAGCTTTCGGTTACGCCTTCTTCCCGGACAACAAATCCGACTCTTGGCCCGCATGGGAAATCCTGAAAGAGGTTGTGGATCGGGAACCCGAGACTATTGGCGGCAATGTCAAAGTCAGCGTTGAGGAATGCGGAGCCCTGAGAGCTGTCCTCAAAGTTGAGAAGCAGTACGCTGGCTCCACCTTCGTGCAGAGGATTATCCTCACCGACGGTGCCGCTGATGACCGCATCGACGTTGTCAACACCGTGAACTGGGCCTCCAAGGCTTCGCTTCTGAAGGCAAGCTTCCCCGTATCATTCGACGCCCCCGAAGCCACATACGACCTCGGAATGGGTAACATCAAGCGCGGCAACAATGTCCCCACCGCATACGAAGTCATCGGACAGCAGTGGGCTGACATGACCGCTTCGGATAACTCATACGGCGTGACCATTATGAATGACTGCAAATATGGATGGGACAAGCCTAACGACCACACCATCCGCCTCACCCTTATCCACACTCCTACAGCGGCCAGAGGTTATGGTGAGCAGGCCACCCAGGACTTCGGTGAGCACACATTCACATACAGCATAGTCGGTCATAAGGGCGCTCTCAACCCCGCGCTTACCGACATCGCGGCTGACGCTCTCAATCAGGACAAGATGGCTTTCCTGACGGACAAGCATCCCGGCAAGCTCGGTAAGACTGTCTCCCTCGTTTCTTCCACAAATCCTAACCTACGCGTGAAGGCGTTCAAGAAGGCCCAGGATGGAAACGGATACATAATTCGTGTATATGAGCTTTCAGGTAACGGAGCAAAGGGACAGATCCTGTTCAACAATACCCTGACCGGAGCCGAGGAGACTAACGGTATCGAGGCTCCCAAGGGTGCGGCTTCATTCGCCGGCAAAGCTCTGAACGTGGAGTCGACCAAGTTCGCTCTCAAGACATACCGTGTCCATTTCGCCGCCCCCGCGGTAAAGATCACAACTCCCGAATTCCAGGAAGTCGAACTCCCGTACAATATGGTCGCGATCACCACCGACAAATTCCCCACAATGGGACGTATCGGTAGGGAACGCGAATCTTTCGCGGCTGAAATCATACCCGACAATTTCTCATACAGAGGTATTCCTTTCAAGTTCGGAGAGCCCAACTACAACGATGCGGTGATGTGCGGCTCACAGACCATTGCCGTACCGGAAGGCACCAAGACACTCCATCTGCTCGTCGCGTCATGTCCGATGCCTATGCGCAGGGGCATGCCTCAAGAAAATGTGGTAATAGACATTAACAAGCCTGCAACGGCAAGTTTCAAGGTTGGAGACAATAAGGTAGTAAAGAATGTTTCCCATTACACCGGCTTCTACGGAGTATATGGATGGCCAGGGTATTATGACTCAGTGCTCAGGACTGACGACATCGCATACGTTGGCACACACACCCACAACCCCAAAGTCCGGAATAACGCGTATTCTTTCTCCTATATGTACCTGGTGAGCATCCCTGTCGACGGGGCCAAGGAAATCCAGCTACCGGAAGAGCGCAACATCATCGTATTCTCAGCTACAGCGGAGAAGTAACTTCCGTTAGCTACAGCCTGACCTTATGAGTGCCAGGGCTGTATGCTTTTCCTCCGATCTGGCAAGTTGTGCCATAAGGGACGGTTATCTCGGCTTCGATCCTTTTCCCTTTTTTCACAAGAGAGACCTCGATCCTGCCGTAGTTAGTCTCAAAACCAGTTTTAAGCCATTTGAGGTCGCCCATTTGAGGGGTGACCTCAAATTGTTGATATCCAGGCTTCAAGGCTTCCACGCCGGCCAGTTGGCGAACCATAGAGATTACTCCGCCACCCGCCCAGGCATGATTGCAAGTCCCTTCAAAGTTCCAATGTTCCCAAAGAGTCGCGCAGCCGTCTTTCATTATGGTCGGGCAGAGTTTGCGCATCCTTTCCAGTGCCATTTGCGGCTCACTAATGGTGTACAAGGCGTCAAGGACATAAGGGAACATATAGGTCGTGGCGTTGTAGCGTTCCGCAAATACCTTTTTCAACATAGGGTATTTATCAGGGCCAGCCACTCCCGAGATGACAGCCAACGCTTGTACCCGGTCGTCCGGAAGGTCATCAAAACCGGGAGTTATATAAGCTGATCCATTCCAATATTTCGAATTAAGAACAGCTGCTATACGAGACATAATTAGCTTATCCTCAACCGCTTCCGCTTCTTTTCCAAGCATGCTGGCGAACTCCGCCTCAGCCTTAAGCGCGAGATAATACCACAGGTGCAATTGCGCTACCCGATCCTGGTGCTCTCCGGCATCCGGCCAGTCCCAGCCGCCTAGGCGGTATATAGGAAGTCCCTCAGAATCAAGCTCCCAGACTTCATGGAGATATTTGTGCACAGCCGGATAGACATCAGCCACAAACGAGAAATCTCCAGAATAAAACGCATATCCCCGGAAGCCGTACCATCCGATGGAATTGAGAATCTGCATCGGTAGCTCCTTGAAATAGTTGGAGCAAGGGATAGGAGCGTACATGACCCCGTCATGTTTCCGCCAACGGACCAGTTCCAGGATCCCTTTCCGGGCGAGCTTATCAGCCTTCCGGTCAAGCAGATAAAAAGCCTCGTTCAACTCATTGACCTCATCACCCCACCATTGGGCCCTCTCTCGGTCGGGGCAGTCATAGTAGGTGTCCCTCATACAGACATAAAGAGTCCTTTGAGCTTTTTGCCAATATTCATTCAGGATTGGATCGGAACAGGAGAAAGTCCCCGTGAAATCGGAATCGTAGCCGGTCTCGCGGAATTTGACCTCCAAGACCTTCACTTCTGGAGGAAAGATGTAATACATTTCCTCTCCGTTCATCCATCCGAAACTCTCATATTCCTGGACTCCCTCTCTGGTGACGTATTCGGCGCTCACACATTTCGCGTTGGAGACCATATCGTGGTCGGTATGCATCGAGATCACCTTCCCCTTAGGGGCCTCGACTTTGAGCCATGGGGAAAAATGACCGTTATATGGCAGCTTGCAATAAAGCGTGTCACCACTTTGCCGTGTTGATGGATATTCCTTAAGACCATAGTTCTTCCATTGGGGAATAGGCCTCTCCACCAACTCTCCCATCGGGACGTCGCCGGGAAGGAAAGGAAGCTCTATGGAAGAGCCCAGCCACTCGGGAGCCTTCCGCGGCACCGGTCTCTCATCGGGTCCGGGAATAGGAGTCTTGAACCATTCGTAATCGAAAAGGTTGGCATCGTAACGGATGTTGCTCTCCGAAAGGCGGTAGTTGGTGATAGGATGGGAGGCGGTCCCGTAACCGTACTGGACGGAACATTCCCAGGTCTCGTCGGAGAAAATCTCGACTTCGGGGCAGCGGGCATCGAACAAAAGGGCGCAAGTACCGCTGCTCATGTGGCTGAATCCCGCCTTGCCCAGAAACCAGACAAGGATGGAAATCCTATTCTCACCCTTCTTCAGGTAAGGGGCGATCTCCACTTTGTCGTAATATCCTCCGCCGATGGAAGGTCCTCTTTTCAGACCGCCCTCATAGACCACGGGCTCGCCGTTTATCCAGAGCCAGTACTTGGTGTCAACCGCGATCCTGGCGACAAGAGAGGACGGAACCTTCTCTATATCAATATCTTTACGAAACGCAAGCCAAGAATTGGTCTCGCTCTGGTAATACTGCTTGCTGATCCACTTGGCTTTCCAGGAATAATCTTCCGCTCTGGCCTCGAAGCAAAGGATCAAGACCAGAGCGGATAATAAAACGAGCCGTCTCATTTCGTGTCTGAGTAGCAGCCTTCCACCTTGACGTCACCGCCCTCAATGATATAGAGGGTGTTCCTCGTCGCGGGATAACGGAGGATAAAGTCCTTGAGACTCACATTCTCACAATCCTTCAGATATACAAGGGTCGGGATTACGGTGTCGTCAGGAATATGTTTCATGTTTGTCTGCGCGAATATGTCACGAAGGAGTCCGGGGCCGCGGCCATCGATGACACCCTTGCCGGAGATGGTCACATCTTTCACACCTTCTCCCCAAAAGACGCCCTTCTTGCCTTCATAAGCGTAGATATTCGTGGCGCCGACGATAACCGCGCCTTCACGAAGATAGATATCAACTCCGGACTGTAGCTCTACAGAGCCTGTCAGATAGCGGCCGACACTGAATTCAAGGGTCCCGCCTCCTTTAGAGGCGATGAATTCAAGAGCCTTCCGGATGGAATTCGTGTTGTCGGTCACGCCGTCACTTCTGATACCGAAGAAAGAAGACTTGTAGACCGGTTGCTTGTCCTGTGCCATCCCAGCCAGCGAGACGAGAAGCAGGGAGGCTATGATGAATACCTTTTTCATTTCTTTTTGATGTTCTTGGTGTCCTTGTTGATAATCTGCTTCTTGCCTTTTTCGGCAGTGTCTTGGTTGATTTCCACGTCCTTGAGCCTCAAACCGTTGACATCGTCGGTTACTATGGCCGGGCGGTAATCCTCGCCGTCAACCGTGATCTTGACGTTGTCGAATACGATTCCGTTGGCGTGGCGGATATAGAATCCCCAGGCAGGAAGTTCCTTCCAATTGGAGAATTCAGGATAGCTGGTCTCCATCTCGGGAATAGCGTCAAGTTCCTCTTTGGAGGAGCCTCTGTAGGCATATTCAGGATCAGCGTGACCAGGATAGACTATCTCTATATTCTCCAGGCGGACGTTCTCGATCTTGATGTCCGGGTTGCCGTAGATTATGCTGGGGAGGACGTTGCGAGGGAGATCCTCAACCGGGCCCTCGTAGCTGTAGCCGGCATCGGGCTTGTCGAGAGGAACCTCGGCATACATGTTCTTGATGACGATGTTCCTCAGCACGGGCTTCTGGTCATCACGGGTGTGACGGGTGCCGGTACGAAGGAATATCGGGTTGCCGGTGTGTATGCTCTCGACCCCGTCGATCTCCACATCCTCAATGATGGCGCCATCCACAGTGGCGATCGTGATCGCGCTGCGGTAGGTGTCATAAATCTTCATATTCTTGAATTTGAAGTTACGGAATATGCCCCTGGTGTAGGTTCCGAACTTGATGCCGTTGGCACTCGAGCGACCGACGCAATTCTCGACCAGGATGTTCTCGCTGATACCGTCGTTACTGTGGCTCTTGAAGCAATACACATCATCCGCCGCGTCAAAGAAGCAGTCGCGGATAATCACGTCGCTGCTGTCCACGATGTCGATACCGTCGTTGTTCCAATAGGACTTGGCGTCCACATGGACCCTCTCGACGAGGATGTCGCGGCACTTGTCATACTGCTGGTTCCAACAACCGGGATCCTTGAGGAGGAGATCCCTGATGACGATGCCCTCACACTTGTAGAAATGGATGTTCTCGGGCCGTTTTGCCTCTTGCAGACGGTCATTGGTAAGCGCGTCCTCGAATATTCCAAGGTGGACAAAGTCAACGTACCTGGTGGCTATCATGAAACCGCGGCCGTCGATTGTTCCGCCACCTTCGATGCCGATGTTCTTCTGGCCAATGGCGAAAACAAGGGCGGTCCAATTGGCGTCAGGATCCCTTACGTAATCAAAGGGGTTGACAGAACCAAGGAGAGCTGAATCCTCGTCAATCCAGAGGGTCACACCATCCTTGAGGTAAATAGATCCGGAGACATAGTCACCTTTGTCGAGAACGACACGGCCACCGCCTTGGGCGGAGACGAAATTAATCGCAGCCTGGATGCTCACCGTGTTGAGGGTAAAGCCGTCAGGGACGGCACCGAAATCCCTCGCGAAATAATCAGCGGCACTGAGCCCCTGGGCCCCGCCAGCTAACAGCAGCAAAGACGCCGCAAATCTAAGGAATCTTTTCATCTGTAAGGAGTTACTGATATAAATTTACTGGTCCAATCAATCCGGCGGACACGTAGGGCTGACTCCGTCTCAAAACGAAGCGCTGAGCCACCGTATTGTCTTTAAGGGTTTGTATGTAATTACCCATCAAGGTGGTGACTTTCACCTCAATGGTGTTGTTCCCGGCCTTGACGTAAGGGGATATGTCAAACACTCTCTCTCCGAACCATCTCATTCCGGCATCCCGGCCATTGATCTTGAGTTCGCAGACGTCCGCCACCTTGCCGAGATCGATTCTCTTGGGCAGACTCTTTCCGTCAAGGGATACCGTTGTCTTGTACACGACCGTGCCCATGAAGTTCTTGAAGGTGGAGTCGGCCATATCCTTGAAGTCCCGCAGGGTGTCAAGGGTGGCGGTCCAAGTGGTGTCGAGTTGAGGCTGGTGGAGAGTCAGGGTCCAAGGACCTTCAACAGATTGGTTAACCCGCGGAGCTTCCGAACCGCCGACTAGGCTACGAACGTACGTGGAAGGAGATGCCTTAGATGCCCTGCCATCCTTGTTGAAAACAAACAAGTAAGCCTCAGAGGGACCAAAGCGGAAATGAGCCTTGCCGTCCTTGTCAAGCCGCAGTGGAGTCCTGGAGCCAGAAGCCGGATCGTAAATCCAGGCATTCTTTCCGGAAGTGATTGATTTCGGGAATATTATATCTGTCTCACGAGCCTCGGTCATATGCGCGTTCATCACCATGAAGAAGTCGGACTTGTCGTCGGTGACATAACGGTCCTGGAGCAGGAAACGATCCGGATTGGAGATAGTGATAGAGTGTGGCAGGGAATACTTCTCCATAACTTTCTGATACCACTCGAGATATTTCCCATCCTCTGGTTTCTCCAGAAGGATGAACCTGTCCGGATAGGCCTCAAGGCGTCCCACTCCTTCGGCGATCGCCTTGTCCCTGGCCTCGTAATCCTTGAATCCCAGCGACTTCTCGGGGTATTTGCCAATGCAGAACACCCGGCCACCTTGGCGGACAAACTCCTCCAGCTTGGCGATGGTCTCCGGAGTCGTGCCGGTTACCTCAACGATAAACAAGGTTCCATATTGCTTTGGACCATAACAGATCTTGCCGTTCTTTATCTCGGCGTCCTTAAGGATTATCTCGCTGACATAATCAGCTCCGCCGCCGGTCTTGTGGATAGCCTCCCAAATAAGGGATGTGTAAGGAATATTGAGCTTCACCGGGAACGGCTCCGTCTGGACTCCCATAGTGGTCCACATGTCATAGTTCGCCGGAAGAATCGCTATGTCCGTGTACATGTCGGCGTTTTGTAGCTGGCTGGCTATACGGGCCCTATAGTCGTTGAGGTTCTTCACGTAAGGCCACCATGTGTTCCTCTCGTTATGGAAAGTCCCGTACTGGACCCAGCCGGGGAACTTGGCCTCCGGCGGGGAGTAGTTGAAGCCATGCCAGACCGAGTGCGTGATCCCCGAGATGGCGCTCATGTCAGATCCCACCTTCAGGAACTCCAGGCTGGTAGTGAACACTTTGTAGGTGTTGGTCATTTCCTCGGCACTAATAACCCGTTTGCCAGTCAAATGGGCCGCTGATGAGACATATTTGTTGATCATCGTATAGCCTCTGCCACGACGGTAATCCTCATCCCCCATCTCTTCTCCTATTCTGTGCTTGAGCCAGTTCGTGGTCCATGACTCTCCTTCCGGATAATCGATTATCATAGAACTCTCAAGTGGGAAAAAGCCCCTTCCATACGCTTGCGCGCGGATTTTCAAGCCCTTGTCTTTTGCCCATCGCTCCGTGGTGGTGTAGAAGCGCTCATGGAGAAGTTCGGCCTTTGTGAGCTCGAAATCAAAACGGACCCGGTTCACTTCCTCCTCGAACTTGGGGCTTTTCTTGGAACCATATTCAAAGCTCTTGACATCCCCAAGCCTTCCTACCTCAAACATGGTGAAGGGGAGCCAGGGAAGCGGGTCATAGCCCCTACGTGCCTTGAATTGCTCCGCGAAATCGGATGTCCAGTTGTTGCCCTCAAGCTCCATACTGTCAATGAACATGGCCCTGACATGACCGGACAACGGCCCTATCTTAACCTCTATGGCATCGGTCATATGATCCAGATAACCTCTCACGGCAGCGGCGTCCATATGGTTCAATATTGAGCCCGCGGCTCCTGGAGCCCCGTTGATCACACTGGCGAAAGACTCGAACCTGATCATGGCGTACAGCTGCCACTTTCCTTCAGGGACATCGACAGACAACACACCGTCTTTGATATTGCCCGACAGGTCTATCGCATCCTCAAGCCCATTCATCGGATCAGGCGCCAGGCAAAAGGACACAAGTTCCGGGGTACGGCGGGGATTCACAATCGTGACTCCCGGATCAATTTCTTTGAATATATGGAACAGGGATGTCTCAAGTGTCTCACCAGCAGGCACTTCCCTCGCATAAGTCAGAAGGACTTCAGCCCGTTCATCCCTCGGCAGGCTCTCGGCCCCGAACGGCCATCCGGATCCGATGATGAGGTCGCAATACATTCCGACCTTCTCAGCCTCGTCAAAGACTACCTTCAACATGTCGATCCACTCGTCGCTCAACCATTTAAGAGGTTTGGTGTCCAACGTGTCATCTCCGGCCGGGAATGAGATCGGATTGATCTCAACCCCGCCTATACCAGCCTCTTTCATGATGTGAAGCTCACGCACAAGTTCCTCAGCCTTGACCCGGTCTCCGTTCCACCACCATCTGACAAAGGGGCGATAGCGTGTGTCGGGGTTCTGGAACTGGGAATATAGCTGCTTGGAGGACAGCTTAGGCTGCGCCGAGACTGAAGTCAAAAGTGGCACAACTGTCAGGATGACTATTGTCAGGAAAAGCCTTAAGGGTTTCATATTCAATCTTTTCTGAATTGTTCAATAACTAAGGAGATCCCTCCCCATATCAACTGGTTCAGTTCCTGGGACTCATGGGACAAAGTGGCGAAGATAATTCCGAACTCGAAAGGAAGGCCATAGACATAGGAAATCGCTCCGGCCACTATGAAATGGAAAGCTCCGAATCCTCCGGGGACTGGAACAATTGATGATAGGGCGCCGGCGAGCATCAGGAACATGGCGTCAGTCAGATTAAGTGCCTGGATCGACTTCACCGCGGAAGCGAGGCCGGCGGAGACGGCAGATGTGTCTATCCCCTGCACCGCCCAAAGGATGGTTACGCTCATCATCCAGTAACAACCCCAAAGCAGGATAGTGAGGAGGAAGAACCACCACGCCCTCCTCATCCTCATGCAACTCACGAACCCTTGCCATAGGCCCCTGCAGAAATCCTTGATCTTGCCAAGGGGTTTCCACCTGTTGGCGAAACGGATAACCGTCCAACCGGAAGCCAGGATGGCCAGGAAAAGTAGAAAGACAATGGCGATGTTGCCCCACGTGAACCTTCCCGCGGCGGCACCGAAAATCTTCTCGACGAAAAAGCCGCCATACTTATCCCATGTGAAAACCAGGAATACCACAAGAAGGACTCCCAGCATCACCACATCCACGGATCTTTCCAGCACGGCGGTTCCCAGGGCCTTGTCAAAAGTCGCGAGGCGATGTTCCTCCCCGGTCTCGGGATCCTTGACCTTCTTGGAGTGGGCGGTTATATACGTGCATCGGAGCACCTCGCCGACCCTAGGCAAGACCATATTGACGGCGTAACCTATATTGACTCCGTTGAAGCAGGTCAACGTCCTGGTGGTCGGATCGATCGGCAGCAAAACCTCCTTCCATCTCAATGCCCTGAGATAGAACCCTATCAATCCGAAAAAAGTGGAAAGAAGGACAAACTCCCACCTGCAAGCCTTCAAGGCGGCCCAGAAATCATTCCAGTCCACTTTCCTGAAAGCGAAATACAACAGCACAACCGCAAGCAGGATTGACAATCCGTACTTGAGAATATTCCCTACCTTCTTGTTCATGGTAACAAATTTAATCAAATAATCGTTAAATTTGTAGCTTGTGGAGCCATAACGCGCTTTTTGCCTTATGAAATCGATTTTAGGAATAGGAAACGCTTTGACGGACATTCTCGCCGTCTTCCCGGATGACTCGATGCTCCGGGAGTATCACCTTCCTCCAGGCAGCATGCAGCATGTTGACCTTGAGACAGGTGACCAGATATGGTCAAAACTTAAGGAATATGGGGTGAAATACGTCCCGGGAGGCTCCGCGGCGAACACTATCACCTGCACATCCATATTCGGGATGCCCTCTTGCTACATTGGTAAGATCGGCAACGATGAGCTCGGCCATCTCTACAAGAGCACCTTGGAGCAATTCGGCGTGAAAACGATTCTGCTGGAGGGAACCAAGGGGTCTGGAAGAGCCATGTGCTTCATAACAGGGGCAAACGCGGAAAGAACCTTCGCCGACTATATGGGCGCCGCTCTCGAGCTTGTTCCCGAGGATCTGAAGCCGGAGTATTTCGAAGGATATGACTATTTCCACATCGAAGGCTATCTGGTTCAGAACCAAGACCTTATCCGCCAGGCTGTCCAGATGGCAAAAGAAGCCGGCTGCAAGATTTCCATAGATATGGCCTCCTACAATGTGGTTGAGTCCAACGAGGCCTTCTTCCACAACCTGGTCGAGAAATACATCGACATAGTCTTCGCCAACGAGAGCGAGGCCAGGGCTTTCACAAAGAAAGAACCTCGTGAAGCTTTGAACGAACTCGCCTCACAATGCGAGATCGCCATCGTAAAAGTAGGCAAAGACGGCTCGATGGTCCAGTCAGGAAACGAGTACCACTACATAGAGGCATGGCCGGCGGCGACTATCGATGCCACGGGAGCTGGTGACACATATGCCGCCGGATTCCTGTACGCCCACTCTCTCGGCATGCCATTGAAAGTTTGCGGCGAAGTCGGCTCGATAATTGCGGCGAAAGTCGTCGAGGTTATCGGCACCAAGATAGATGTCCCGCGTTGGAGAGACGCCAAAGCGGAGATCCGTGATCTGATCGCCTCTGTCAAAGTTTAAACCGTATGTTTGATTTTGTAAAGAATATATTCAGGAAAAGCGCTCTACGGAGGCACGCCAGCACAGTTCCGACAGAGATCCTTCCGTTGACAAAGATCAAGTCCTATGTGGCGATCATTGATGTTGAGGATCCCTCGTTCGACACGTGCAAGTCAACGATAATGAACTACTTCCGCGGGATGGACATCAATGGTGCCGTGTTTTTCCAGGATTTCCGGAAAATCGGCAGCGAGGACCGTCTCATCACAAGCATCCAGACCACGATCACCAAGAAAGACCTCGACTGGTTGGGCCGTCCGAACAAGTACAAGATGGGAGTTCTCGAAGATCGGGCTCCTGACGTGTTCATATCCCTGATAAAGGAGCCGGATTTCGCCATTGAATATATGGCCAGGGCTTCAAAGGCTCGTTTCAAGATCGGACGCAAGCAACTTGGTGGAGATCTTTTCGACCTGGTGGTTTCCGATCCGGCGGGAAAGGACCTCTCGCAGCTGGATAGTTTCAACGCGATGAAAGTTTATCTCGGCAAGATTCAGTAACCAATGGCGAACATAGTCAAGAATCTGGTTGTCGCGCTCAAGGGATATGCCATGGGCGCGGCTAATGTCATTCCAGGGGTTTCCGGAGGCACTATAGCCCTTTTGACCGGTATATTCAACGAGCTGATCGAGGCTCTCAACGCGATTTTGAGCGTATCATCATGGAAGCTTCTTATTAAAGGAGATTTCAAAGGATTCTGGAAAGCAATCCATGGAACTTTCCTTTTCTGGCTAGCTTTAGGTGTGGTAATCAGCGTGTTCTCCCTTGCCAAGCTGATGGGGTATGTTCTTGCTCACCATCCGGTCCAGACCTGGGCTTTCTTCTTCGGACTGATTATTGTCTCGGCGGTCTTCATGCTCTCCGACATCAAAGGATGGAAGGGAACCGACCTCCTCTGGCTTGTGCTTGGAGTTGTACTCGGAGCCATCATCTGCCTTCTCTCTCCGACAGAGACCACATCCGATCTCTGGTTCATTGCCCTTTGCGGAGCCATAGCTATCTGCACGATGATCTTGCCCGGCATCTCCGGGAGTTTCATACTTGTCCTTTTTGGGAAGTACGAGTATATAATGAACGCTGTCAGCGAGTTGAATATTCCTGTGTTGCTCGTCTTCGCATTCGGTTGCGTCATAGGGATCGTAGCGTTCTCGAAGTTCCTGCACTGGCTGATCGGAAAATATGAGAAACAGACCCTTCTGGTGTTGATCGGTTTCACGATCGGGGCTTTGGTCAAGGTCTGGCCATGGGCGGACAAAGCCGCTTATGAGGCCGCCAATGTCCTTAATGGTCAGCCGACAGGTACACTCCACGTCCCGGGAGCCATTCTCTGGGCGCTGATCGGGGTCGGAATGGTGCTAGCCCTTGAGCTGTTGACCAGGAAGAATAAATCCTGATATCACTTCACGTAATAAGCCTTCAGCTTCGCTATATCCTCATCGCTCAACGCGTCCGCGGTGATGATAAACTCATCCAACTGGGCCGCCAGATGCGCGCTGTACTTGCCTGTACCGTCTTGTCCGATATTCAAGTCAAGAGCGTCGAAAGAGACATTCCTTAACGATTCCGGTATGTCGCAGTCCAACTCCGAGGCGAAATCATAGAAAAGCCGGACCTTATTCTTCTCCCTGTCCACGACAAGGACCACATGCATCCATCCGCTCTTGTAATCAAGAGGCAACCCGGCTCCGGCATCCATTCTGTCACCATTGTTGCCAGCGTTGAACTTAATGTCTTCGTCGCTACGGATAGACAAAACGAAGCCGATATTACCTCCCGAATTCCAATTCTTGTTTGAGATTATACAAGGGTCGGAAGACACACCGTTTGTCTTTATCCATAAAGCCACTGAGAATGAGTTGGTTCCGACGGCAACATCTTTTAGTGTTATATAACCGTCCGACATATCCACACCGGTTCCATAATAGGCGTCAGAGTAATAAAGCTTACCCGTCGTGACAGTCTCGACCTTGCCGAAAGCGTCTTTCTCATCACCATCAAAAGGGAAATAGGCGGTGACGTTATGCCCCTCAAGAAGAGACTTGACCTTGTCAAGTTCAGGAGTAGGCTCCGTCTGGTGCTTGCGGTTCTCTGACACGGGGATTTCCCCGGGATCCATCTCATGACGTTCCATGGCTTCTACCCCCTGGAACAGTCCGCCAGGGACTATCCCGGTCCAGGTCTCCGGGAAATCGAGCCCAAAGGCATAGGCCGAAATCGCGGCTATATCCCGGACCTCGGGTTCCTGAATCTGTCCACCCTCGACCACAGTCTTTCCGGAAACCCCGAGGAAGACATATCTCTCCGCGTCCGTATTACCGCCATGGGAACCCTCCGGGGTGCCTCCGTGGTCGGCGGAGACAATGAATAGTGTCTCGTCCAGGATGCCTTTTCTCTTTACGGCGTCATAAATCTTTCCAATCAACTCGTCAACAGCGGTGATAGAGGCCAAGTGTTGTGCCGATCCGTATCCCGAACCATGGCCGGCTCCGTCCACAGAGTCAAACTGGACGAAAATAAGGGCAGGATCATTACCCTGGATATAATTCACCACCTTGTTTGCCACTTCAGGGTCATTTCCCGTGCCTTTGACTACCCCGAGATTATCCTCGATGATTCCAACGTTAATCGGATTCCAATTACAGAAGGATGCCATATTCGCGTTGGGAAAAGCTTCTTTAACGACCCTGAATATTGAAGGGAAAGGACTGTCCGGCTTAAAAGGTTTGCTTCCAACCGTGCCGTTAGTCAGCCGGTGGAACTCGGGAAGGACAGCATGAAGCATCGAGCCCCAGCATTGGGCGCTGATGGTAGGATAGGATGTTTTGGTCTTGTAAGAAACAGCTCCTTTCTTGAATATCGCGTCCATTCTCGGGGTGGAAGTGTTCTGGAAGAACGCGCCACCTCCATCAACCCCGACGATAATAACATGCTTGTACGCGCCTTTGGATACCGGGATCGGTTTCGCTTCAACTGTCACGGCACAGGTTGCTGTTTTGCCTCCGTCTGCAGTAGTGGCTGTTATAGTAGCTGTTCCAGGAGCGATGGCCTTCACCTTGCCTTTGTCATCCACGGTGGCGACCTGAGTATTGGACGATGCCCATGTGAATGATTTGTCAGAAGCGTCATTCGGAGTGACAGTCGCTGTCAAGGTAGTCTCCTCACCCTCAACGAGTTCCAGACTGCTCTTATCGAGGGATATTCCGATAACGCGTATAGGACGTGGCTCGACTGTGACTTCACATGAGGCGGTTTTGCTACCATCAGTAGTAATGACCATAATGGTGGCGGATCCGGTTTTGACCGCCGTGACTTTGCCATCTCCATCCACAACAGCCACATCAGGCCTCGAGGAAGACCAGCTGACAAATGTGTTTGTGGCGTTGGAAGGTGAGACAGTGGCCGATAATGTCTCGCTTTCCCCCTCAACAAGAGTGATAGAAGCCTTGTCAATGGAGACCCCTTCTACGGGGACAATATCGGGCTCATTGTCTTTACATCCTGGTAAAGAGACAGCTAAGAGTATAGAAGACAAAAATGGAAGAAAGAATTTAATCGCTGTTGTTGTCTTTAGTGCCATTATCGCTGGTGTGTCTAAAATTTTAGTTCAGCAAAGATACCCATTAGCCACATAATAGCCAATCATGGTTTTTCCAAAATTTTTGTTCAAAGGGAAAAAAGTGTAACTTTGCACAACTTTTTGGAAAGACTTGGTTCCGTAGCTCAGCTGGATAGAGCAACAGCCTTCTAAGCTGTGGGTCTTGGGTTCGAATCCCAACGGAATCACCTATAAATGTCTAATACCGCTTCTAGACACTCTGGAGGCGGTTTTCTTTTTGAAATAACGTCTAAAATGCGACTAATTTGCGACCACGTCACGTACTATTGATGGAACTGACATAATTATAGGCGAGGATGGTCATGAGATTTAAGGGACTGCTCCTCCTAGCTCATAGCTCTGATTTAAACTTTACATATTTCCAGAACCCGACCGTTAAGCCGGCGGTCAAACCTTCTTTGAATTCGAAACTAATTGATTCTGTCCGTGATGCTGTGGAGCAATCCATCCATGTAGCCCAGTTGAATGTCCTCGATAATTCCTTCAGGATTTACCAAGACGAACACCGGGATGCCGCCTTGATCATAAGCCCTGATACTTCCGGCACCCCCAAGCGGGTCACGCCAGTTGGTCCAGGTGACCCCATGTTCCTTCGAAGCCTCTTTCCACCCTTCTTCACCATCTATGCTGATGCTTACAAGGCAAAGATTCTTACCGGAGGTTTCTTTGGACAGTTGAACCAACTCCTTAGAAGACTTTATACACGGACCGCATCCCAAACTCCAGAAATCCAGTAGCAGCCACTTGCCGGTGAGTTCGGAGATAAAATGCTTCCCTCCATCGACATCTACATATTCATATCCGGGAACAGTGTCTCCAACAGAGACTTTGGGCACTTCCTTGAGGTAGCTTGCAATCTCTTTGCCCTGACGGGTTTGTTTTTGCTCTTCTGTGAGCCTACCCATCAGCCGGGAAACAGTTTCACGGTATTCACCGTATCCGTATGATAGCATTGATGCGATCGCGCTGAGGCGCGAGAGTGAATATTCCCCGAAAGGCTCGGTTTCCATCAGTGCCAGCCGTTGCTCAGTGAGCCTTTTGCTTATGCTGTCCATCGCAGTCTTGTCTTTCTTTCTCCCCGTGAATAAATCCTGGTATTCCTTCAAATCCTCCTGTGACATCTTGGATATAAACTCCTGGCGAAGCTTCTGGTCCTCAACAGGACTGGAAATGTCTGCGGTGTACAAATACCTCCCATCCCCTTTGATTTTTACCTGGGCCCCCGGCTCCAGATAGATTTCCGGGCCTAAGCAAAGGATATCATAAGAATCCTTGCGGATCCTCATCAGATCGATGGAATAGTGCTTGTCTCCGGAAAGTGAATCCAAACGGAAGCTGAAACACCCGTTTCTAATGGTGTCTGTCATGATACCTCCCCCGGATATTCCATCATAATGCATCAGGAAGACCGTTATACTATCATCCGTAGCAAATCCGGTCAACTTCCCGACTATCTCTGCACCGCGCTCAGGGACATTTGAGCAGGCGTGAGAAAGCGCGAGAAACGCCGTGACCGCTGATAAAAGGAATAACCTTGATGAGATTCTTTTCATATCGTAATAATAAAGGATCGTTTGTATTACAAATGATCTTTGCCTTGTTTTACGTCATTCTGCGGCCTTTGTCAGTGCTCTCCAAGCAGAATTCCAGATAATACGAATAATCGTCCACCTAAGTTAGCGATAAATTGGAATTCCCAGTTGGAATCCAAATAAAAGTAGTAAATATTTTCAGCATTTTCAATAACTCGCTCTAAATCAATTGTTTTACGAATGATTGATTTGGGGCGAAACAATAACAATCCATCGGTCTCGTAGAGA
>JAFYYW010000032.1 GCA_017548985.1 Bacteroidales bacterium
GGAGCTGATCCCTGACGTGATCGGAGGCTGCGAGGAGACCACCACCGGGATTCTCCGCCTGCAGTCTATGGACCGAGCCGGTAAACTCATGTTCCCTATGATGCTGGTGAACGATGCCGCATGCAAGCATTTCTTCGACAATCGCTACGGTACCGGCCAGTCAGTATGGGATGGAATCAACCGCACCACCAACCTGATCGTTGCTGGGAAAGATGTCGTGGTGGCCGGTTACGGATGGTGTGGCAAAGGTGTGGCGATGAGAGCTAAAGGCTTGGGTGCCAGGGTGATAGTCACAGAGGTCGATCCGATTAAGGCGATGGAGGCCGTGATGGACGGATTCAGGGTAATGAGTATGGCCGAGGCGGCTCCTCTCGGAGACATCTTCGTGACGGTCACCGGATGTGAGGATGTCATCACCAAAGAGTATTTCCCCCTGATGAAAGACGGGGCGATCTGCTGCAATGCCGGTCATTTCGACTGCGAGGTGTCGGTCCGCGACCTGAAGGAGATGGCGGTCAGCGCAAAACCAGCAAGGCAGAATATTCAGGAATATACCCTCGAGAACGGACGGAAGATCTATGTCATCGCGGAGGGACGACTTGTCAACCTCGCCGCCGGAGACGGACATCCGGCCGAGATTATGGACATGTCGTTCGCTATTCAGGCTTTAAGCGCCAAATACCTGGTAGACAACAGGTTCTCTCTTTCAAGGGAGCCCGGTAACATGCTTCATAACGTCCCTGCGGAAATCGACCGCGAGGTCGCGTGCCGGAAACTCGCCGACTGGGGAATCACCATTGACAAACTGACGGAGAAACAACGGATTTATTTATACGGAGAATAATCTACAATGAGACTGATTCCAATATACACGTGGACTAAAGGAATAAGAAACTTCGACCATCGCAGGCGCAAATTCTACAACCAGCCATGGTCGCAGGGAGTTATACTCCTCGTTTGCGTTGTCATCGCCATGCTGCTTGCCAACCTGCCTTTCACCAAGGAGTTTTACAGGAGCATTCTCGAGACCGAGGCGTCAATTTTATTCACTTTCCCTAGTGGAAAAGATGTGATGTTCCCGAGGGGTATGACGGTCGAAAAATTCATCAATGACATCTTGATGACCGTCTTCTTCTTCTCCGTTGGTCTCGAGATACGCCGGGAGATGAGGAACGGGGAACTCTCGACTATGAAGAAAGCTTTGATGCCGGTTGTGGCCGCCTTGGGCGGTGTGATCGCCCCGGCCGTGATCTTCGCGGTAGTCAACCACGGAACAGCCGCTTCTTCAGGTTGGGGAATCCCCACCGCCACAGATATAGCTTTCGCTGTCGGCATCCTGTCCATTCTTGGAGATAAGGTTCCCATATCATTGAAAGTCTTCCTTACGGCGCTTGCCATCGCGGATGACCTTATAGCCATCCTGGTGGTCGCCATATTCTACGGCGGGTCCATTAATTTCGGCCTGTTGAGCATAGCGTTCGCTCTTATCGTATTGATATTCATTATGAACCGCCTCGGAGAAAAACGGGAGTGGTACTATTTTATCCCGGCGATAGCGATTTGGGCCCTGTTCTACTATTCCGGCATCCACTCCACAATGTCCGGCGTGGTGATGGCCTTCCTTGTGCCAATGACCGCCAGATACAACGAGGCTTACTTCAAACGCAAGAGGATTCAGTATATCCACCGTCTGAATGAATATAAAGGGATATCCACCTCTTCATTAGAGTTCCCCAACGGCCCCCAGAGGCATTGCCTGAGACGTATGTCGACAATATCGAAAGAGTCCATACCTATGAGCTACCGCCTTGAGCACACTTTGGAACCGTGGGTCAACTTTCTGATAATGCCATTGTTCGCATTGGCAAATGCCGGAGTGGAGATCCCCGACGTGTCCTATTTCAACGTGTTCCACATCGATCCCGCCCTTGGTGGAGTTAGTATGGGTATCTTCCTTGGCCTTCTGATAGGAAAGCCTCTAGGAATATCCCTGGCCAGCTTTATCGCCGTCAAATTGAAAGCAGGTGAGATGCCGGCTAAGGCCTCGTGGAAGATGCTGATAGCCGTTGCTTGCCTTGGTGGTATCGGTTTCACCATGTCCATTTTCGTGGACACCTTGTCATTTGGAGATCAGGCTCCTGAAGTCATGTCGAAACTCCGTGATATGGGCAAGGTGGCTGTGCTTATGGGATCCCTGTGCGCGGGCCTCCTCGGGAGCTTGCTTATCACTTTGGTGAACAAGATCGATCGGCGGTAGGGCTTTTACTATCACCTGACAATAATCACAAAAAAAAATGAGCGTCGACGCTTCCCGCGTGGACCCTCACTCTAACCACATAATTAATAACACTAAAACTAATAACCAATCGGGTTGTCCGGGGAGAGAACCTCCTTGCTCAACCCACTGCAAAGGTACGGCTATTTTTTAAATATGCAAACATTTTTATAACAATTTTTTAAGTTTTCCTTTTTAAACTGATTTAATTCCCTGAATAAAAGGGATATAAACAATAAGTAAATTTTAAAAACAGTTTAATTACCCTTCAAACCATCGGCCTACATGGCCATTAAAAATCGTTTAAATCGGCCTTTAAATTGTTTTAGTTACAGTTTTTCACTCTCCGACACAAGCCAATGTGGCTACCGAAATCTTAACCGGAGGAGGAGCTATTTTCCTTATAACCTCGTAGCAAGCGTGAACAGTCGCACCGGTAGTGAAAACATCATCCACCAAAAGAATATGGGACTTCCCGGCCAGAGAAGCGTTTTTCGTCAAGGCAAAAGCCCCAGACACATTGGCCACTTTTCTTTCTATGGAAAGTTTGGTCTGGGTTCGGGTTCGCCTCTTCCTTTTGAGCACATCCAGACGCAACTCCGCTCCCAGAATCTTTGCCATTACCCTCCCGATAACCTCGGCTTGGTTATATCCTCTTGACCACCTCCTGCTCCAGTGCAGGGGGACAGGAATCACTGCGTCGACATCATGATACAACCCGGACGCTACCATCTCCTCCACGAGCATTTCGGCGAAATATCTGCCGGCGGCTTTGTTCCCGTGGTATTTGAGGCTTTTAGTGATATTCCTGTATCCGGTAGACGCCCGGTAATAGAAAAGAGCTGCGGCAAGGGAATATGGCACCGGAATAGCCGTCCCGCCCGCTGACCGGGAATCAAGATCCCTCTGAACCAGATCATTGAACCTCTCGGACATCCGGTTCCTCTCCATGAATGAATAAAACGTCCTGGGGAGATCTCCAAGGCATTTTATGCAAACATGCTTCTCGCGTAAAGAGAGAACCCCTCCACAAACTATACATTTCCTGGGTAAAAGGACATCGAGAAAGGCCGTGAGCCAATCTTGTGAAGACAAGCGGTTAATCATAGTCAAAGTCATTTTATGCAATTATACAAAAAAGCGCCTAAATTCGCGAATAAGTATGAGATGGCGTTTTACTATTTCCTTGTTATTCTCGGCGATCCTTTCCGTGTCAGGATTGGGCGCTCAGGAAGCCATATACCCGGGGCCCGTACGGGATCTTTTCGAGAAAGCTGACGCCAAAATAACGGAGTATTACCAAGTTGGGAAGATTACGCTCTCAGACAGGAATGAAGCGATAGGCTCGGAGATATTCATTGGTAGGCCGATAATCGCCATCCCGGATTGTGACGAAGCGGAATATCTTGGAATCCTTGTCGAGAAAAGCGGTGGAATCCCTATAGAGATGCCGGGGAAAGGATGTTCAATTATCGATCTCAGAACAGCTTCCGCCGCATGGGATGGAGTTGCCATGCCTGATGGATGGGTCTCCGCAAGTAATCAATATTCCGCTCTTGTTTATAAGACCATCGCTGATTGGAACATTCCATATCTTGGCACGTCAGACTTGACAAAATCCATAGACAAGGGCTTGAGGCGGCTTCCGTGCGACATATTATCGTTCGACACTCTGGTTAAAAAAGCGAGGACTTTCCGCAGGGCCGTGAGGTTGATGGATGATATATTCACCATCGACACCCATTGTGACCTGCCGGACATGTACCCGCAAGGCTGGTCGGTTGGAAAAAAAAACCTTGGCCAAACGGGCATCCCGAAAATGGATGAAGGCCATTTGGACGCGCAAGTCTTGATTAGTTTCCTTTGGCAGGGATCCACAGATGACGCCTCGTCGAAAAGGGCGGTCGAAAGAAACCTGGCTAGAATCGCGCAAATCAAGAAAGATGTCGGACAATATCCACACCTCTGTGGAATCGCCAAGACTCCGGCGGAAGCGGACAGCCTGAGAGCGGAAGGGAAAAAGGCCTTTATGATAGGCCTGGAGAATGGATACGGGATAGGGAAAGATCTCGGGAACATAAAGAAAATGAAAGAATTAGGCGTTGTATACATATCTTTATGCCACTTCCGGGACAATTCCATTTGCAACACTTCGTCCCGACAAGGCAGCGACCCATCAAAGGGACTTACGGAATTCGGAATAAAGGTGGTTGAGGAAATGAACAGGCAAGGTATTCTTGTCGACTTGTCCCATCCTTCTGCCGGAACTTTCTGGGATTGCGTCAAATACAGCAAGGCTCCGGTGATATGCTCCCATTCTGGGGCGAAAGCTGTCTATGGTCACGACCGTGGACTGGACGACAAACAGCTCCAGGCCCTTGCCGAAAACGGAGGTGTCATCCAAGTTTACACCGTACCTGAATATCTCGGACGTCCCAAGGATTCAATCACAATCGACGACGTGATGAGACATTTCGACCACTGCGTAAAAGTGGCCGGAGCGGAGCATGTCGGTATCGGGAGCGATTTCGACGGGGGAGGAGGAGTATGGGGTTGCAATGGAGACAACGACCTGGTCAACCTAACAGTTAAGATGCTTGAACACGGTTATACTACAGACCAGATCAAAGGGTTCTGGGGCGGAAATTTCATGAGGGCGCTTAAAGAAGCCCAGGCTATCGCAAGTCAAGACTGAGCTGGGGATCAGCTTCCCTCCTCAACCGGTCGAATTCCTCCACCTCGGAGAGATCTGGATTCACCAGCACATCCAAATTCTGGACAAGTACCCTGTCTCCGTTGTAAATATCTCTCATACAGCTGGTTATTCCAACGACCGCAGGCATTCCAAGACCTCTTGCGAGAAGGCCGACATGTCCTGTAAGGTCCTCCTCCTCGGTGACCATGGCGACAACATTATTGAAATTAATCATCACCGAATCTGACAAGGAAACGGTCCTTGCTATAAGGACGCTGCCAGGCGGAATGTCCTCGAAAGGATTCCGCTGTCCGCGGTCAACTACCACGAACGCCCGCCCTTTGGCGAATCCAGCTACTCCGTTTCCCCTGAATGTCATCTTATTCTAAAGAATCTCCCATGCTCCACCCGGCGCGAAAACAGGCTCGACAAGATCCTCGTAAAACATTCCGCGTTTAGCGAGGTCGAGCACATTGATCCGGTGGCGCATCAGCTGAACGATAGGGAACATGTCTTTAAGCTGCTGTCTGGTCACTCCGATCATCGAAGGATCGTAAGGGGCTCCAGCGGCCTTGAACAGATTCCGCATCTTGGCGAATGAATATACCTGCCCTTGAAGCTTCTTTTTGAATTCAGGCCACGTGTCGCGAACCTTGGTCAACTGCTCACGGACAGTCGGGGCGTCATTATACTTCTTGGTGATACATTCATATCCCAGCTTCGGGGCAGGGAAGTCCTTGAATATCAATAACGCGCGTTCTTGTTCCTCTTCCAGGTCCGGCCACGCCTTGACGCAAGCCTCAACATCCAGCTTGGTAAGATCCATTTTGAAAAGCTCATCGAACACGGCGCACATTGTAAGGGTGCCTATAGCCACCTGGAAACCGTGCGACTGGAGCTTGCCGTTGAATCTATGGTGGGTCATGTCGAGAATATGGCTGAAAAGGTGGTCGCAGCAAGAAGCGGGACGGCTGGATTGAGCCGCCTGCATTGCTATGCCGCTGAGAGTCAAACCCTCAAACAGATCCGCCACGGCGTCAGGATCGCCGACTGCCACTCCTGTGGGATTGGCCAAAAGATCATCAAGATAATCCTGCAGCACATGCCACGCGTCAGGCTTTATAGGAGCCGTGCCCATCAGGTCGGCCACCATCCATTCGGCTCCGGCGGGAACTTTCGCGGCCAGGTCAGCATAACCGGCGGCGGTCATTTCCTTTGGCGCTGCGGCAATCACATCAATATCGGCGATGATCGCCACGGGGGCCGGACAAGAGAACGTCTGTTTTGAATTCTGATAAGAGATCGATGCCCCGAATGATGAATATCCGTCAACGGAGGCGGCTGTCGGAAGAGTCAGATACTGCTGCCCGTGGTGGTGCGAACAAAGCTTGCAAAGGTCGTTGATGACCCCGGAACCTACTGACACGGCGATATATCCGCCATCCAGCTCCTTGTCCACCATCTCAATGTATTCCCACTCGGCATGGAATTCCTTTTCCATGATAATGAACTTCTCCGTGGGTATCCCGGCTTCCACGAAAAGGCCATATACCTTCTCGCCAAGGGCCGGCCATGTGTTGATGTCGGCGATAATCTTGGCTGTCTTCCCCGGGAAAAACGTCTTGAACACATCTGGGGCCATGGAACTGACTCCGGGACCCATCTCGAAAACCTTGGTGTCGGTCGCCACTTTGAGGGCGTTTGCGATCCTTTGCTTTGAATCCATCTCTTGATTGTTAGACGACCATAAAGGTACAAAATAATTTAGTACCTTTGCAGGCGTAAAACATGAAACCAAAAAACGAAAAGATAAAATGACACAGGACGAACTCTTTAAGGTGCTGGTCGCGCACTGCAAGGAATACGGATTCATCTTCCCTTCCAGCGAGATTTATGATGGGTTGGCGGCTGTCTATGACTATGGCCAGATGGGTGTTGAGCTCAAGAACAACATCAAGCGCTACTGGTGGGAGGCCATGACCCGCCTCAACGAGAATGTGGTGGGTATAGATTCTTGTGTGTTCATGCACCCTAAGACTTGGGTCGCGTCCGGCCATGTGGCCGCTTTCAACGATCCCCTTATCGACAACAAGGACTCCAAGAAGCGCTACCGCGCCGATAACCTTATCGAGGACTATCTCGGCAAGATTGAGGAGAAGATTGAGAAGGAAGTGGCGAAGGGACGCAAGCGTTTCGGAGACGCTTTCAATGAGGAGCAGTTCAAGGCAACCAACCCTAACGTCTTGAGAGAGAAAGCCAAATACGACGAGGTCCATGCCCGTTACAAGGCCGCCGAGGATGCCAATGACCTGAAAGCCTATAGGGACATCATCATCGACTGTGGCATCGTCTGCCCCATTTCCGGAACCGCCAACTGGACAGAGGTCAGGCAGTTCAACCTGATGTTCAGCACCCAGGGTTCCACCACCGGCAATGCCGATGACGTGCTTTACCTGCGTCCTGAGACCGCCCAGGGAATATTCGTGGAATACCTCAACGTCCAGAAGACCGGGCGCATGAAGATTCCTTTCGGAATAGCCCAGATCGGAAAAGCGTTCCGCAACGAGATTGTGGCTCGCCAGTTCATATTCAGGATGAAGGAGTTCGAGCAGATGGAGATGGAGTTCTTCTGCCGTCCCGGAACCGAGATGGAGTGGTTCGCCAAATGGAAGGAGAACCGCATGAAGTGGCACGTGAGCCTCGGTATGGGAGCCGAGAACTATCGCTTCCATGACCATGAGAAACTCGCCCATTACGCCAACGCCGCCACCGATATCGAATTCAATTTCCCGTTCGGTTTCAAAGAGCTCGAGGGAATCCATTCCAGGACCGACTTCGACCTCGGGAACCATCAGAAAATCAGCGGTAAAAAGATCCAGTACTTCGATCCGGAGACCGGCGAGAGCTATGTCCCTTATTGCGTCGAGACCTCAATCGGTGTCGACCGTATGTTCCTGGCCGTCCTCAGCCACTCCTATAAAGTGGAGCAGCTTGAGGGTGGAGAGACAAGGGTGGTGCTCAGCATCCCCGCCCCCCTCGCGCCTGTCAAGGTGGCCATCCTTCCTCTCGTCAAGAAAGACGGACTTCCCGAGAAAGCCCAGGAAGTTGTGGATGAGTTGAAGTATGATTTCGCCTACCAGTATGATGAGAAGGACTCTATCGGAAAGCGTTATCGTCGCCAAGACGCCATCGGCACTCCCTTCTGCGTCACCATCGATAATGACACGATGAATGACAACACCGTGACTGTCCGTGACCGCGACACCATGGAGCAGACAAGGGTCCCTATCAGCGAGCTTCGCGCGATGATTGACAAAAAAGTCAATATGGCGAACCTCCTTAGAAAACTCTAATTTTATGAATATCAGGTATTTCTTGGCCGCACTTTGCGCCGCGGCCATCTTTGTCTCCTGCTCTGACGAGAAGATCGAGACTTTGTTCAACGGAGAGAACCTCGAGGGGTGGAAGACTGTGGTCGCCGACGAGCCCGAGGGAACCGAAGAGGATACTTTCAGCGCCCGGGAAGGCGTGATGCATATCACAGGAAAGCCTTTCGGCTATATCCGTACCGAGAAGAAGTATTCCGACTACCTCCTGCACCTCGAATGGCGCTGGGCAGGGGAAGAGAGTGTTGACGGAGGTGTGTTCAATTATCTCCAAGACGGAGACAAGGTATGGCCTCTGGGAGTACAGCTCCAGATGACCTCAAAAGACATGGGGCTTCTCATGGGTGGCATCAAGATAGAGGGAGTCGACGGTCCGTTCTACAGGAAAAACAGACTCGTTGAGGAAAGTCCGGAAAAACCTGTGGGAGAATGGAATGAGATGGAATTCCTATGTCTGGGTGGCAAAATCAAGGTTTGGCTCAACGGCGTCTTGGTCAACGAAGCCGTCTGCGATGCCACCGATGGTTACATCGCCATCCAGTCCGAGGGTGGGGCCATGGACTTCCGGAATATTCAAATAGACTATTCGAAGCGTACCTTGCAGACGGAAAGATAGTAGGTGGCGTTAAGTGATTCATTGCCCTGGAAGAAAAGGTACACTTGTCCGTCATCGTCCTGGAACACGCCCGGATGGCCGCTTTCGAAAGCGTTCCAGGCTCCTTCTGGCCCGTGGGTGAAGAACAATCCGTCTGGCGCGATTCTCTTATAATGATAACCGTCTGTAGAGGTGGCGAGGCCTATCTGCTGACCTTCGTGGTTATATGCCCCGGCATAGAACATATACCAAACATCCTTATGCCTCACGACAGTCGGAGCCTCGGTGCAACTCATTTCCCATGGATATTCCGGGGTCATGAGCGGCCCGTCAACTGACAACAGGGTCCATTTATCCGGTCCATAATCGCTTCCGTAAGGAGCCTCGGCCATTCCCATTATCTGGTAGGTGGCTGACGTGTCCCGGGTCGCGAACAAGAGGATCAGTTTGTCTTTAACCCGGTATACCTCCGCGTCGATCGACCTCCTGATTGACCATTTCGTCTCGGGAACTATGATAGGCCTGTCACAAGTGTTGGTGAAGGTAATTCCGTCCTCACTCATCGCATGCCATATATTGGCTATCCCGTCAGTTCCTTCCCAGGCCATCTGGTAGAACATATGTATCTTTCCATCCAACTTCCTGACACATGGAGCCACCGCACCCCGAAGCGGATTGCCCTTGGTATCCCTCAGATCCAGATCTCCAACCCTGGTCCAGTTCACAAGGTCGGTACTGCTGGCAATGGCGGCGTGCCAGTCATTGAACTTCGGTGGCTTGCTGTTATCCTGCGGAGTAGGGTCGAACGGCATCAGCGAATAATACATCAAGTATCCGTCCCCCTGATGGATGACGGTAGGATCCTTGGCGAAAGGATAATCCTTGACCTTGGAAGTGTCTCCATATTTCATCGGAAGCTGCTCCAAAACCACTTTCATTGGTTTAGGAGAGCAGGCCGCAAGGCAAACCGCCAAAAGCAAAAGCGCTCGTGAATATGTTCTCATAATCAATATTAGTTTTCCTGATAATCAAAATATTCAAAGTTGGCGATCCCGTCAACAGCATACATTCCGAGCACGACCCCGGTGAAGCCTCCGGCCACCTCGGAACTCAAGAGGGAAGTCTCGAATTCTCCGATTTCTTTGCCGTTCACCTCGAAACGATAAATATTCCCGTCTTCTGAAACAATCCGCAAGACAACGTCTTTTCCTCTTTTCAAAGGGACTGTTCCAAGGACGGTGTTCACGGACTTTAGTTTAAGGCGCAATGTGGCTCTTCCGCTCTCAACCGCAAGCGCGGCAAAGCCATCGGGATTCTGATAAGCGACTATGCCGGCCTCTCCCGACGAAGTCTCAAGACGGACTTTTGTCTCCGCTATTATTCCCGGACTTTCCTGCCTGACCCCAATGAATGACGGATGGTCATTCTCTTCAAGCGGTCCCGCACCCACAAGGTTAAGACGCCCTTTAAGCATCTTATAACGAGATATTTCCGGGTTCTGGACATAAATCCATCTCGGACCAAGAGGGTTGTCAAACTCTTCCCTCCACGACTTTTTCAGAGGAGCCTTGGCGCTCCAGCTGGCGGGCGTTTTCATGACCGACTCGATCGGAGCACCGTCATTGATAACAGGCCAGCCGGCCACCCAAGACACGGGAGCCAAGAAAGTCTCGCGCCCAAGGTGATGGAAATCTCCGCCAAATCGCCGGAAACCAAGGAACACGACCCACCAGGACCCGTCTTTAGCCTGGACGAAATCCCCATGGCCGGTGCCCTGGATCTGATTATTCTCCGCGACCTCACGGAATTGTGTCAGGATCGGATTCATCGGATTGGACTCATAAGGACCCCAGATATTCCGGCTGCGGGCAATCGTCAGGCTGTGCCCCATTTCGGTGCCGCCTTCGGAGATAAGCAGATAATACCAGCCGTCCTTCTTGTAAATATGGGGTCCCTCAGGGTAGCGTCCACCTGTTCCGTTCCATATTACCTTGCTGTCCGTCAACTGTTTCCCTGTCACCGGATCGATCTCGCAAAGCTGTATTGAGGCAGGATTTGAGACCATGTAGCATTTGCCGTCCTCGAAAAGGAAGGACGGATCGATCCCACCCTGTTTCAAGTACACCGGTTCCGACCAAGGCCCGGCCGGATCCTTTGCCGTCACAAAGAAATTTCCTCCTTTCGTGACATTGGTGGTGATCATGTAATAGAGTCCCTCATGATAACGGATCGTGGTGGCGAATATCCCACCGAAAGAGTTCGCCCTCTCCAGGGGAATCTGGCTCTCGCGATCAAGGACATTTCCTATTAATTCCCAGTTGACCAGATCCTTGGAATGGTAGATGGGAACTCCCGGAAAATACTGAAAAGAAGAGTTAACTATATAATAGTCATCCCCAACCCTGCAGATGGAAGGATCCGGATGATATCCCGGGATGATAGGATTGTTGATCACCAGATTACCATCCTGGGCAAAAGAAGCCGTTAACGTGAAGATGGAAATAAGGAACGTGATTATGAGACGTTTCATGCTATCAGTTATTTAATTCCGGTTCTGAAGGTATTTCTCCGTAATAGATTCCCGTCCGTCTGGGGTCTGTGACACCCATGTCCCAGCCGACTTGACGGAGGTGGTTGTAAACGTGATAAGAAAGCCCGTATGGATATGAGAATCCCGGATTCCACGCAACGTTCGCCAAAGTGAACGCCGAATTCACAAGGTCGCCACCAAAATAATGGTGCCACAATGTGCCGAGAATACCAAACAGACCCTTTTCATAGGCATATTTGCCTTGGGAGATCGCGCCGCCCCTGTTCAACCAAGGGCAGGTCAGCACATCAAATCCTAAACCCTTGAAGTAATCGAGGGTGGGATATTCCTCCTTGGCTCCATCATAGAACCAGTCGCAGATCACTATATCCTTGGGGAACCCTTTTAGCGCTTCTGCCGTCTGGGCCGTTCCGTTGGCATAGAACCCTTTCCATCTGGAATCCCCCTCTTCAAGAAGCATGTCGTGCCACATCATCGTTCTCGCCCCTAAGGATGAGATTGTCTCATTGATGGCCTTTATATGTTCCAGAAACAGCTCTGAATAAGGTCTTGACAGGCAATCCGGGCAACTTGGCTCAATCGCCTCATCGCAACCGATATGAAAATAAGGAGGGTTCCCGAACGCTTCCATCTGCTCCGCTATAAGATTCTGGATCAATTTTCTCGCCTCCGGGTTGGAGAGGCACCAGTTCCAGCCTCCAAGCGGCTCAAATAGAGGCTGATACTCCGGATTCAAATCTATCACGGAATGCTTTCCGGCTCCTCCTCTCGCCATAGTGGCGTGGCCGAACACATTAATCTGGGGAATCAGGGTTATCCCGAGATCGTCGGCAATACCCTTGATTCTATGGACCTCCTCTTTTGTCATTGTCCCGTCCGGCCATCCAAACCACGGCGCGATCTCGCTACGGAATGTGCCCCAAGGCTCAATCACGGCGTAGTTCAGTTTGTAATATGCCGCCAAACGGACCAGCCGCTCGACTTCCCATGGCTCAGTCTCGTGGAACCAGCAGATGTGTATCCCCCTGAAATCCATCGCCGGTTTATCCTGGACAATTCCCTCCGGAACTATCCACCCGGCCACGGTTTTCGTGCCCCTGGAGGGGATAGCTATCTGGCGAAGTGAATAAATGGCATATCTGACTCCCTGAAGGGTGGAGGCGGTAACTTTAACCTCATTCTCACCTATTTCCAGTTCATAGGCCTCACCTTCAATTGTGGTCTTTTTTACCCGGTTGTCCGTGACAGCCGGAGCATAATCCCCATACCACTCCTTGAGATGGGTCTCAACCCAACCGGTAGCGTATTTGTCCGGACATGCCACCACCACCTTTGAGAGGGGGTGATAAACCGTACTTGACAACTCAGCTTTGACGGGTTCCGGACAAATGACCGGAGAAGAGACTCCCGCCATCGCCGTAGCGGATGAAATAACCAATATCAGAAATAACTTTCTCATTTGTATGATGTTATAATCTCACTGTCTCGCCAGGTTTGGTGTCTTTCTCAATGAGCTCTCCTGTGGCGGGGGAGATGACACGTAGTCTTCCGCCTTTTTCGGAATATACTGACACGGATGTCACCACGCCATCTTTCTTTTCGGCGGAAACGAGAAAGGCCCCAATAGCCCTCAACTTGTCGAAACGAATGTCTTTCCACTCTTCTGGTACAGCCGGAAATACCTCAATCACACCACTTTGGCTCTGAAGCAGCATCTCCTGAAGACCGGAAGCATAAGCGAAATTACCCTCGAGGGTGAACGGCCTGTAGGTAAACAAAGATTTCCCGCTCTTGGTCTGATCCCCGTTGGCGTGGAAGGAGTTGCGTAGTACAAAACACTCGGCAAAAACCCGCAGCGCCTCGGCGGCCTCTTCCCCGTGTCCGGCCCGGGCCTCCATATTCGCGAGCCAGGAGTATGAATAACCGCACCACCAATCCGGACCGTTAGCATGAAGCCGGGATAGTGTGTTGTCTATGATAGCCTTCTCCCGGGGGCCGTTATGAATGTCCAGCAGTCCAAGGGGATGGATCGCCATCGCATGTGAGAAATGCCTGTGGGACAAGTCATAAGGGTGACCTGCCGCGATGGCCAAGCCACCGTCCTGATCGTAAGCGTAATCCGGGAGCTGTCCACAGACCTGCCTCCAATGGGCCGATTCCTCAGTCAGACCCAACGAGTCGGCCATTTCGGCGGAGGCCAAGAAAGCGAACCTTGTCAACGCAAGGTCGTAGTTGGTTATCTCCGGAAAATAAGCGTCTATACGGTTGTCGTTTATCTCCGGACTGGCACTGTATTCAAAAGTCCTTGTGCCGTCGGGTCTGATTTCGGTCTCCTGCTCCAGGAACACCGCCACATCTTTCAAGAAGGGATAAGCCCTCTCCTTGAGGAACTCATTGTCAGCCGAATACTTCCAATGAAGGTAGAAATGCTGCCCAAGCCAAGCCGAGGTGGTTGGAGAGAAGCCGTACTGGACCCATCCGGACATGGCGTCTCCCTCAAGGGTACAGTAACCAGGCGCGGCCAACCCGTCTTTGCCGAAGAAACGCTTTGTGAAATCCTTGTATTTGCCGACCTGGTTCCAAAGGGTATTCAAATAACCAAGGCCCTCGTCGAGATGGTTCCCGATGTAAGCGGGCCAGTAACTCAACTGGGTGTTAAGGTCATTATGGTAATCGCCCTTCCATGGTGGCAGGAAGCCATCGTCCGCGGTCCAAACAGACTGGAGAGATATAGGATACGAGTCTTTCCTTGTGGCCGAACCGAACTTATACATCTCCCGGTCATATTGGCGCTGGATGGTTTTGTCAGGAACATCGACAGACGATCCGTTCCAATAGTATTGCCAATAGCCAAGATGGCGTTTAAAGGCTTTTACAGGCCCGTCGCTCAAAGCGTTTGACGCTTCCTGCCCGGCATTCTGGCCGGAAAGGGATGAGGTAATGCTCCACACCACGAAGATCTTGTCGTCCTTCCTCTTCCATTCCACCACCACGTCGTAGAAGAAATCCCCCCAACCCTGCTGGTGATAGGCCAGCTTGTTCTCATCCATAGTGACCACTCCTTGGGGATAACCTAAAAGTGCCAGGGAAGAACTTCCGAGACCAGCCTCGGACGCTCCTTCACGGATGGAATATTGCGGCGGAACCAACTGTAAATGAAATGATTCGGGAATGTTCTCGAACAAAAGCCAACCTACGGGAGCATCCGCCTGGACAAATGTCTTCAGGGTCGCTCCGTTCTCCCATTCCACTTCACAAAGGGCATCTTTCAGGTACAGATGGTTTTCCTTTACCGCACCCCAGTCAGAAATGTTCACCTCTATGGCCGCTCCCGGAATCTTGGATGGGGCGGCGGCGTAGCCTTTCTTGTCGAATAGTTCCGTGACCGGGCCGTAGTCATTTCCACGGACATGTTCCTTGACCCATTCGAATGAGAACTCCTCCCCTTTGAAAGCCTCTATCGGCCTCATGTCCCAAAGGTCGATCCTGTCAAGAGACAAGCGTAATTTGTCTTCTTTTTGCCATACAAGCTCGCCTACGGTCGCGTTTCCGAGCGGCATAGCCTCATCCCAGACCGTGGCCAGATCTCCAAACACCAGGTCGCTATCAGATGGTTCAACCTCTATCCTGGAAGCGCAGGAAAAAGCTATGAAAACCCCTGCTATGATAGCGGCTTTTCTAATTGTCATGGCTTCTCGCTCCTATTTGGAAACTATTGATTATAAAGAGAATTTAATGGCCACAGGCTCCTGCTTAAGGCCTTTGGGAAGCTTAAGTGTGACCTGTCCGTCCTTTACCGTGGCCTTCACTTTTTTGCCATTGTTAAGGATGGTGACTTTCCCGCCCTTGGGAACGTTGCCAGACCAGGACAAGGTTGAGGAAAGGGTCTCATCGTCTTTCAAGGCATAAATGGCATAAGCCGTCTGGCCGTCTTTGGAGGCATTGAACCAGATTTGGCCGTCGTTATACACCGGTGTGATGCGGGTGGAATAAATCGCCTCCCCACAGCGGCCAAGCCACTCTCCTATTTCCTTGAGAATCGGAATGGCCCTGTCCTCAATCAGACCCTGCGGGGTCGGACCCACACCCAACACAAGGCTTCCGCCCTTGGCCGTGATCTCGGCAAGGAGACCTATTACTTTGCGGGAACTCTTGAAGGTGACCTGCGGAGCCCAGCCCCAACTGTGGGTCAAAGTGATGCAGGACTCCCAAGGATGATTAATCTGATGATCTGGAACGCTCTGCTCGGGGGTCTGATAATTCTCGTTGGGACCCTGGATGGTACGGTCGACGCACAACATACCGGGGCTGTAGGCCCTGGACTTCGGAAGCACCTCATTCAACCCGACTTCGTCTCCAGTCATCCATCCGCCGTCAAGCCAAAGAATGTCGATTTTCCCGTATTTTCCGGTCGTCAGCTCAGTAAGCTGGTTCTTTGTGAAATCGACATAGCTTTTCCACCAATCAGGATGTGTCTCTTTGTTATAATTCGGCCGGCGGTTAGGGGTCGCGTAATATGGGTTCCAGAATCCGTGGTGGTGCCAGTCCGGTTTCGAGAAATAAGCTCCGATCATAAAGTCCTTGGCCCTGAAGGCGTCAAAGACATACTTTGCCACATCCTTTTTCGGATTGTTGGCGAACGGCCCTTTGGCGATGCTGAAATCGGTATAATCCGAGTCGAACATGCAGAAGCCGTCATGATGCTTTGTCGTGAATATCATGTACTTCATGCCGGCCTGGCTGAACACATCAGCCCACTGGTCGGGATTGAAATCCACGGGATTGAACTCCTTGGAGAGATCCCAGTACCACTTCTTATATTCCTCATAGACAGAACCTTCCGGACGACGGATCCACTCCTCGTTGCAGATCGCCCAAGATTCAACCATGCCCTGGGTCGCATATACTCCCCAATGCATCAAGACTCCGAACTTAAGGTCCTGCCATTGGTCCAGTTTCTGGAGAACCTGGGGATCAGTAGGCCACTCGTAACCGTCTGCCTGCTTCTGAATATCTCCCCTCTCTTGCGCCATGGCCATACTTCCGGCCAAAAGAACGCAAAGCATAATCAAAAACTTCTTCATATCTCTGTTTTATAAATTGTTTTCTTCGGATTACTTGAAATACTCCGGAAAAGCCTTTTTAAGCGTTGGCCTGGCGATCTGCCGGAGAGGGATCAGGACGAAAGGTCTTTGGGACATGCCCTTATGTGGAATTGTAAGTTCCGGTGTGTCAATTATTTCTTTGCCAAAGAAAAGAATGTCGATGTCTATTATTCTGGAGTGATAAACCCTGTTCCCCTCGGAATCATATTCCGGAGGGTCCGTCCGCCCCATCTCCCTTTCAATGGATTTCACCTGATAGAGAGTCCATAAGGGGCTCTCGGCCTGGATTTGATACAATACCACCGCATTCAGGAAAGGATCTCCCGTGAACCCCATAGGCTCCGTCTCAATGAATGAAGACAAGGCGGAATAATGCTTCCCAAAGGCCTCATCCATCAGCCGAAGAGCCTCCTGAAGGTTTCGGTCCCTGTCGCCGATATTGCTTCCAAGTGAAAAATAAACACTGATCATTCTCTCATCTCCGAGTTATCATAATCCTGCCTTCAAGACAACTATCGAATGGTCTCTGAACAAGTTCTCGGGAATTCGGATCTCAGTGCTTCCCCCTTCGCTTACCATCTCCAGAGGCTGCCCAGTCTCAAGGGAGCGACATCCCTTTGATAGCACGGAAGGAATTGTGACTGAGAGTTTTGGCTCCGCTATGAAAATATAGAGGCTCCTCTCGGTACCTTCGGTTTTCTCAGTAAGATACACATCCGCATCATCCACCTTAAGAGAGGATGGCTCCGCGCCATATATCGCCTCTCCATTGGCTCCCATCCATGCTCCCATCTCCCTGAGCCGCCTCACGGCCGGCGCCGGGAGTGTACCATCGGCTTTAGGGCCGACATTAAGCAAGTAATTGCCTCCCATCGAGGTGTTGTTAACCAGATAACGGAGCATCCTGGTCGCGGGCTTCCAGTTAAAATCCTTTCCGTGATATGCCCAGGAGTTCTGCATAGTGGCAGGAGTCTGCCACGGCTTGTCCAGCATCTCTTTGGGGTAAGAATTATCGTGCATCTCGAGAAAATCGATATTGTCTCCAGGGTTCGTATAGCAAATACGGCCGTTGATGAGACACTTGTCGCTATATGTCCTGACCAGGCGGATAAGCTCGTCCCTGCGTTCCGGGGTAATATGGTTCTCCCAGTCCCAGGTATCAAACCAAAGCAGGTCGGGATCGAATTTCTCGATAAGCTCCTTCACCTGGGGAAGGGATTTCCTCTGCCAATACTTCTCGAAATCCTCATCAGGCCGCCAGGGATACCAAAACGGCATGGCGCCGTCGGGATCTTCCCAGTCCTGCCAATGTGAATAATAGAAGCCATATTTCAGACCATATTTCTTGCATGCCTCAACCAGCGGGGCGATAAGGTCTTTTTTGTAAGGGGTGGCGGTGATATCAAAGTCTGACACATCGGAATCCCACAAGGCGAAGCCGTCATGATGTTTAGAGGTGATTACCAAATACTTCATTCCAGCGTTTTTGGCTTCCTTGACCCAGCTCTCCGGATCATATTTAACCGGGTTGAACTCATTGATAAGACTGTTGTAATAATCATCGGGCACCTCAAGGCGAGGCTTGATCCATTCGGCGTACCAGGTGTTTCCATGCGCAAATGTGGTGTCTGGCATTGTATGCCCATTGTAAGATCCTTCCAAAATGGAATACAATCCCCAATGGATGAACATGCCGAACTTGGCTTCCTTGAACCATTCCGCCTTTTGCGGATCCAATTTCAATGAAACCTCAGATGTCGTCTTTTTGTCGGAGCAACCAGCCAAAAGCGCCCCGAGCATAATAATGGATAATAAAAACTTCTTCATACTTAGTCTATTGGTGAAGCGTTGGCGCGGCTTTGTCGGAATATATAATCATAGACCTGACCTCAATCTGGTGGCTCTTGTCAGGGTTTTTTACCTTGAAAGAAATCTTGTGGCCAGCGTTCGGGAGATCATATTTGAAATAAAGGTCGAGCTTGCGGTTGAGATTGGAGGCCGGAAGCTTGACAACCTGGTCCAGGGCCCCGTCAAGATAAACCTCAACTTCAGCCACGTATCCGGTCGGGGCCTCTCGCTTGTCGATAGGCATAAGATAAGTGAAAACAACACCCTTGCCGGTGAATTCCAGTTCTCCGGCCTCTTGGATGGGCTTCCTGATATCCACTCTCTTTACCGGCCAATGGCCCTCGAACCCCTGCTCCAGACGTACCGTCTCTGGAGTCTGCACATTAATTGTGACATCGTTCTCACCAACTTTCCCTTCATATCTCTCAATAACCTTAAGGGCTTGATTGAATGACATTTGATATGTCTTGTTCATAGAGATATCCGTATAGGCCAGGTTCCTGTCCTCAACCTCCGCCATGCCTTTCTTCCAATAATCCGGGATCCCCTCATAACCAAGGATCACTCCAAGGATACCTCCAGAAGAAGCCGGGTTGCAATCAGAATCCTTTCCGCAGCGTGTCGAGACATCGATAGTCTTATAGAAATCTCCCTGCCCGTAAAGAAGGCCCATTATGATGTAGGCGCTATTGATCAAGGCGTCAATATTGGTTGTGCCGAAAGCGCCATCCGGGCATCCTATGTCGAACCCCCATTTGCGCTCGACCCTGGCCCATGTCAGCTCCCAGTTGTCAGGGAACTGCTTGTGCCACTCGATCACATCCGCCATGCACTGGTAATAATTGCTTTCTTTTGGAATAGTCTTAAGTGCCTCGGAAACAATGAATTCCACATCATCAGACACAAATGCGAGGGAATACATCGCGGCGACATACACTCCACCATACCACCCGTCTCCATAGTTCATCATGTGTCCTATCTCGTCGGTGAAATGAACAGCGGCGTTGGGCATACCTGGAGCCATGATTCCGGCATAGTCAGCCTCTATCTGGAAGTCGATGTCGTCGGCGTGGGGATTGTTTTTCCAAAAACCGGATTCGGGTGGCATTATTCCGTTCAGGATGTTATACCTGGCGGCCTGGTTGGCGTGCCAAAGGGGGTATTCGGCTGTCGCAAAAGCATTGGCAAACGATTCGATTGGAGCATCAAGTCCCTCTTTCTCAAAAACTTCCACGAAAGTAAGGTCCATATAGATGTCATCGTATAGCCCGGGAGCATTATCATAGTACCACTGTATCCTATGCTCTGGCCATGTGATAGGAATATTGTCATTAATGAAGGTACTGTAGTTGAACTCGGTGGGGCCTCCATAAGTACAACCTATCATCTGTCCTGCCCAGCCACCTTTGATCTTGTCCATGAGTTTCTCTTTGGACAAAGTCACTTCTTGGGGAAGGGTCGTCTTTGCCGTTTTTTCCCCGCACGCGCATGTCATCACGGCGGCTACCGCTATGGAAATAATTGATATTCCGCGCATTGTTGTTTATTTTTTAATTTCTCTTGGCGAAGTGAGGTTTTTCATACCGGGGAAAAGGTAGAGTTCCTGCTCGACCTTCCCTCCGTAAAGACGGACCCATGTACGGAACCCGTCGTCTCCCTCCGTGAACTCGAAAACACGCGCCCCATTGGGTTTCAAATCATTATAGACCGTGTCACAACCACTGAAACGGCCGTAAATCAAGAAGAAGTTCTGCCACAACATCACATAGTCGCTGTTATGGTCATGTCCAGTCACAACACCCTGGATGTCACCCATTTCCCTCATCGCCATATAGAGGCCGGAATTGTATTTAGGTGCTCCCGGCTCCTCACCGATATTCCCCATCATGACCCTGGTGTTATCACGGATGGCTTCCTTGTACTCAGGCGGCGGGATATGGAAGAACGCGAGTGACGGTACAGGTTTTCCTCCGTTGGCGGCGGTGAATCTTTTGCTGTGCTCCCTATACCATGCGATCTGGTCAAATTTCACGGAACTCCAGCCGTTTATTCCGGCGATATCGTCCCTGTTGCCGGAATCGAACAGATAAAACACCCTGTCCACACCTTTCTTTCCGGATAGGGTGATTATATCGTTGGAACAGCCGGAAATGCCTTCGTCATCAATAGTATTGACATTGCCAGGAATCGAGCGCAGAACCTTGAACATCTCCGTACGTGTCAGATCAAAATCGCTGTCATGGTTACCCATAGCCACGGCGAACGGGATCCTCCTCTCCACAAGAGGCTGGAGAATATGCCTGGCTGACGCCTCAGCCGGTTTGCCAAAGACGATGTCCCCTGTATGGATGACAAAGTCCGGCCTCTCTGTATCAAGCATTTGGACCACGTTACGCAGGGCCCTCTCTGAGCGCTCATCTCCTTCAATATAATGGGTGTCTGTGAATTGAAGGACTTTGATTTTGCCGTCTTTATTGTATTTGAGCTTGTACGCGACTCCGTCCGCGGGAGTTTTCTCGTCTTTGTCCTGGGGCAGGCCGCTCGCCATCGCGCCAACACCGGGAATGGTCATAGCAGCTCCGGCGATAGCTGCCGAGGCTGAATTCCTCAGAAAATCTCTTCTATCCATATCTTATTATTAATCAATTACTTCCTCTCGATACGGCATAGCTACCTGCGCTCCAGCCCGTTGAACCGCGACCGCGGCAGCCTTTGTGGCGAAAGCCGCCGCATCCATAAGGGTGTTCCCTTCAGAGAGAGCGACGCAAAGCGCTCCGCAATAGCAATCCCCGGCTCCCGTGGTGTCCACGGCTTTCACCTTTCGGGCAGGGACAAAGGCGGTCCCGTCCTCCTGACAAACCAGCGATCCCTTGCTGCCCATCGTGACTATAAGCCTGCCAACGCCTTTGGCCATCATCGCCTTGGCGGCATCGGCAGCGGATTTCTCATCATTTACGGCCACGCCGGAATATTTCTCAAGCTCGTTCTCGTTTGGAATGAACAAAGATATATATTTGAAAATCTCCTCCGGTAGACTGGCCGCCGGAGCGGGGTTAAGGACAACCACCTTACCGGCCTCAAAAGCGATTCTGGCAGCCTCAACCACGGCTGGAACAGGAATCTCAAGTTGCATCAGAAGGATGTCACAAGCCTCGATGGCTTCCCGGTTGGCCTGGATATCTTCCTCGGAATAATCATTATTGGCTCCAGAGGCCACCACAATACAATTCTCGGCGTTCTCGTCAACAGTGATGAGAGCCACCCCTGAAGGTTTTGATGAGATCATCACTCC
>JAFYYW010000033.1 GCA_017548985.1 Bacteroidales bacterium
ATCGACGCCATCCTCAACCACAGCATCGACAAGGCCCCGACCAAGGTTATCCCTTACTTCAACTTCACCGTTCCGACCGTGCTCGAGGGAGTTGACACAGGTATTCTCGATCCTCGCGACACTTACGCCGATCCCGCCCAGTGGGAGGAGAAGGCCAAGGATCTCGCCGGAAGGTTCATCAATAACTTCCACAAGTACGAGTCCAACAAGGCCGGACTGGCCCTCGTAAAGGCCGGTCCCCAGCTGTAGGATCCAGTAGCTTGAATATGAGAAGACCCGGGGTGTCGCCCCGGGTCTTTTTCATTCCGCTATGTAATTATTTCAAAAAGCGGTGAGAAATGAATACAATCAACCGCGAAAACTCTTAACTTTACTCAGCGAAACAAAACACCATCTGAGACATGGCACTAGAACAACAGATCCAGGAAGACATCAAGGTCGCGATGAAGGCGAAGGACGCCGTGGCGACCGCGGCCACGAGGGCCATAAAGGGTGAGATCCTCCTCTTCAAGACCTCCGAGGGAGGCAGCAAGGAGGTCTCTGACGGGGATATCCTCAAGATGATCCAGAAGCTCGTGAAACAACGCAAAGAGGCGGCGGAGCAGTTCATCGCCGGAGGTCGCCAGGACTTGGCTGACAACGAGTTGGCCGAGGCGGCCGTGATGGAGAAATATCTCCCGAAGCAGCTTAGCGAGGCCGAGGTGGAGGAGAAGGTGAAGGAAATCATAGCCGAGACCGGCGCCACGTCCATCAAGGACATGGGCAAGGTTATGGGTGTGGCCAATAAGGCCCTGGCCGGGCTTTCCGACGGCAGGACCATTTCCACAATTGTGAAGAAACTTCTTTCCTAAGGCTATTTCAGAGTCACTACGGCGAGGACAGGGCAGTGGTCTGAGGAGTATTGCCTGTCACGGATATCGTCGTCTATGCAGGCGTAGGAACTGACGGTGGCATCCTTCGGCACGAATATATAATCGCCCCTGTCACTGTCCGGCCTGTCGAAATCAAAGGCGTAATACGGACTCTTACGGCCTGTGGGAGCGGTCTCACTGGAGGTGTAGCTGTCTTTGACCAGCTCATTGTCAGAGAGAATCGCGATTGGCTCCGTGTCAGAGGAGGTGTTCAGGTCGCCAGTGAAGAACACGGGTAACCCCTCGCACAGCTCACGAGCCTTGTCCAGCAGGATTTCAGCGGCCTTGGCCCTGGACACAGGTCCCCTGTGGTCGAAGTGGGTGTTGATGTAGAAGAACTTCTTCTTCGTGGTCTTGTCCAGGAATACCGTCCAGATGGCGATCCTCTCCAGAGAGGAGTCCCAGCTCTTGCTGCCAGGCACATCTGGAGTCTCAGAGAGCCAGAAACTTCCCCACTTCAGCAGCTCGAAACGATCCTTTTTGTAAAATATCGGTGTCCCTTCTCCCTTACGGTCAGCCCTGCGTCCCTCACCCACCACATCATAGGTGGCGGAGAGGTCCTCAATCAACGACGCCTTCATCTCATCATTGACCTCCTGGGCTCCTATGATGTCGAAGTCGTGGTCGGATATTCGTTTGAGAATAAACGGCTTCCTCTCGGGGAAAGCCCTGTCCGCAGTGTCAGCGGACATGATGACCCGCATGTTATAGTTGGCGAATCTAATGGGAGTGTTCTTGCCTTTCGTCCCACATGCGGCTGCTGCCAGGACAATAGCCCCCGCGACGATAATGTAACTGATCGTTCTCATTATTTCCTTTGGTAAACTTTTATCCAATCTATCCTGAGCTCCGACGGAAGCTGCTCAGGTGAAACAGGCCCCACCCAGACGCCACCCAGCTGGTTGGAGAGGATCATGTAAAAAGGGTGATCACCCCAAGGGAACTGGTTCTCCTTACCCTCGAGTCTCGGATAAGTGAGGGTCTTGACTTCATTGGTGTAGAAGCAGATGCTGTCTTTGTATATCTCAGCGGTGTAGATGTTCCACTCCGCGGGATCGATGACCGCCGTTGAGCCGTGTGGCGGGTTCTGGTCATCCACAGTCTTCGTGTATGTCGAATGCAAGGTCTGGTACACGATCTTGTCGGAATTGAGGTGCTCCATGATATCCACCTCGCCTCCCTGGGGCCATTTCAAGTCATTATCAGGCATAAGCCAGAGGGCCGGCCAGAAACCGTTAACGCAATTGAATTTGGCCTTGACCTCGAACTTGGCCAGTGAGAAGGATTTCTTGCCTTTGCTTCTGACTCCACCGGTCACGAAGGCGGTGGTGTCGTCTGACGCTCCGTCGTTGTTCTTACCGAGAAGTACCAGCTGCCCGTCCTCGATGAAAGCGAGGTCGGGACGCAGGGACATCATGTCGTTCCAGTCGCTGCCTCCATGCTCGACCCTGCTCCACACGGTCTCATCAATGGCAGGGCCATTGAAATCCTCGGTCCAAACAAGTTTCCATCCGTCTTTTGGGGCACAGCATGTGAGCGCCAGAAAGACGGTCGCAATTAATAATCCGCTTATGTGTCTCATAACTATAAGATAATGATAGTAAACTATTTCCTCAAATATAACAATATTCCTGAAAAAGGGCTTGAACTCATTTGTAAACCTTCTTGACCAGGTCGAGCATCTTGCCGTAGGGAGGCTTGAGGAGGTCGAAATTGAGCCAGGAGGACTTGAGCAGCAAGGACTTCTGGTGGGAGAAGGTGTCGAAGCCGGTCTTCCCGTGGTAAGCTCCGATGCCTGACTCGCCTACTCCGCCGAAAGGCAGGTTCTCGTTGCCGAGGTGCATCACTGTCTCGTTGACGCAGCCCCCTCCGAAAGACACTTGTCCCAGCACGGCTCGAATCTCTTTCTTGTTTTTAGAGAATATGTATAACGACAGGGGCTTCTCCCCCGCCCTGACCTTGTCGATCACCTCTGTCTGAAGGTCCTTATACGAGATCACCGGAAGCACGGGACCGAATATCTCCTCCCTCATAGCGGGATCATCCCAGGAGGCGTTGTCAATCACCGTCGGTGAGATGTACCTCATTCCCTCGTCGGTGTAGCCTCCGATTACAACCCGTCCGTCAGAGACAGGTCTGGCAAGTCCAGACCGTAGCCACCCTCGGCTCGTAAGAGGGAGGGGCCCATCGCTTGCGATGGGAGGGGCCGAGCGAAGCGAGGAGTCTGGACTGTCAGAGCCTGTCTCTGACGGCCAGATTAGCGATACTATACGGTCAAAATGGCGTCTTGTGGCGATAAGAGTCATCTCGGAGGGGCGGGAGGAGATGTCGCCAAAGAACTTCTGGATGACATCCCGCATGGTGGAGATGAACTCGTCATGAACCGACTCGTGGACAAGCACATAATCCGGAGCCACACAGGTCTGCCCCGCATTCAGGAATTTACCCTTCGCGATCCTCTCGCAAGCGAGCCGCACAGGAGCGCCTGAACAGACTATAGCTGGACTCTTGCCACCAAGTTCCAACGTCACTGGGGTCAGATGCTTCGAAGCCGCCTCCATAACGACCTTCCCCACTTTCGGACTGCCAGTGAAGAATATGTAGTCATACCTGCGTGAGAGAAGCTCCTCGTTCGAGATTGAATCCGGAACCACATCAACAACCTCAGGATCAAATGCTTCCCTCAACATTTCCGCAACCGCCCGAGAGACGTTCGGAGTCTGCCTTGAGGGCTTCACCACAGCGGTATTCCCGGACGCCAGCGCAGCCGCCAGAGGGGCGACCACCAAATGCAGCGGGTAGTTGAAAGGACCGATCACCAGCACATTGCCGTAAGGTTCAAGCATAATCCGGCTCCGGCCTGGCCAGAGGATAAAAGGAGTCGGTACAGCGCGGGGCTCCATCCAGTCCCTCAGGTGCTTGAGGATGCTCCTTATATTATTGTAAAGAAAACCTGTCTCAGTCGTGTAGGTCTCGAAAGCTCCCTTCCCCATATCCTTCTCAAAGGCCTCCTGAAAAACTTCCTCACGAGCCTTCAAAGCATCCCATAGGGCATAGAGCCTCTTGGCCCTGATTCCATATTCAGTCTTCTCAAGGTCATGTATCTCAACCGCGAGCAGCGAGAACGCCACTATCATCTGTGCGGCTATGTAGGTTGACATCACTAAAAGGCCATGGCAGGGAACCTTGATGTCGGTAAAGGCTCCGATCCCGACCAACGTGTCGGAAATAGAGAATATTACAAATCCAAGGGCGGTAAGCAGATACAAAGGGCGCTTCCGGTCGATGGCGGCCGTGACACTGGCGTAAATAAGGAAAGCGAAGGCACAGGCGTAAACCTTGACCGCGATCGCCATTACTCCCTCGAGCGGGAAGCGGCTCGCCAAAAACAAGACTCCGGCAAGAAGAGCGGACAGGAAGAGGAGTGACAGAATCTTGCCTGACAGTCCTTTGACTTTCCAAGGAGATGGCAATACGCTGAAATACAGGACATGTCCGAGGAAGAAAGACAATACTCCCGCCATGAATCGACCTGGTCCTCCAAGCATCAGAAGAATGTCGCCTACGGCCCCGAAAAGGAGCGCGCATATTATGAGCGGAACTCTCCTTCCCCTGATGTCGCGCTCCTTGGCTATAAGATATATCGCCAAGGCAATAAGAGGCATGAGCAAGGGCTTTGAGATCATCTCCAACGGCCTTGAGCCGATGGTCACAGCGATAAGATTCACCACAACGGGAACGCGGAAAATATACTTTAGAGACTTCATATTCATTCGATTCTTTCAAATATAGATATTTTCGTCGAGGATTAGAGAGGGTTTGTCGATTATGGTTTCAAGAATTGTTTATTGGCGGTATTTTCGGCCTCGGATTGATATTAACAACACGCGATATGAAAAAAAACAGAATCATTGTTGCCATAACTGTTCCTGCCCTGTTACTCGGAGCGACCATCTATGGCCAGCCAAAAGCGTGGACGCTGCAGGATTGCATCGAATACGCGATCGATAACAATATTTCCCTTCAGCAGAGCAGGAACAGTTTTTTATCCGGACTTGAAGACACCTACCAGGCTAAAGCGGCCATGCTCCCGTCGGTAAGCGTCTCATCCAGCCAAGGGTTATCCAACAGGCCCTTCTCCGACTCCGGAACCAGCTCTGTGGTAGGCTCGAATGTCTATAGCACCTCCAAGTCGTCAAGTTATTCGGGCAATTACGGTGTAAATGCCGGGATGACTATCTGGAATGGCGGGAGTCTGAGGACCGCCCTGAAGCAGCAACAGGTCCAGAACTCGATTGACTCCCTGTCTGTCGAGGAGACAACTAACGACATCGTGATCTCGATTGTCCAGGCCTACGTCCAGTGCCTCTACGCCAAGGACGCCGTCTCGGTAAGCGAAAGCAACGCCGAGGCCTCAAAGGCGGCTCTGGACAGGGCTGTGGCGATGAAGAACGCCGGAGAGCTCAGCAAGGTCGATGTGGCCCAGCTAGAAAGCCAACACGCCAGCGACGTGTATCAGATTACCTCCTCGAAAGTCAACCTCGACAACAGCCTCCTTCAGCTGAAGCAGCTTCTGGAGCTCGGAATCAGCGAGGAGATAGTCCTGGAAGCTCCTGAGAATGAGGAGGCTGAGATTCTGAAGCTGCTCCCTTCCAAAGAGGAAGTCTACGCCAACGCGCTCGAGGCGATGCCCGAGATCAAGAAGGCGGGGCTCAATGTTGACGCGGCAGAACTTGCCATCAAGCAGGCCAAGACAGGAGCCCTCCCCTCCATTTCCGCCAACGCCGGACTCAGCACCACCAACATCTCCGGGACCGGCAACTCGATAGCCAGCCAGATACAGAAGAATTTCAACGAGAACATAGGCCTTAGCCTCAGCGTGCCGATCCTTCAGGGAAGGCGTAACAAGACGGCTGTCAACAAGGCCCATATCGCCGCAGACAACGTCAGACTCCAGCAGATGAGCGCCGAGAAGACTCTCCTCAAGGAGGTGGAGAACGCTTACCTCGATGCCGTGTCCTCACAGTCACAGTACCTCTCCGCAAAGGAGCAGGCCAAGTACGCCGAGCAGAGTTATGAATATACTTCCGAGGCATTCAAGGTCGGCAAAAAGAACACGGTCGAGCTGATCAACGCCCAGAACAGTCTGCTCAGCGCCCAGGTCTCCCTGCTCCAGGCCAAGTACAACGCGATGCTCGGAAACATCCTCCTCGACATTTACCAAGGAAATTATAAAAAAAATGGATAAAGACATGAAAAAGAAAACATTGTGGTTAATTATCGGAATCATTGCCGCGGCTGTTGTCCTATGGCTTGTGTTCCGTCCTACAGGAAAAGAGAGCGTCACTCTCGAGACCGCGACTGTCCAGAGGATCGACATATCCAGTTCGGTAACGGCCACCGGGACTGTCGAGCCGGTGACGAAGGTCGAGGTCGGTACACAGGTCTCCGGAATAATCAGCAAGCTCTATGTGGACTACAACGACGTGGTTAAAGCCGGGCAGGTCATAGCCGAGATGGACAAGGTTAATCTCCAGGCCGAGTTGTCGGCGGCCAACGCCCAGCTCTCGACTGCCAAGACCGAGTTCGAATACCAGGAGAAGGAATTCAACAGGATGAAGACCCTGCACGATAAGGAGCTTATAAGCGACTCGGAGTTCGACCAGTCACAATACCAATATCAGAGCGCCAAGAACGCGTATTCACAGAGCCAGGCATCCTACACCAAGGTCAGGAGGAACCTCTCTTACGCTACCATCACCTCCCCCATCGACGGGGTCGTGATCAGCAAGGCGGTCGAGGAAGGCCAGACAGTGGCGGCCGGATTCTCCACCCCGACACTCTTCACCATCGCCAAAGACCTCACTGACATGCAGGTTATCGCCAATGTCGACGAGGCTGACATAGGCCAGGTGAAAGAAGGCCAGAGGGTCACCTACACAGTCGCCGCCTACCCTGACGATGTGTTCGAGGGAAGAGTCAAGCAGGTCAGGCTCGAGGCCACCACAACTTCCAATGTCGTGACATACGAGGTAGTGATAAACGCCCCCAACCCGGATCTCAAGGTGAAACCCGGCCTCACAGCCACCATCACCATATTTACTCTGGAAGAGGAAGATGTGCTCTCCGTACCCACAAAGGCACTTAGGTTCACCCCCGATCCGGAGATCCTCAAAGATCTCGGTGTGACCATCGCGGGAAGGCCCGAGAGAAGTGAGTCCACCAAGACCGTCTGGATCAAGAAAGGTGACAGCATATCCCCTGTACAAGTGGTTCCGGGCAACACCAGCGGTGACCGTACCGGCATAGAGGGAGGCCTAAACGAAGGTGACGAGGTCGTGACCGGCTTCAGCGCCGAAGTCACCAAGAAGAAGCAAGAGAACGTCGAGAGAAGCCCGTTCGCCCCTGGGCCTCCAGGCGGCAGGAATAATGGTAACTCCTCCAAAGGCGGATCGTCGAACACCGCTCCAAGTGGGCCGCCACCTCAATTCTAAATAGCTATGGACAAGGAAGTTATCAAGCTTGAGGACATCAAACGCGACTTCAAGGTCGGATCGGAGGTTGTCCACGCGCTGAGGGGGGTGTCCTTCAGCATAATGGAGGGCGAGTTCGTGACCATCATGGGCAGCTCCGGATCCGGCAAATCCACCCTCCTCAACACCCTCGGTTGCCTCGACACACCCACCTCCGGGGAGTATTATCTCGACGGTGTGGCCGTGCGGACGATGAACAAGGACCAGAGGGCGACTCTGCGCAACCGCAAAATCGGCTTCGTGTTCCAGAACTACAACCTGCTGGCCAAGACAACGGCCATCGAGAATGTAGAGCTGCCGCTTCTGTATAACCCGAAATATTCAAAGAAGGAGCGCTACGACATGTCCGTGGAGGCGTTGAAGGCCGTAGGACTGGGAGACCGCCTGGAACATAAGAGCAACCAGATGTCAGGAGGCCAGATGCAGAGGGTCGCGATAGCGAGGGCCCTGGTGAACAACCCGGCCGTCATCCTCGCCGACGAGGCCACCGGCAACCTCGACACCCGCACGAGCTTTGAGGTGCTGGTACTATTCCAGAAACTCCACTCCGAGGGACGCACTATAATATTCGTGACTCACAACCCGGAGATCGCGATGTACAGCACAAGGACAATCACCCTCAAGGACGGCAGGGTCATAAGCGATGAATATAACGGGAAAGTACTGGACGCCGCCGAGGCGCTCGCAGCCCTCCCGGTCGAGAAAGAATAACAGGAAATGAATTTCGCCAATCTATTCAGAATTGCGCTCAAAGCGCTCAGTAACAATAAGTTCCGTGGGTTTCTCACAATGCTGGGAATCATCATCGGCGTGGGATCAGTGATCACCATGCTCGCAATTGGCCAAGGCTCCAAGAAGAGCATCCAGGCTGAGATCAGCGAGATGGGTTCCAACATGATCATGGTCTCACCGGGAGCCGAGCGAAGAGGCGGTGTCAGGATGAGCAGGGACGATGTGCAGACCCTGAAAGTCAAGGACTTCGAGGACATCAGGGACAACTGCAAGTATGTGACCCTGGCCTCCCCCACCGTCAATGCCTCCGGACAGGCGGTCTACGGGGCCAACAACACTCCCACTTCCGTCTACGGCGTGACCCAGGACTACCTGGACATCCGAGGATACAAGGTTAAGGACGGAGACGTGTTCTCAGACCAGGACATCCACACATCAGCCAAGGTGTGTGTCGTCGGACAGACTGTGGTGGACGTGCTGTTCCCCAACGGTGAAGAGCCGGTCGGCAAAGTCATCCGTTTCGGGAGCATCCCATTCAGGATCGTAGGTGTGCTGGAAAGTAAGGGCACCAACACGATGGGACAGGACCAGGACGACCTTATGTTCGTCCCGTACACCACCGTGATGAAGAGGATCCAGGCAGTCACCTACCTGCAGGGCATAACCTGCTCCGCGATAAGCGAGGAATACACAGACCAGGCCATCGAGGAAATCGGTGAGATCCTCCGCGAGAACCACAAGCTCAAGGAAGGAGCCGAAGACGACTTCAACATCCGCTCCCAGCAAGAGCTCTCGTCAATGATGACTTCCACCAGCGACATGATGAGCACCCTGCTCGCCGCTGTAGCCGCTATCTCATTGATAGTAGGAGGAATAGGCATTATGAATATAATGTATGTCAGTGTGACGGAAAGAACCAAGGAGATCGGCCTAAGGATGAGTATCGGAGCCAAGGGACGGGATATACTGTCGCAGTTCCTCATAGAGGCTACCCTGCTGAGTGTCGCTGGAGGAGTGATCGGTGTGATACTCGGGATAGTAGCGGCATACGTTGTCAAGGTACTCCTGAGCTATCCCATCTCCATATCAACCGGAAGCATAATCCTGTCGTTCGTGGTCTGTACCGTGATCGGGATTTTCTTCGGATGGTACCCGGCTCGCAAAGCATCCAACCTGGATCCGATTGAGGCGCTCCGCTACGAATAAATTGTTATATTCGCGTATATGAGAACAGACGAGAAGACAAAGGAATACACTTGGCTGCTGCACATCGCGATTTGGGTGGTGCTGTTCGGCATGCCGTTTTTCTCCCCGAGGCCAGGGCATCCTCTCCACGGCGGAGTTGATTTCGGACGATTCATCCCCACCCTCGTGTCATTTCTTATCATATTCTATGTCAATTACTTCTTTCTTATTAAGAAGTATTTGTACCAGAAGAGACTGGGGATGTTCATCCTCTGGAATGTGATACTGGTGGCGATTATCAGCTTGGCTGTCCACTTCACCCACCGTCACCTGTTTCCTATGCCGGTGAATCCGGGTCGGCCGTTGAGGCCGAGAACCGCCCTGGACAGCATCAGTTTCATCGCCCGCAACACAGTTATCTATATGGCTATCATCTGCGTAGCTGTGGCGGTCAAGATGACCGAAAGATGGTACCGGGATGAGAAAAGGAGGGACGAGATGGAGAAAGCGGCGGCTGAGGCAGAACTGACCGCTCTCAAGAGTCAGGTCAACCCCCACTTCCTGTTCAACACCCTCAACAACATTTATTCCCTGATCCAGATTGACCAGACAAAGGCACAAGAGGCCGTCCACGACCTGAGCGGGATGCTCCGTTATGTCCTTTATGAGAGCGAGAGCCCGATTGTGACGCTAGGCAAGGAAGCCACGTTTTTGGGAGACTACATAAAGCTCATGAGTATGAGATGCCCCAAAGATGTCAAATTGGAGGTCAGCCTGCCTTCGGAAGATTCCGGGAGGGAGATAGCTCCGCTGTTGTTTATCCCGCTGATAGAGAACGCGTTCAAGCACGGAATCTCCGCTAATGAGCCATCATCGATAAAGATTAGTCTCGAGGAGGATGGGGGATATGTCTCCTGCCTTGTCGAGAACACCTTCTTCCCGAAGGATGAGTCCGACCGGAGCGGCTCCGGCATCGGGATAAAGAACCTCTGCCGCAGGCTGGAGATGCTTTATCCGAACGCATATTCATTCGAGTACGGAAAAGTGCGGAATGTCTATCGTTCCAATTTGAGGATCAATACAGGAAATAGCTGAATATGACCACGATAAGTTGCATTATCATAGATGACGAGCCGTTGGCCGTACAGTTGATGGAATCTTATGTCGGGAAGACTCCGTTTCTCGAGTTGAAGGGTTCGTTCACAAGCGGTACGGCGGCGTTCAACTTTATTCAAGAGAACCCCGTCGATCTTATGTTCTGCGACATCCAGATGCCGAACTTGAGTGGGATGGAACTCTCGAAGATGATTCCTGAAGAGACACGTGTCATATTCACCACGGCATTCAGCCAGTACGCTATCGAAGGCTTCAAGGTCCACGCTCTTGACTATCTCATGAAGCCTATTTCCTACGACGATTTCCTCGCCGCCGCCAAGCACGCCTTAAAGGTCATCTCCACGGCTCAGCGGGCAGGAGCCGCGAATGAGTCCGGATCGAACGAAGGGCCCGCCGGAAATGCCGAAGATGTCCAGGTCAGGAGCATATTCGTGAAGACCGAATACCGGCTCCAGCAGATCGAACTGAACAACATAACATTTATCGAAGGCTTTAAGGACTATGTCAGGATCCATCTGGCAGACGGAAGCGACCCCGTTCTCACACTAGTAAGAATGAAAGCCCTGGAGGATCAACTTCCCGGCGACCGCTTCGTGAGAGTCCAGAAATCATACATAGTCCAATTGTCCAAGATCGATGCCATCGAACGCTCCCGCATCATCATAGGGAATGACCGCATCCCTATCGGAGAAGCGTACCAAGAGAATCTGTTCAAGATTCTTGAAGGTGGCTCAATCCTCCCGAAGTAACTCCTCAATTACCTGGGGAAAATGTTCCATCTCAAGGACATGTTCCTTGGCGGCGATGTCGTCAGGGGTGTCCTCCGGAGAGATGGGTGTGGAGAACTGGGCGATGATGTCCCCGCCGTCAACTTCCCTGGTCACCCAATGGACAGTCATCCCTGTCTCAACCTCCCCTGCCGCCTTCACTGCCTCGTGGACATGATGGCCGTACATTCCTATGCCACCGTACTTAGGGAGAAGGGCGGGATGTAGATTGATCATCTTGTGGTCATATTCGTCGATCAAGAAGCCCGGAATAACAAGCAGGAAACCAGCCAGGACAATGAAGTCGACCTGATACCTCTCCAGCAGCGGAAGGATTGTCTCCGGATCATTAAGCGCCGCCTTCGGGACCACTTCGACCGGTATACCAAGCCGCTCCGCTTTAGCCACCGCTCCAGCGGAAGCCTTGTTGCTGATGACTACCGCCGGACGGGCGACCTCAGACCCTTCGAAATACTTTATGATATTCTCACAATTTGTGCCGCCTCCCGACACGAATATCGCCATATTGACCATATCAAATTATTGTTTTTCAACGGTTTCCGGCAAATGCTTGATGTAAACATCCCTCTGAGGGAAAGGAATCTCGATGCCGTTGTCCGCAAGAGCCTTGTAAATTGACTCGTTGGCCTTGGCGATATAGGAATAACGCTGGTCGACAAGGACGAATTGCTTGACCACCAGATCCACGCTGCTGTCTCCGAAACCAGTCACAGTGACCTGTATACCATAGGATGTCTTTACCGTCGCCCTACCGAACTTGTCAGGCTTGCATAGAGGCTTCAAGGCCTTGATAATCGCTTTTCTGGCCTTCTCCACATCAGTGCCGTATGCCACCCCGACAGGGAGGGAGATAAATTCGTATGAGTCGCTCTTAGTGAGATTCTTGAAGGTCTTGGAGAACAAGGTGGCATTGGGGAAGGCGATCATGCTGCCATCCACCGCGCGGATCACTGTGGTCTGGTAGCTGATATTCTCAACCGTGCCCCGAATGCCGTCACACTCGAGGGTATCACCGACCCTGACCCTTCCGGACATGAGTTGGACACCGTAGAAGAAGTTGTTGAGTATGTCTTTCAAGGCGAAACCAAGACCGGCGGCCAAACCAGCGGCGACCACACTGAGCGATTTGGTAGGAATCCTCAAGATACCTATCATCACTACTATGTAAAGGCCCCATGTCACTAGCCAGATGACATTGTTGGCGAGAGTCAGGTTGACCTCGTTGTCCCTCAGAAGGCCGGTTCCAGACTTGGCGACGGTATCCCTGATCTTGAATACCCTGTAAATGGAGCAGGCAGCGTACTCGATGTACCTGAAGACGAAAAAGAGACCAACCGCCAACAGCACCTTGTAAAGAGACAAGGTTATGGCCGAAGTGTTGAGGAATGGATAGAACAAGGCTGTCTTGCATATCTCAGTCAGGTCGAACACCCTGGAGGCGAGGAAGAGGCAGCAAGGGATTGAGAGCAGGATGAGGACCGGGATAATGACCATCTCCAGAAGGTCATAAAGCCAGGTCACGAGGAAGCTGGTACCCTTCTCACTGCCGATCTCGGCCGGATGCTTGAAACGGTAAGCCCTTACACGAATGCCGACCTTTTTCTGGTGGTACTTGCGAACAAGCTCTTTGATAGCTGAGATGAATTGCAGTACTGTGAGTTGGAAAATCCACCAGATATAAAGCTGGAGACCGAGAAGGACATATCCTATCACAGAGAGAACCAAGATAGCGATGGTCACAAATATTGATACGGAAGCGAGATCCCGGTCAATCTTCGGAATCTTGCTGAAGTTCTTCTTGAAAGTCATTGACTGCCACAAAGCGAACACCAGCAAGACGGGAGGGAAGAGCAAATTGATCATGCTGTTGGGAATGAATATGATCCTGAAAGCGATGATCAGGAGTCCCAGAAGCATGACGGGCATATAAACATTAAGTCCGGGATTGATCTGCTCTCCATCAAACCTGATCAGCATGGAAAGCAGGATAGCGATCAGGAGGAGGGCGAACTCAACTATGAGCGACGAGGCCATCAGATAGAAATGGGTTCCTATCCTGGTCGATCCTCGGGCAAGAAGGACTATGAGCACGAAAAGGATCACGGACGCCAACAACATGAAAGCCATCTCCCTTGTGGCGAACCGCTCAGTGTTGAATATCCTCAATCTCCGTTTCAATCCCCTGATCAGCAGCCAGCTGATAAGAGAGGCGAGAGCCAGATATACCAGGATTATGAAAGAGAAGCCGAGCACTTTCGGTCCCCTCCACTCGCTCTTTACACCTGGGCCAAGGAAGTCGTTGGTATACTTGTCCTTGAAATCGGCGAATGCCCGCTTAGCGAACTGGCCAAAATGAGTGAGCACATACCAATAATTCCGCTGGCCTTCCACGAAAATCCTCTTCTGGACAAGTTTATATCGACTCTGGGCGTAATCGTAAGCCTCACGTAGGCGATGATCAGTGGATGTGTAATATGACTTGTCCTCGACCATCTTGTCACGAAGGTCGGTGAACATCCCAAGAAGCTGGGTCGCGTAGAAAATGCAGCTGTCCCTGTCAACCTGGGAAAGGCTGTCAAGCTGGAAATCAAACTTGGGAGTCTCCTCTTTCAAGTCATCCACATCTTTCCCTTCATCGGATGTCGCGGTAAAATCAGTCAAAGGAGCGATGTGAAGTGTCATGGCAAGAGCGCCAAGCAAAGATGGGCCAAGGCTATCCGGAACCTGAATCAACTCGGGAGGCAATACCTTGAGAGCCTTCAGAAGACGGTCATACCGGTCAATCTCCACATCGAAATACGACATGATGTTGTCGAATGGCAACTTGGTCTGAGTGAAGCCGTTATACTGGTCAGTAACCTGCCGCAGGGCATAAGTCAGGTCGAATGTGAAGTCCTGTTTTTGGGAATAGAGCATCAGGGAAAGCTCATTGCAACTCTTGACAAGTTCGATCAACTGCTCGTGCTGCTTGACCTGTTGCATCTCAAAACCCACCTGGCTACTGGTTATATCGGTGTAAGACTTGGCCAGCTCATAGCGCAGGACCTGAAGGGTCTTGGCAAGATCTCTCTCATTGAATACGGCCGAGGATCTTCCCGAGGGTATCAGCAAAAACGCTACAGTCAGCAGGGCGGACAGGATTACTTTTCTTGCTCGCATAGTATTATCTAACTATCAGTGAATCAATTATATGCTTATAATAAACATGTGTGGAATCCAGGGCAGCCAGGTTTTCCGGCTTGATAGGCTCCTCAGATGGGGAGTCAAGGGTAAGCGGGTTTACAGGCGTACCGTTTTTCCACACCCTGAAATCCAGATGGGGGCCGGTAGCGACCCCGGTGGCCCCGACATATCCTATCACATCTCCCTGCCTGACATGTGTCCCGGCCTTGATTCCGGAGGCGTAACGAGAGAGGTGCATATAGGATGTGGTATATGTGGCATTATGGCGGATCTTCACCGTGTTGCCGCCCCCATTTGTCCAACCGGCGCTCAGCACTGTACCATCTCCAATAGACATGACGGGAGTACCCGTGGGAGCCGCGTAATCGACTGCGGTGTGCGCTTTGACCTTGCCGGAGACAGGATGCTTACGATGGTAGGAAAATCCTGAGCTTATCCTCGTGAACTTCAGAGGAGCCTTGAGGAAAGCCTTGCGCAAACTGGATCCATCTTCTTTCCAATAGCGGTTTCCACCATCACCCTGGTCGTAAAGGATTGCCGGGACGACGTTCTCCCCTCTTTCAAACTCCGCATAATATATCGGGTCTACAGACACTATTTCCCCGTCGCAAACACTCTCATCGTACAGTATCTTGAACCTGTCGCCTTCCTGTAAAGCGAAGAAGTCAACCGACCAGGCATATATCTCCGAGAGAGCGACAATCAGGCTTGTGGGAGCACCAGCGGCGGTCATATCGTTCCAGAGAGATGAGGTGATCGTGACATCAGCATACTTCCGGAAGGTATCCACCGGGCGGGAGAAATTCCAGACAGCAAGGGAATCCGAGGTCTTGAACACTGTCCCCCGGGTCTTGTCACGTTTGTATACAACGTATTTGAGAGTCACTTCCGCCTCAGGGTAGAAGGTGGTCGAATCAACAGTATAATAAGCGCTCACGGAATTTCCCGCCCGCATCTTCCGCACATCAAAGACAGTGTCGCATAACCCCGCGAGTGACATGGCATCATCGGAAGTCATTCCCAATCTGACCATTAGAGATGTGAAAGCCTCCCCCGGACGTACCTTCTCCTCCATAATGTCGTACTCATTGGTCCTGAAACCTTCTGGAGGGAGCGGAGCGACTGAAACCTCATCAACTATCTCCGCCGGCTTTTTGTGACAACCGGAGTATAACAAGAGCGAAGACAATCCAACAAAAACAAAAAGTATGTTAAGAAACTTTCTTGCCATAAACGCAAATTTAATAAAAACCCCTCCCAACTCGAAGAAAGTGAGCGAAAAAAGGACATATTCGCATGAAAACCTGCAAGAATCATGAGAAACCTCAACCGCTTGATCATCATTATAGCCGTTGGTGTCCCAAGCGCTCTTGAAGCGCAGACTAACAAGGATACTATAATAATCAAGGAAGCGATAGTCTCAGCCCGGATAGGAGCCGAAAAAAGCGGCACAGGATCCATAATCATCCCATCTGACATGATCAGGAGTTCCCCTGCCCTTCTCGGCGAGCCGGACATTCTGAAAACCATCCAGCTACTTCCGGGAATACAAGCCGGAACCGAGGGACTGTCAGGAATGTATGTCAGGGGCGGAGGTTCGGACGAGAACCTTATCCTTCTGGACGGTGTTCCGATCCACTGCCAAGGCCATCTGCTCGGGTTATTCTCCCCTTTCCAGAGTGAGGCTGTCAAAGAAGCTGTTATCCATAAAGGATCCTTCCCGGCCAGATTTGGCGGAAGGGCATCCAGCGTCCTGGAGATCAACACTTCCGACTCTGACAAGACGGAGACATATAGGTGCTTGGGATTAGGGTTAATCAGCGACAAGTTCCACATTGAAGGTGAACTCGCCGGAAACAAAACTGATTATTCAGTCAGCGGAAGAGGCATGCACACTTTCCTGATGGACGGTATATTCAGGATGCTCAAGGTCCCGGGGAACCTTTGGTTTCAAGATCTCCATGCGAGGGTATCCACCCGGATAGATAACAGGAACTCGTTGAGCGTAAACGGTTTCACAAGCAAGGATAAGCTATATTACAAGGAATACGATGAGAAAACCGACTTCAAATGGGGAACGTCGATGGCTGCCCTTAAATGGAAAAGGCGGTGGAGCGGTGATCTCGCTTCTGACATAATCCTCGCGTGGAGCGGATATTCAATGGACACCGGGATCAAAATAGAAGGAGCCTCCAGGGAGGGATACAGGACTGGACTTGAAGACTTGGTGGTAAAAACTGACTTTATCTTCAACGGCCTTCCCGCGCATGGTCTCAGGTTCGGGACTGAGACAATCCGCCACATGTTCAAACCAGAGTCTGATTACGGAAACAAGGAAGCGGGAAAAGTTTCGGTTACAGGTGTCGAGTCCGCTTTCTATGCCGAAGACAAGATCAAAGTGACAGGAGGTTTCTCGGTTGATGCAGGCCTTCGGATGATATTGTCCTCTTCCGGAGGGAATACGCGGCTCCTTCCTGAACCCAGGTTTAGCGCGAGCGTCGGCAATGATCCTACAGCTATACTAAAGGCATCATATTCAAGAGTTTCCCAACACATACACCAACTCTCCTCAACTATCGCCGTCCTCCCGGTGGACTTGATTGTACCGGTCTCAAGATCCATAGGGCCCATGATTTCCGACCAGGTAGCGATAGGGTTCAGCCACGAAAACCGGAAAGGTTGGGAAATGTCACTTGAAGGTTATTGGAAGAGAATGAGTGGGGTCCTGGAATATAAGGACGACGTGTATTTCATCGATGATTTCAGCACTTGGGAAGAAGATGTGGCCGAAGGGATTGGCCGTTCATACGGTGTTGAGCTATTCATCAGGAAAAACTCCGGTAAAACGACCGGATGGTTCGGATACACTCTCTCAAAGAGCGAGAGAAGGTTCCCGGACAAATCGATCAGCGGCGGGGATTGGTTCCCGTGCAGATACGATTGCCGTCACAGCATAACCGCTGTTCTGGGGCAGACGTTTGGACGAGGATGGCGAGCCGGTGCCACATGGACATATACCTCCGGAGGAGCCATAACCATTCCTGAGGCCGACGGGAGCATGCCCCACAGGGGTAATTACCGCCTCTCTCCAAGCCACAGGCTGGACTTGGGACTTAGCCACCGTAAAGAGAAACGCCATGGGGAAAGGGTCTGGAACCTTGGAGTCTACAACACATATAACAGGAAGAACCCGAACCTGGTCATTCCTGTCGCTATGGACGAGGAAGACGGTCCGGGTTCCCCCATAAAAACGATAAGTTTCCTTCCGGTTATACCTTCAGTTGCCTACACTAGAGTTTTTTGATGATTTCCATACCCTTGCGTATGGCCTCCTCATTCTTGGGAATAAGGTGGTGGTGACGCTCGGGAAGGGTCTTGCGCAATGCTGCCAGAACACTCTCTATCCCGACTACAGGATGGATCTTCAGCAGACCTCCCAGGACAATCATGTTGAATGTCTTGATGAGGTTCATCTCAGCGGCGGCGTCCATAGCGTCGATCCTGTAGACATCTATGTCTTTCCTTGTAGGAGGCTCCGGAATGCCGTAACCGTCGTAAATGAGGGTGCCGCCCGGCTTTACCTTCGGCTCGAACTTCTCCAGTGAGGGCTGGTTAAGAACGATAGCCGTGTCATAACTGGAAAGGATCGGGGACGAGACCGGATCGTCGCTGACAATCACGGTGACATTGGCTGTACCACCTCTCTGCTCAGGGCCATAGGCCGGCATCCAAGTGACTTCCTTGCCTTCCATAAGACCGGCGTAGGCCAGGATTTTTCCCATCGAGAGGACTCCCTGTCCTCCGAATCCGGCGATAATTATCTCTTCTGTCATGGTCTTGTCGATTTATTTGTCAGCGCCTGTGTCTTTAAGGTCTCCGAGATGGTAAAAAGCGAACATATTCTCCTCCATCCATTTGTTGGCCTTCTCAGGGCTCATCTTCCAACCCGAGTTGCAAGTCGAGACGATCTCGACAAGGTTGGAACCCTTTCCCTGCATAGAGTACTCGAAAGCCTTCCTGATAGCCTTCTTGGCCCTGTTGATAGCCGCCACAGAATGGACGGACTGACGGGTCACATAGCATGTGCCATCGAGATTGGCGGCGAGCTCAGTTATCTTGAGGGGATATCCGTGGAGGCTAACTTCCCTACCGTAAGGGCAAGTGGCGGTCTTCATCCCGAGCAAGGTAGTAGGGGCCATCTGGCCACCGGTCATGCCGTAAATGGCGTTGTTGATGAATATGATGGTGATGTTTTCCGCGCGGTTGAGAGCGTGGATGGTCTCCGCCGTTCCGATGCAGGCGAGGTCACCGTCACCCTGGTAGGTGAAGACCAGCCTGTCCGGCCAGAGACGCTTGGTGGCGCTGGCGAGCGCGGGTGCCCTTCCATGGGCGGCCTCCTGCCAGTCGACATCGATGTATTTGTAAGCGAAAACGGCGCATCCCACAGGAGAGATAGCGATCGTCTTCTCTGTCATGCCCATCTCCTCGACAACCTCTGCCACAAGCTTGTGCACCACACCATGGCTGCAGCCGGGGCAGTAATGCATCGGAGTGTCATTCAGCAAGGTGGGTTTCTTGTAGACCACCTGGCCTTTCTCTATGATTTCTTCTCTTGTCATGGCTCTGAAGTGTTAGAATGAACGTTTGAGGACATCGACAACTTCGTCGGGATCAGGAATGATTCCGCCGAGACGGCCGAAATGACGTACAGGCACAGCGCCTTCGACGGCGAGGCGGATATCCTCAACCATCTGTCCGGCGTTGATCTCAAGCGACAGGATACCCTTGACCCGGCTGGCGAGAGTCTGGATCTCCTTGGTCGGGAACGGCCAGAGGGTGATAGGACGCAACAAACCTACCTTGATTCCCTGAGAGCGGGCGATCTCAATGCTCTTCTTGGCGATACGAGCGGCCGATCCGAAAGCGACGATCGCGTACTCAGCGTCATCGAGCATGAATTCCTCGTAGCGGACTTCCTTTTCCTCGATCTCACGGTACTTGGCCTGGATGCGGAGATTGATTATCTCCATCTCCTCGGAGCGGAGCTCCAGGGAAGTGATGATATTAGGCTTCCTGCCGCCAACACGTCCAGTGGTAGCCCAAGGGCATTCCTTGATAATCTCTTCCTCGGTGCGACGGGGTTTGAACGGAGGAAGCACCAACTTCTCCATCATCTGGCCAATCGCGCCGTCGGCGAGAATCATCGCCGGGTTGCGGTAACGGAAAGCGAGAGTGAACGCCAGGTCCACGAAATCAGCCATTTCCTGAACGGAAGCGGGGGCCAGCACGATCAGGTGATAATCACCATGACCGCCACCCTTGCAGGCCTGGAAATAGTCCGACTGGCTGGGCTGGATGGTACCGAGACCGGGACCACCCCTCATGACGTTGACAATCAGCGCGGGAAGCTCTGCTCCCGCCATATAAGAGATACCTTCCTGCATGAGGCTGACTCCAGGGCTGGAAGAGGATGTCATTACCTTTTTGCCGGTGCTCGCCCCACCATAGACCATGTTGATCGATGACACCTCGCTCTCGGCCTGAAGGACCACCATACCGGTGGTCTCCCAAGGTTTCTGCTCAGCGAGGGTCTCCAGGACCTCAGACTGGGGGGTGATAGGATAGCCGAAATAGCCGTCGCAACCGCAGCGGATCGCGGCGTGGGCAATCGCCTCGTTGCCTTTCATCAATGTGATTTCCTGATCTGCCATAGCTCTACTCGGTTTTAAGACGGTAAACGGTGATACACCCGTCCGGACAGACTGTGGCGCAGGAAGCGCAGCCGGTACAGGTGTCAGACAGAACCTCATGGGCGAAATTGTAGCCCTTGCGGTTCACTTCCTTGCCCGTCAGGGCGAGGACATCAAGCGGGCAGGCGACGACGCAGAGGTTACAGCCCTTGCATCTCTCGGTGTCGACGACTGTCGCTCCTTTCATTCTTGCCATAATACCTTTATGATTTGTTGTTACTGGTTATACATATCCTTGTTGTAAAAGTCCAGGATGTCATTCGCCATCTTATAGGCGTTAGCGGCAGGACTCTCCGGGTTGATCGCCATCGCCTCAAGATAATTGTTGATGGCACCTTGCCAGTCACCTTTCTTGCGGTAGGCGTTACCAAGGAGGTAATATGCCCTGTCAGACGGGACCGGAGACGAGGAGATAAAGCCGGAAAGGAGGCTTATCGCCTCCTCGATCCTCCCATCTTGGAGTATTGACTCTATCCCGTCAAGCGTTTCCACGTCCTACTCGTCGATGAACAGGCACCAGCCTCTCGGATCCGGTCTCAATCCCCTCTGTATCCCTATGATCTCATTATACAGCATCTCGCTCTTGGGACCGCACTTCTCTTTTGAGCCTATGTCGTAGCGCCTAGTGATCTCTGTTCCCTCTAGGACAGGTTTGTCATCAATCTCACATATCGGAGTGATGACCACGGCGGTACCGCATGATCCAACCTCATCGAACTCAGCAAGTTCCTCAACTCTGACCGGACGCATCTCAACCTTCATCCCCATGTCCCCGGCAACAACGCGCAAACTATTATTGGTGATTGAAGGAAGGACGCTGTTGGATAGAGGAGTCACATATGTGTCTCCCTTGATCGCAAAGAAATTGGACGAGCCGAACTCCTCAATAGTAGACTTCGTGGCCGAATCAAGGAACAGGAGTTCCCTGTAACCTGAGTTATGGGCGATATTGTAGGCGTGGAGCGATTGGGCGTAATTGGCGCCAAGCTTGTGGCGGCCGGACCCGAAAGGAGCGGACCGGTCATAGTTCCTGGAGATCACGGCATTGGCCGGGGCCAGGCTCTTGGCTCCTGAATATGTCCCAACAGGAGAGCACATCACGACAAGCATCACATCGTTGGCTGAGTGGATACCGAGCTGGGGGTTGATCCCGAAGAGAACCGGTCGCAGATAAAGCGAGGCGCTCTGTATCTCGTATGGAGGGAGATACTCGAGATTGTCCTTGACGCATCGGACACACATGTCGATAAACAACTCCTCGGAAGGACAAGGCATATCCAGATATTCAGCGCTGTCCCTCATTCTCTTGAAGTTCATCTCGGGGCGGAAAAGACGGATCTTGCCGTCGACTCCCCGGAACGCTTTCAGGCCCTCGAAACAGGAAGGGGCGTAGTGGAACACACCGGCGAACGGGCTGAGAACCAGATTGAAATCCTCAGTCTCGACCGGAGTCTCCCAATTGCCGTTGATACAGCGGCTGAAAACTATTGTCCTAGTCTTTGTGTAGCTGAATGATAGTTTTGTCCAATCAATATCAATCATATTGTAGTGTTATTAGTTAGTGTCAGTCTTCAATGATCCTGTCCTTGTTGTAGGTATGGATCTTGGTCTGGCCCGAAAGGATCAGATACCCGTTCTCCGCCAGGCTGGCGATCTCATCCTCACCAGGGAATACCTCGACGGGAGCTATGAATCCTATCTTGGCCTTTATGTCGTTCATCAGCTTCTTGCTGTGCGCGATCCCGCCGGTCAGCAGGATGGCGTCAACCTTTCCGTCGGCTGTCGCCGCCATCGAGGCTATGTATTTGCATATATTAAGGACATAAGCCTTAAGGAAAGTGATCGCCAACTCATCACCGCTATCAGCCAGATTCTCGACATCGATCATGCTGTTCGTTCCGAAATATGCCACGGCGCCTCCCCTTCCGACGAGTTTCTTCTTGATCTCATCCTCGGTGAACTTGCCGCTGAAACACATATCTATCAGCTCGAAAGGAGGGCAGCATCCAGCCCTCTCGGGGGTGATGGGGCCATCTCCGCCAAGACCGTGGTTCACATCTATGACCTTCCCGTTCCTATGAAGGGAAATCGTCGCCCCGCCGCCCATATGAGCCACGATGAGTGTCACATCATTGACTTTATGGCCATGCTCCCTAAGATAACGTCTGACGATAGCCCTGGAATTGAGGGCATGGAAAAGGGTTTTCCTTGTGAACTCGGGAATACCACCCATCTTGCACTCAGGAAGCATCTCATCGGCCATAGGAGGGTCGGCTATATAAGCCGTGGTCTCTCCGAAACGGGGCTCAAGGCCTTTACCTGACCTTATCTCATTGATCTCTTTGGCTATATCATCGGCAAGGATGGCGCTTAGGTTGCAAGCGTGGACTCCGTCCCTTCCGCTGAAAAGGACATCCCGCATGTCCTGGTTGACATTGTATACACCAGTTATGACGGGGGTTATCAGTCCACCCCTGGCCATCACTATATCAACGTTCTCGAGAGGAATACCCCTGGAAGCCATAAAGTCCTTGATCGCTTGACGGCGCATATCGGACTGATCCATTACGGACTTATACTTAGCGACTTCCGAAGCGGTGTGCTCGAGCTTCTCGTCGAAAACCCTGGTACCATCGGAATAGAAACCCAACTTTGTGGTTGTCGAACCTGTGTTGATGATTAATATATTACCTTTCATCTTAAATCTTTGACGGGTTAAATATATTACATTTTTTTCGTTATATCAAGCATTTCGTCAACAATTGTAACATAAAAAAGCCCAGATAAAATCAAATTGACACCAAGCTATTTTATCGACAGGACGGTCAGGACGTCCCCGGAGACCTTGAATCGCACTTCCCTGCCCCCAAACGACATTCCATACTCCCTGGAGGGGTCATCGTGGTAGCGTGGCCTGGGGTCGAGCGATAAGACTTCGCGCAGGATGTCTATATCAGGGAAGGCCTCCCCGATGCCGACGGGGAACTCAACTTGTAGTGGTTCCCATTCTGTGGTACTGACAAAACCGGAGCGAACCCCGGGGTGGGAGTCGGCATATTCGACATATGGCTTAATGTCATATATCGGTGTGCCATCCATCAAGTCGGCTCCCAAGACATTGACCACAGGACCGATCGGTTTCCCATCAGAGTCTTTCGCCTCATAATCAATAGATTCCAGACGTACAGACGAGAGTCCGAGAGGATTCGGGCGGAAGGGCGACCGGCTCGCGAACACCCCGACCCTTGTGTTACCGCCGAGTCTGGGCGGCCGCACGGTAGGCTGGAATCTGTCGGGAGCGCCCAGCTCTGTCGTTTCGGGGTTTGTATTCGCCGAAAACTCCCAGATCAACCAGATATATTCAAAACCATCCAGCCCACGGAGGGCGTCGGGATTACGGAATTCCGGTTCAAAGACTATACGGCCGCGAAGATCGGGAGCGAGACCGGCCTGACGGGGTATACCGAACTTCCCAGGGAACGGTGACCGAAAAAAAGCTATAGTCTTAATTTCCATATTCACAACTATTTAATCACCCTCACCGGAACTCCTGATCCACCTTTAACCTCACCCATGACGAAGAAGCTGTTCAGGCCTCCGATGCAATCAAGATCGCCCAAAATTCGGAGTACGAATCTCTGGTATTCTTTCATGCTTGAGACATACACTTTCATCAGGAAATCATAGTCTCCGGATATATTATAACACTCCCCGACCTCGTTGAGATCCTGTACCGCGTCCATCAATGCTTTCGCGTTCTCGAAAGTGTGCTGCTTTAGCTTGATGAAGCAGAAAGCCATAAAAGAGCAGTCCAACTTGTCGGCGTCAAGCACCGCCGCGACCTTTTTGATATAGCCCTGCTCACGCAGCCGTTTCACCCTCTCGAACACTGGCGTGGGAGAGAGATGAACCTTAGCCGCAAGTTCCTTGTTTGTGACGTCCGCGTTCTCCTGCAAAGCCTTGAGAATAGCGACATCCTTCTCATCCAATCCGTTCATCGGCAAATTATTCTTTAATAGCAAATTATCGAGGAGATATGCAAGATAAAATCTCCCGTATTATTTACAAATATAGTAAAATTTACCAAAGTTTAAAGACTTCTTGGAAACATTTTCCACAGACTCTACCTTTGCGACAGACAACAATGATTATTAACAAACATACAAAACCATGAGCGAGACTAAATTACACCTTGAGACCCTGGCGATACACGCCGGACAGGAGACACCGGATCCCGTGAGCGACTCGCGAGCGGTCCCTATCTACCAGACCACCTCCTATGTGTTCCATAACAGCGCCCATGCGGCGGACAGGTTCGGGCTAAGAGATCCTGGCAATATCTACGGACGGCTCACCAACTCGACCCAGGACGTGTTCGAGAGAAGAATCGCCGCCCTGGAAGGTGGTGTGGCTGCCCTGGCAGTGGCCTCTGGCGCCGCGGCGGTGACCTATGCGCTTCAGAATGTCGCCCGGGAAGGAGACCACATCATCGCGGCTGACAACCTATATGGAGGCTCATACAACCTGATCACCCATACCCTTTCCACCCAAGGAATTGCCAGTACCATCCTGAAAGTAAATGACCTCGAGGCCCTTGAAAACGCCATAAGGCCCAACACCAAGGCGATTTACGCAGAGACATTCGGGAACCCCAACTCAGATGTGATCGACATCGAAGGAATATCTGAGGTGGCCCATAAGCACGGGATAGCCGTGATAGTGGACAACACTTTTGCCCCGCTGATATTCAGGCCCTTGGAACACGGGGCGGACATCGTCGTCCACTCCGCCACGAAGTTCATAGGCGGCCACGGAACCACACTGGGAGGCGTCATTGTAGACGGAGGAAAATTTGACTGGAAGAAGAATGCGGACAGGTATCCTTCTATAGCGAAGCCGGACCCCAGTTACCACGGAGCGGTATTCGCCGATGTCGCCGGCCCCGCAGCCTTCGTCACAAGAATCAGGGCCGTTATCCTCAGGGACACCGGAGCGTGTGTGAGCCCTCTATCCGCATGGATCCTTCTTCAGGGAGTCGAGTCGCTACCACTGCGAATCGAGCGGCACGTTCAGAACGCCCTCAAGGTCGTGAAGTATTTGGAGTCCCACCCGAAGGTGGCGAGAGTAAACCATCCATCGCTGCCGAGTCATTCAGACAACGCCTTGTACAACAAGTACTTCCCTAATGGAGGAGGATCGATATTCACGTTCGAGATTAAAGGAACGAAAGATGACGCATGGAAGTTCATAGATAACTTGAAGATATTCTCCCTTCTCGCCAATGTGGCTGACGTCAAGAGCCTTGTGATCCATCCGGCTTCTACAACGCACTCGCAAATGACCCCGGAAGAACTTGAGTCGCAACATATCACTCCAACAACCATTAGGCTTTCAATCGGCGTGGAGCACATTGACGACATAATCGGCGATATGGATCAGGCTTTCGAGGCGATTTAGACATTATATCCTGAGAAGATTGGCCGCCGAGATCATCTATCGTCCTGACAATAGTTCCGAACTATTATCAGGACGATACGTGTGACATGTTACAGAAACTATTGACTTCTAACATGTTATCGGATAGAGTTTTTGCTCCAGGTGGTGCCGCCGACGGGACACCTGAAACAGTTCGGCGGGGATTTCGCTCCAGGTGGTGCCGCTGATGGGACACCTGGAACGGTTTGGCGGGAATTCCGCTCCAGGTGGTGCCGCTTACGGGACACCTGGAACAGTTCGGCGGGGATTCCGCCCCAAGTGGTGCCGACGATGGGACACCTGGAACGGTTCGGCGGGGATTCCGCTCCAGGTGGTGCCGCCGATGGGACACCTGGAACAGTGAGAGATGGGAAAATACCCGAATAATAGATTATCAAAACTATTTATCTTAACGCATTAGTTTTTAATTAATAAAACACTAATGTTATGCATTATAACACTTTTATTAACAGCTATTTGAGATATAATATAAACGATTTTGAAGAGGAAAATAGAAACGAAATCAACAAAATGTTTATATGGTATCCAGGCAGGTAGGCAGGTAGAGCAAGTAGGTAGGCAAACAGGCAGACAGACAGGCAGGCAAACAGGCAAATAGGCAAATAGGCAAATAGGCAAATAGGCAAAAGGCAGACAGACAGACAGGCAGACAGACAG
>JAFYYW010000034.1 GCA_017548985.1 Bacteroidales bacterium
CAAGCTCGAGAAGGGACAGATCCTTGAGGGTACTGTCAAGAACATCACCAACTACGGTGTCTTCGTTGACCTCGGTGGTGTTGACGGTCTCATCCACATCACTGACCTCAGCTGGGGTAGGATCGACAATCCTGAGGAGGTCGTCTCCCTGGACGAGAAGATCAAGGTTGTCGTCAAGGAGTTCGATCCCAGCCAGAAGAGGATCGCTCTCGGTTACAAGCAGCTCACTCCTCATCCTTGGGACAATCTCGACCAGAATGTCAAGGTCGGTGACACTGTCAAGGGTAAAGTGGTCCTGATCGCCGACTACGGCGCTTTCGTCGAGATCGAGCCCGGTGTCGAGGGTCTTATCCATGTCTCCGAGATGAGCTGGTCTCCCAGGCTCCACAGCGCCCAGGAGTTCCTCAAGGTCGGCGACGAGGTCGAGGCCCAGGTCCTTTCAATCGACCGTGAGAACAGGAAGATGTCCCTCGGTCTGAAGCAGCTCACCCCCAACCCTTGGGAGAGCATCCGCGATAAGTATCCTGTCGGCTCTGCCCACAAGGCCGTTGTCCGCAACGTCACCAACTTCGGTGTGTTCGCCGAGCCTGAGGACGGTGTCGAGGGTCTCATCCACATCAGCGACCTCAGCTGGAACAAGATCAAGCATCCTTCAGAGATGGTCGCTCCTGGTGACGAGATCGATGTCGTCATCCTCGACTTCGACGAGGCTAACCACAAGCTCAGCCTTGGTCACAAGCAGCTCACCCCTAATCCTTGGGACGCTGTCGAGCAGAAGTACGCCGTCGGTTCCACAGTTGAGGGCACTATCGCCTCTCTGACCGACAAGGGCGCCAACATCAAGCTCGAGGGCGATGACGAGGGCTTCGCGTTCAGCCGCGACCTCATCAAGGAAGATGGCAAGCAGCCTATCGTCGGTGAGACTCTTCCTTTCAAGGTGGTCGAGCTCCGCAGAAGCACCCGCAGGATCCTCCTTTCCCATGTGAGGACTTACAGCGAGGCCAAGCAGGAGAAAGTCGCCGCTGAGGCTGACAACACCAAGAAGGCTGTCAAGAAGATCAACTCCAACCTTGAGAAGACCACACTCGGTGATATCAGCGAGCTCGCGGCCCTCAAGGACAAGCTTGAGAAAGGTGAGTAATCTATGAATTTCACTTTGACGGTTCTGGGCACGGCTTCGGCCAAGCCAACCGCCGGAAGACATCAGAGCGCCCAGGTACTATCGGTACGTGGGCGCTCTTTCTTGATCGACTGCGGGGAAGGGGCGCAGACACGCCTCGAGGAGAGCCGTGTCTCTCCGCTGAAGATTGACTCTATCTTCATTTCCCACATACACGGTGACCATGTCTTCGGGCTCCCTGGATTGCTCTCCACGATGGGGATGCTTTCCAGGATCCAGCCTTTGAATATCTATGCGCCTGCCAATTTCGGCCCGCTCCTCAAGTTCTTTTTGTCTTATTATGGCGAGGGAATATCCTTCGAGATAAGGCATATTCCTTTGACTATGAGGGAGCCTGAAATGGTCTATCAGACGAAGTCATTGGAAATCAGCGCCTTCCCACTCAACCATGGGATCGAGACATTCGGTTTCCTGTTCCGTGAGAAAGAACCTCAGTTCAATGTGAGGAAGTGGAAGGTAGAGGAATATGGCCTCAGCCTCGCTGAGATCGCCGCTGTCAAAAGGGGAGAGGATGTGGTCAGGGTACTTCCCGACGAGACTTTCTTGAAATTGCCTTTCGAGGAGTTGGGATACAAGCCTTTCGAGCCTCGCTCTTACGCCTACTGTTCCGACACCGCCCCCTTCCCTGAGGAGGCTGGTTATGTGGCTGGAGTTGACCTTCTCTACCATGAGGCGACATATGTCGATGAGCTTGCTGAGCTGGCGTTTGCCAGGCATCATTCCACCACTTCACAGGCGGCTCATGTCGCCCTTGAGGCCGGTGTCAAGAAGCTTGTGATAGGACACTACTCTTCCAGGGTGAAGGATATGGCCAGATACGAGGCCGAATGCCGTTCTGTCTTTCCGGAGACATACGCGGCCTCAGACCTCGATGTATTCGACATTCCTCTTAAGAAATTCATATAAATAGTTATATTTGTATGTTATGAGAAGGTCTTCTGTAGCATTGGCGGCATTGTTGGCAGCCGTTTGTATGTCGGCCCAGGTGCCTCAGATTGAGAATTATATCGCCCAGTGGGCGCCGACGGCGGTGCGGGAGATGTACCGCAGCGGTGTGCCTGCCAGCATCACTCTGGCGCAGGGGATATTGGAGTCGCGTTACGGTCTTTCGACTCTGGCCGCTGACGGTAACAACCATTTCGGAATCAAGTGCCACAAGGACTGGACCGGTAAGAAGCAATACCACGACGACGATGAGAAGGGAGAGTGCTTCAGGGTCTATGATTCGGCGGAAGAGTCATTCCGGGACCATTCTGATTTCCTGCGCTACAGGGATCGCTATAAATTCCTCTTTGATTTTGAGACAACTGACTATAAGTCATGGGCTAATGGTTTGAAGAAAGCCGGTTACGCCACCGACCCTGGCTATCCGGGCAAGCTTATCAAATACATTGAGGACTACAAGCTTTACCAATATGACACCATGCCTCTGACAGAGACGGAGGTTCTTGAGGAAAAGGCTGAGGAGGTAATGGGACAGACCGTTCAGCCCGAGAAGAAGAAACAGGGGGTCAAGGCTTCCAAGAAGAAAGCCAAGAAAAAGGCCGCCGCCTCTGACGATGAGCTTACCGGGAAGATTCCTGAATCCCCGTTGTCGCTTGAGGAACCCAAGATAATTGACAAGAGCCAGCTTGAGGAATTCAAGTTCTCGCTCTCCAGGGAGGCGTATTCGAAGAACGGCGTGCCATTTGTGACCTCGGTCGAAGGGGAGACATATTCCTCCATCGCCGCCCGTTATGGGCTCTTCCTCAAGGAGATTCTCAAGTTCAATGACCTTACCGCTCCTCAAGAGCTTCTTCCCGGTACGGTGGTATATCTCCAGGCCAAGAAAAAGCAGAGTGAGAAGGGTCTTGACAAATTCATAGTGGAGGATGACTCGCAGTCTTTGAGGGACATCTGCCAGCGATTCGGTGTCAGGATGTCCAGTGTCCAGAAGATGAACGGTTTTGACTCGGGATACCAACCCGGAGAGGGAGATACCATAGTGCTCCGTGGAAAAAGGAGGAACAAGAGATGAAAACCTGGAAATTACTGATTCTCTTTGTGTTTCTGCTAGCCATCATCGCTGTCGGGGTTTTCGGCGGCAGGTGGTACGGCGATAATCGCAAGTCCAATTTCTCGGGTAAGGCCGACTTGTATGTTTATCCGGGGGAGAGTGTCGCTGATGTGCTGTCGTCTATTCCGGATAGCATTGTCTTACGTCGCCGAAGCCTCTCGAGGGTAATGGCTTCATTGTCTGACTCAGACCTTAAACCGGGTCATTATGTGGTCGAGAAAGGCAAGCCTAGCGTATATGTCCCGAGGATGTTGAGGGCAGGATGGCAGACTCCGGTTAATTTCACTCTCTCCGGTATGATGCGGCAGAAGGGAGCGATCGCGAGGAAGATCTCCAGGCAGATGCTGATTGATTCGTCCTCTGTCGTCCAGGCGCTGAATGACAGGGAGTTGCTCGCCTCGTACGGATTCACTCCGGACGACGTGTTCTCCTTGTTTATCCCTGACACCTATCAGGTTTATTGGACTGACTCCATGAAAGATATTCTTGACCGGCAGAAAGCCGCCTATGACGCGTTCTGGACAGCTGACAACCTTCGCCTGGCAAGCGCCCAGGGCCTCTCTCCCAAAGAGGTTTCGGTCGTCGCTTCCATAGTCAAGGCCGAGTCAAACCATGAGCCGGAGTATCCTTCGATAGCCGGAGTTTATCTCAACCGTCTGCATCAGGGAATGAGACTTCAGGCGGATCCTACGGTCGCTTTCTGTTTTGACTATGAACCGACCAGGATTCTTTACAAGCACTTGGAGGTTGATTCCCCATATAATACCTATCTCCATGAGGGTCTGCCACCAGGCCCAATCTGTGTCCCGGATAAGCCCAGCCTCAATGCCGTGCTCAACCCCGACCGACACGGTTATTTATATTTCTGCGCCAGTGCCGCCATGGACGGTACCCACAAATTCGCGTCCACTCTCTCTGAGCACAACCGCAACGCCAGGGAGTTCCAACGGGCTCTCGACCTGCGGAGGTTCTCGGGGAACTAGCTGGATTTTAATTGATTAAAGAGTATGGAAGACAGGATCCGGCAAATATTTCCCCAGTTCGACGGAGCCAGCCAGGCCCTTGTCGGGAAAGCATATAAGGTGGCCGCCGAGGCTCTCGCGGGCAAGACCCGCGAGAATGGGAAACCCTTTCTGGAGCATCCTGAGAATGTGGCTTTGATTGCCACTGATGAGATTGGCCTCCCGGCGGAGTGCGCCGCCGCCGTGTTCCTTCATGAGGCGATGCGCATGGGGAATTGTGATTCCATCCCGGACTTCCCGGATGATGTGGTCAAGATGGTGGAAGGCCTGAACAAGATATCCACGATCAAACCCAAGGACACCAGGCTGGAAGCGGAGAGTTATAAGAAACTGATTGTCCAGTATTCCACAGACCCGAGGGTCACCGTTCTAAAGATCGCTGACAGGCTTGAGGTTATGAGGAACTTGGATGTGTTCCCGAAGAGTTCCCGTGACAACAAGATCCTGGAGACTTTGATGCTTTACATCCCTCTTGCCCACCAACTTGGACTCTACAACATAAAGCGGGAGATGGAGGATATCTATTTCCGCTATACGGAACCCGTTGAGTATAGGGCGATAACGAATAAACTCAAGGCGACTGAGAGGGATAGGGAAAGGCTTATGATGGAGTTTATCCAGCCGCTTAAGCAGGAACTATCAGACGAGGGGATAAAGTATAAGCTTAAGATAAGGACGAAGGCCGCTTATTCGATTTGGGCAAAGATGCGGAAGCAGAAGGTTCCCTTTGAGGGGGTCTTCGATGTTTTCGCCATCCGTTTCATTATTGATTGCGAGCCGGATCCGAAGATAGAGAAAGATCTCTGCTGGAAGGTTTTCTCCTATGTGACCAAGGAGTATGAGCAGGACACCAACCGGCTCCGGGACTGGATAACCAATCCTAAACCTAACGGTTATGAATCTCTCCATATCACTGTCAAGAACCGTCGCGGGGCATATTTGGAGGTACAGATCCGTACCCGGAGGATGGATGAGGAAGCCGAGAACGGCCAAGCCTCCCATTGGTCGTACAAAGGAGTCCTCCATGAGGAACAGATGGACAAATGGCTTACTTCCGTCAGATATGCCCTTGAGCATCCCGGTGACGGGAGCCCCGAGGATTTGCCTGAACCGCCTTCCAGGGAGATATTCGTGTTCACCCCAAGCGGTGAGCTCAGGATATTGTCAGCTGGGGCGACTGTGCTTGATTTCGCTTTCAATATCCACACGGGACTGGGTGTCAAGTGCACCGGAGGCCGAGTCAATGGGAAAGCCGTTTCCATCAAGGAAAAACTTAAGACAGGCGATGTGGTCGAGATCATGTCCGGCAAGAACCAGAGGCCATCCCCGGACTGGCTCAATTTTGTCGTGACCTCAAAGGCCAAAAGCCGTATCAAGCGTGAGCTGGATGAGGAGGAATATAAGAAAGCCGCCGCTGGCCGCGAGCTGCTTGGCAGACGTCTGAAGAACTGGAAACTCGAGTTCCCGGACGACATGATAGCCGAGTATCTCAAGAAGATCAGATATAGCACCCAGAACTCCTTCTATGCCGCCGTGGCGGATTCCATCATAGATGTGAATGATGTGAAGACCTTTATCCAGGATCACGACAAAGCCGCGGCATTGGCCTTAGACGCGGCTAAGGAGGCTGAGGCCGCCAGGATCGAGGCGAGGTCTGAGGCTTGGGAAGGCCGTAACGCCACGGATGACATCCTGGTCTTGAACGCCAAAGACTTGAAGGGACTTGACTATAAGATGGCCAAATGCTGCCACCCGGTTTTCGGAGATGATGTTTTCGGCTTTGTGACGCGGACTGAAGGCATCAAGATCCATCGTATTTCTTGCCCGAACGCGGCCAGGTTGATCAGCACTTATCCTTACAGGATCCAGAAAGTCAGGTGGGCCGAGTCGCCGTCTGGAGGCAGTTTCCAGGGCACTCTTAAAGTGGTGACCGGCATCGAGCCTTCGGTGATCGGCAGGATAACGGAGGTGGTCGGTTCATTCAAGGCTTCGCTGCGTTCCTTCAATGTGTCGGAGAATTACCGCAACGGCACTTATGAGATAACGATGAGGATTAGCGTCCCTTCCAACATGGAACTGGACAAGGTTATTTCCCAGATAAAGAATCTTCGTCACGTCGTGAAGGTGACGAGGGTTTAAGTGACTTATTTCCAGACTTTCAGATATTCCTGCAGGGCCCACATCTCGTCCCTGTACTTGGCGGCTTGGCTGAAATCCAGCTCGGCTGCTGAGTGCTCCATCCTGCGCTTGTCCTCGGCGATGGTCTTCTCGATCTGTTCCCGGCTCATGGCCCTGATGACCGGATCCTGCAGGACTGCCGCAAGGTCTGCCTTGACATAGCCGTCCACATAGGCTGTGTTGCCTTCCCGTCTCGAGTCATGACCGAGGCCGACAGATATTGTCCCTCGTCCGAGCTCGCTCGGATTAGGAATATAAGTGGGGTCGGAAACGGAGTCTTTAGCGCTGACCCGTCCGCTCGGCCCATTGGCAATCCTGGGATTGACTCCTTTGTCGGAAGGACCGTAAAGCTCTGAAGCTAAGATATTTCTCTTGACCTCAACCTGGGTAGGAGTGATCCCATTGATCTTATTGTATTCCATCTGCTTCGTACGGCGGCGGTTGGTCTCCCTTATAGTCTCTTCCATCGAGTCTGTGACCGTGTCGGCGTACATGATGACAAGGCCGTTGACATTCCTGGCCGCCCTTCCGGCAGTCTGGGTGAGAGCCCTTCCGGAGCGAAGGAAGCCTTCCTTGTCCGCATCCAGGATGGCCACTAGTGAGACGGAGGGGATATCCAACCCTTCCCTCAGCAGGTTGACTCCCACCAAGACGTCGAACAGCCCGTTCTTGAAATCCTCTATGATCTCGACCCTTTCCGAGGTGTCGACATCTGAGTGGATATACCGGACCCTTACTCCGATCCTGTCCAGATAATCAGTGAGTTCCTCGGCCATCCGCTTCGTGAGGGTAGTGACGAGAATCCTCTCATCCCTCTCCGCTCTCTGGCGGATTTCCTCGACCAAATCGTCCACCTGGTTCTTTGTGGGCCGTACTTCAATGGGTGGATCAAGAAGACCTGTCGGCCTCACAACCTGCTCGACCACAAGACCTTCCGAACGCTCCAGCTCATAATCGGCAGGTGTCGCGCTGACATAGACCTTCTGGCCGGTGATATCGTTGAACTCGTCGAATTTGAGAGGCCTGTTGTCCGCCGCGGCCGGCAGGCGGAAACCATATTCCACAAGCACGGACTTCCTGGAATGGTCACCTCCATACATCGCCCTGATCTGGGGAATGGTGACATGGCTCTCGTCTATGAAGGTGATGAAGTCGTTCGGGAAATAGTCAATCAGGCAGAAAGGCCTTTGGCCAGGCTTCCTGCCGTCAAGGTACCTGGAATAGTTCTCGATACCAGGGCAGTATCCCATCTCCTTTATCATCTCAAGGTCATTTTCGACCCTTTGTTGTAAACGTTTGGCTTCCAGCCCCTTCCCAATCTCGTTGAAGTAATCTACCTGAGCCTTCAAGTCATCCTGGATCATGCTCACGGCCTTGATGCTCCGTTCCCTTGTGGTCACGAAGTTTGTGGCCGGGAATATCGGCACCTCATCCAGGTCCTCGATCCTTGCTCCTGTGACCGGGTCGATCAAGGAGAGGCTCTCCACCTCATCTCCGAAAAACTCTATCCTCACAGCCTCGTCCGAGCCTCCGAGGAACACGTCTACAGTGTCCCCCCGCACCCGGAAAGTCCCTCTCTTGAAATCCACCTCCGTGCGGCTGTAATTGGCGTCGACCAAATGATACAGGAGGCGGGTCAGGGAACGGGTCTCGCCCCTTTTGACTGTCACAGACTGGGCGTGGAAGTCTTCCGGGTTCCCTATGCCATAAAGGCAGGAGACGCTGGAGACCACTATGACGTCCCTTCTTCCCGACATCAGGGCAGAGGCTGCGCTGAGACGCAGCTTGTCGATTTGGTCATTGATACTCAGGTCCTTCTCAATGTAGGTGTCGGTGGTCGGGAGATATGCCTCCGGCTGGTAATAGTCGTAGTATGACACGAAATACTCCACCGCGTTGGAGGGGAAGAAACTCTTGAACTCACCGTAAAGCTGGGCGGCTAGGGTCTTGTTATGGCTGAGCACCAGGGCGGGTCTCTGGAGTTTCTCAATCACATTGGCCATCGTGAAAGTCTTTCCGGAACCGGTCACCCCGAGCAAGGTTACGTCACCGAGCCCTTCCTTAAGGGCCCGGCAGAGACCATCGATCGCCTCCGGTTGGTCACCAGATGGTTTATATGCGGATTCAAGGTGGAATTTCATCACCGCGAAAATAACCAAACTATCTGATTATCCCATAATATATCCACACTTGAAAGGTCTTATGCTCCCAAGTGGTGATGTTGTGATTTGAAAGAAAAATTTGAAATTCCAATATTTATTTGTAACTTAAAACCCGAATAACACGAAAACTTTAAACCAATGTCAGAGAAACACCTTCTTCTTGGAGATGAGGCGCTGGCTCTGGGGGCCTTACATGCCGGTCTTTCTGGCGTGTATGCCTATCCTGGCACCCCATCCACTGAGATCACAGAGTTTATCCAGAACCATCCGCTCACCAAGGAGCGCGGCATCCACAGCGAATGGTGCGCGAATGAGAAGACCGCGATGGAGGCGGCCCTCGGAGTGTCGTATGCCGGCAAAAGAGCCCTGGTCTGCATGAAGCACGTGGGAATGAACGTTTGCGCGGACGCGTTTGTCAATTCCGCTGTCACTGGCGCTAATGGCGGTCTGGTCATCGCAGCTTGTGACGATCCTTCGCAACATTCCTCCCAGAATGAGCAAGACTCCCGTTTCTATGCGGACTTCGCCATGATGCCTTGTTTCGAACCGTCCAACCAGCAGGAAACGTATGATATGGTCCGGGAGGCATTTGATTACTCAGAGGCAAACCATATCCCGGTACTGATGAGGTTGACCACCAGGATGGCGCACTCCCGCGCGGTGGTCCAGGCGACAGACGGATCTCCCCGCCAGGAGAATGAGATGCGCTTTCCTCCCAAAGACAGGGAGAGATTCTGGGTCACCTTACCGGGTATATCCCGTGTCAGGGTAAAGGAACTAGCTGAAGATCAGCATAGATTCCGTCATGATTCGGAAGAATCTGATGACAACAGATATATTGACGGCCCTGACCACAGGCTTGGAATAGTGACTTGCGGAATCGCTTACAATTATCTGATGGAGTGTTTCCCGGGAGAATGTGCTCACCCGGTTCTCAAAGTCACCCGATATCCTTTCCCGAACGCACTTCTCAAGCGGATGACAGCCTCATGCGACACCATCCTGGTGATTGAGGAAGGCCAGCCTATCATTGAGGAGAGGTTGAGGGGGCTGCTCTATGATGAGACCCGCGGGAATGGCTTCGTGAGAGTCTCGGGCCGCCTGGACGGAACCCTGCCGCGTACCGGGGAACTTAATCCGGATCTTGTGCGGAAAGCTCTCGGGATGGGTTCCCTGGAAGTGTTCCCTGAGGCTAAAACCACTGTTCCCAGACCTCCGGCACTCTGCCAGGGTTGTGGCCACCGGGACTTCTATACCGCTCTCAACAACGTCCTCCGCAAATATGACGGGGCAAGGGTTTTCGGTGATATAGGTTGTTACACTCTCGGTTACATGCCTCCTTTCCACGCTATTCATTCCTGTGTCGAGATGGGCGCGTCCTTGACTATGGCGATAGGCGCCGCCAACTCGGGAGTATGGCCTTCCGTAGGTGTCATCGGAGACTCGACCTTCACGCATAGCGGTATGACAGGCCTGTTGGACGCGGTCAATTTCGGCGCGGATATCACCTTGTGCATCTCTGATAACCTGACCACTGGCATGACCGGAGGCCAGGATTCGGCCGGTACGGGAAAGATTGAGGCGATTTGCGCCGCGATAGGGGTGGCTCCGGAACACATCCGGACGATTATACCTCTTCCAAAAAACTATCCTGAGATGGAGAAAGTGATCGAGGAAGAGATTAATTACCATGGTGTCTCGGTGGTCGTCTGCCGTCGCGAGTGTATCCAGACCGCCAAGCGACACGCCGCCGCGGCTAAAGCTAAGTGATTATGAAAAAAGACATTATACTCTCAGGCGTCGGAGGCCAAGGTATCCTCTCGATAGCCACGGTGATCGGAAAGGCCGCATTGGCGGATAACCTCCATCTGAAGCAGGCTGAGGTCCACGGAATGAGCCAAAGAGGAGGAGATGTGCAGAGTAACCTCCGCCTCTCGACAGATCCGATATTCAGCGACCTTATCCCGAAAGGGGAGTGCGACCTTATTCTTTCTTTGGAGCCGATGGAAGCCCTGAGATACCTTCCCTGGCTTTCCGAGGATGGATGGGTAGTGACCAATTCAACCCCTCTCGTGAATATCCCCAATTACCCCCCGCTCGAGGATATCTTGGCCGAGTTGCGCTCGGTCCGGAATCTTGTCGTGCTTGATTGCGACGCCGCGGCTCGTTCCATCGGCTCGCCTCGCGGGGCGAATATGGTCCTTCTAGGCGCCGCCGCCACAGCGCTCGGCGATATCCTTGATTCCCGGAAGCTGAAAGATGGGATAGCCGGGGTCTTCTCCAGGAAGGGTGAGGCTGTGGTCACCGCGAATGTGGCCGCCTTTGAGGCTGGCCAGGAGTTGTCAAAAAAATGAGATTATGAGAGCGATAGACAAATCATCCATGGATGATGTCCTTTCCAGCATGGACATCAAGGATCTTTCGAAAGCCACAATACGACAGTGCGTGAATACCACAAGGGAGCTTGAGAGGATCTCAGGTGAGAAGTTCGTCCATTTGGAGTTCGGTGTCCCTGGTCTCAAGGCCCCTCAGATCGGGATTGATATGCAGAAATTGGCCTTGGACGCGGGTATAGCGGCGGTTTATCCTCCGACAGGAGGTATCCCCGAGTTCAAGTGGAACGCCTCTGCCTTCATCAATGCTTTTGTGGGTATTGGCATATCCCCTGAGTGCGTTATTCCTACGGTGGGCTCCATGCAGGCTTGTTTCAACCTGCTGATGGAATGCTCCCAGCTACATGAGGGCAGGAAAGCCGTGATTTACATCAGCCCCGGATTCCCTTCCCATTATCTCCAGGCTAAGGTTCTTGGCCTGGAGGCGCGAATCCTGGACATATATCATTACCGGGGTAAAAAGCTACGTCCCGCTTTGGAGGAGATGATGGATGACGACAAGGTCTGCGCAATCTTGTATTCCAATCCAAACAACCCGACGTGGGCTTGCCTGACGGAAGAGGAACTCAAGATCGTCGGAAACCTTTGTACCAAATACGACGTTATCGCTCTGGAGGATATGGCATACATGTGCATGGATTTCCGCAGGGACAGGTCTGTCCCGTTCTCTCCGCCATACCAGCCTACAGTAGGGCGCTACACTGACAATTTCGCCTTGATGATCTCCGCTTCAAAGATATTCAGTTACGCTGGTGAGAGGATTGGTTTCGCGGCGATTTCCAACAAACTGTACGAAAGGGAGTATCCAACCCTTAGAGAGCGTTATGGTATCAGCAGGTTCGGTGACAATTTCGTCCTGACTTTCATCTATATCAACTCTTCCGGCTGTTCCCGTTCGGCGCAGAACGCCATGTCCGAGATGATGGAGGCCTCGGTCAGCGGGAAGTATGACTTTGTGGAAGCGCTCAGGGAATATGCCAGGAGGGCCCACAGGGCAAAAGAGATCTTTTTCAAGCATGGGTTCAACCTTGTCTATGACAAGGATCTCGACCAGGATGTCAGCGATGGCTTCTTCTTCACTATAGGCTATGAGGGAATGTCCGGAAGCGCGCTCCTTTATGATCTGATGCGTTGCGGAATCTGCGCTATCACGTTGACAGCCACCAGGAGTGACCAGCAAGGTCTACGGGTCTGTGTGTCTATGCTTAATTCTGAAAAGGATTTCGAGGCTCTGGACGAGCGGCTCGGCCTGTTTGTGAAATTACAGAGTGGAGACTCGGATTAAAATAGCAGGAATATGAGATATGTTTCCGCCGACGAGGCAGTTTCTTTGGTCCGGTCTGGTGATTGGGTCTTTTTCCAGGGTAGTACCTCAGTGCCTGTGATCATCCAGGAAGCGCTCGCCAGGCGCCATGATGAGCTCAGGGACGTGAAGATCGTGTCCGGATTCAATGTGACCAAGGGTGTCGCTCCTTTCTGCAAGCCGGAGTACAAGGACTCCTTTGTCGTGAATAGCTTGTTTTTGTGCGGTGACCAGCGGGATTACGTGGCCCAGGGCTATGGAAGCCTGATTCCCGGCTTTCTAAGCGACCTGCCCGGACTAATGCGGAGGAGAGAGATACCAATCGATGTGGCCTGTATCAATTGCTCCTTGCCCGACGAGAACGGGTGGTGCAGCTACAACATATCCGCTGACCTGGCCCAGCCCGCGGTTGAGGTGGCTAGGGTGGTGATCGCGCAGGTCAACAAGAGCATCCCTTACCTGTATGGTACGGCGATGATCCACGAGAGCGCGATAACCGCCGCTGTGGAGTGTGATGATCCGCCTGTCGACATGAGGTTTGGCCCGCCGACCGAGATCGAGGCCGCCATAGGCTCACATATCGCCGCTGAGATCCCTGACGGGGCGACTTTGCAAATCGGTGTTGGTGGCATCCCTAACGCGACTTTGAACGGCCTGATGGACCATAAGCATCTGGGACTCCACACAGAGGCGATGACTGACGGAGTGTTCCGCCTGATGCGTGCCGGAGTCATCGACAATTCGATGAAGAAATATGAGCCCGGACGCAGCGTGGCCTCTTTGGCCCTCGGTTCAAAAGAGATGTATGAGTTTATTGACCACAACAAGGATTGTGTGTTCTTCGACGTGGGAGTCACAAATGATCCGTCCCTGATAAGGATGAATCCCAACGCTGTGGCTATAAACTCTGCCATTGAAGTGGACTTGACTGGCCAGATATGCGCTGACAGCATCGGGGAGTTGATTTTCTCCTCTGTCGGTGGTCAGCATGATTTCATGTACGGGGCGTCATTGTCGGAAGGCGGAAAGACCTTTATAGCCATGCCATCCAGGACGGGTAAAGGGAGGGCCAAGATCGTTTCCCACCTCGCTCCCGGAGCCGGTGTGGTGACCACCAGGTTCCAGACACAATATGTGGTGACTGAATATGGTTGTGTATATCTGCGCAACAAGAATCTGGCTGAGAGGGCGAAGGCGTTGATCTCGATCGCCCACCCTGATGACCGGGAAGAGCTTGAGCGTGAGGCCTCCAGACGCTTTGGCCTTGTGTACCACCGCTTGTCGATGATCCCTTAGCTACCTTTCGCCTTTGGGAATCTCCAGATGATTAAGGTCGTAATCGGCCTTGATCTTGTCTATTATGGCGCATACCACCTCGAAGGTGTGGCTTTCCTTACGGTAATCCGCCGGGACGGCGAAGCCTACTCGGCCTTGCCTCAATAACTTCCGGGCGAAGTTCTTCTTCTTAACGTTCTTGGGGTTGTAGACCGCGATGGATTGGCCTCCGAACATTGTCACGACCTTCATGCTCGGGATGTCTGTCTCACCGTCTCCGAAATAAATCATATGCGGATAGGGGATTCGCTTCTTCTCGTCCGAGACGCTCTCGTTGACCTTCTTGTTGTCGTGAGCGCTGAATATTCCTTTGCTGATCTTGAAAAGGAATTGGGTCTTGGCCGTGTAGTCAACCGCGATGCCCGGCCATACGGCCTCGCCTTCCTCGTTGTAGATGTAGCTGCAAGCGAATATGTATTTGAACTCCGAGGCGATAGGGGAACCCTCGATGATCTCCTTCAAACCAGAGGAGTTGATATAGTGCTCGATCTTTACCCCCTTTGACTTCCCGTATTCATTGACGAGCGAGAACCATTCCTTGACCCCCTCGAAAAGCTCGATGTCCTTTCCGAATCTCCTGAGATCCTCCCTGCGGAGGGAGATTCCATTCTTTTTGGCCTCGTCACGCATCATTTTCATGTATGAAAGCACGTTGCTGGCGTCCTGTCCGACAGCGAGCCCGTCACTCATGGTCCAGAACTCCTGAGGGGTCTTTCCTACCGCCTGGATGAACCCGAACTCCTGCATATTGCCAGGTGAAAGGGTGCCGTCGAAGTCGTAAATTAGCGCGACAATGGGTTTCTTTCTCATATCATTCTCTGATTTTCGCCACAAATACGCTTGTTTCACGGATTTGCGGCATCCGACGGCAAAGATAACACATTAATGGATTTGTATTTTCAATCATGATGACTATTTTTGCTCAAACGACATATCTCTATTATGGATCATTACTTATATCTTCTTCAGCAGGCTACCAGGAAATTCTGGGACAAGTCCGCGCTAAACACCATCGATGGTGAGTCTTTCAATTATGCCCAGATGGCCACACTCATCGCCAAGTTCCACCTTTTCTTCGATGAGATCGGCCTTAAGAAAAGCGAGCATGTTGCCCTGTGGGCACGTAACAGCGCACGCTGGGGCATGTCTTATCTTGCCATCAACACTTATGAGGCTGTCGTTGTGCCGATATTGGCGGATTTCACACCTGAGAACGTGGAGTTCCTGCTGGATCATTCTGACAGTGTGGCCCTTCTCACCAACGCTGACAAGTTCAATAAGCTGGACATTTCCAAGAATCCTGGAATCAGGTTCGCGATGGATGTCGATAACCTGAAGATCCTGTATTGCTCGGATCCCGCCATCAAGGGAATATGGAACAATATTGACAATCTTTTCGCCGAGAAGTATCCGGACGGGTTCGGCCCTGAGGACGTGGTCTATCCTACTGACAACTGGGACGACTTGGCAGTTATCAATTACACCTCAGGCTCAACTGGTAATCCGAAGGGTGTTATGCTGACTTACAGGAACTTCTGCGCGACGATCGAGTTCAGCCAGGTCAACAGGCCGACCAATGAGCACCAGAGGATGATTTCCATGCTGCCGATGGCCCACATGTACGGGCTCGTCACCGAGTTCATTTACCCGCTTTGCTACGGTACCTCGATTTATTGGCTCGGAAAGACACCGACTCCATCGACCTTGATGAAGGCTTTCCAGCAGGTCAAGCCTTATCAGCTGATCACCGTTCCTCTCGTGATGGAGAAGATATTCAAATCCAAAGTCAAACCTGTCGTGGACAAGCAGCCGGTCAAATTCCTCTGCAAGGTTCCTGGCATCAGGAATATAATATTCAAGAAGATACATGACCAGATGATTGAAGCCTTCGGAGGCGAGGTCCAGGAATTCATCCTTGGAGGAGCCCCGGTCAGCCCTGAGGTCGAGAAGTGGTTCAAGAGGATCAAACTTCCTTATATGGTCGGTTACGGCATGACGGAAGCCACTCCTCTTCTCGCCTATATCGGTTATAAGGACTATGTCGCCGGCTCATGCGGCAAGGCTGTCACTTGCGCTGATGTGCGTATCGACTCCGAGGATCCGGAGCACATCGCCGGTGAGATCCAGGCCAAGGGTGACAATATCTGCATCGGCTACTACAAGAATCCCGAGGCTTCCGCGAACGCTTTCACTGATGATGGTTACCTCAAGACAGGAGACCTTGGTATCATCGATAAGGACGGCAACATATTCATCAAAGGCCGCAGCAAGTCGATGATCCTGTCCGCGAATGGACAGAACATCTATCCTGAGGAGGTCGAGGCGATTATCAATGACCAGCCATATGTGGCTGAGTCTGTGGTGGTTGACAGGGCTTCAAAACTGGTCGCGTTGGTTTATTTCGACCAGGACGCTATAAAGAGGGATAATCTCGATGTTGAGACTGTGGCTGATCTTCCGGAGAGGGTCAGGGTCAATTCCAATAAGAAACTGCCTAATTACAGTCAGCTCACAAAGGTTGAGGTCCAGGAGACTCCTTTCGAGAAGACTCCAAAGATGTCCATCAAGCGCTTCCTTTACAAATAGTTTTGTGGCAGCCGCCACGAGGTGACAATTTGTCAGCGATAAACGATTGGAACATATTTTGACAATCAAATACCGGCTGTTATCGGCCGGTATTTAGGTTATTATTAATATCAAGATATGAAAAACAAAGGACAGATCGGTGTGACGACTGAGAATATTTTCCCGGTCATCAAGCAGTTTTTGTATTCTGACCACGAGATTTTCCTCCGTGAGCTTGTGGCCAACGCTGTGGACGCGACGCAAAAGATGAAGGTGCTGGCCTCCAACGGCGATTTCAAAGGAGAGCTCGGAGACCTGAAAGTCAATGTCGAGCTGGATGAGAAAAAGAAGACCCTCAAGATCATCGATAATGGAATCGGCATGACTGCCGAGGAGGTTGACAAGTATATAAACCAGATAGCCTTCTCTTCCGCCGGGGAATTCCTGGAGAAATATAAGGACCAGAACATAATCGGACATTTCGGTCTTGGTTTCTACTCCGCTTTTATGGTCGCTAAAAAGGTCACGATCGAGTCTCTTTCCTGGAAAGAAGGTGCTGAGGCGGTGATCTGGAGTTGCGAGGGGGATCCCGAGTTCGAGATGGGTGCCTGCGAGAAGAAGGATCGTGGAACAATCGTCACCCTGTTTCTCGACGATGATTCCGCCAAAGATTACGGCAACAAAGGCAAGATCAGCCAGCTTCTTGGCAAGTATTGCAAATTCATGCCCGTCCCTATCGTTTTCGGGAAGGAGCAGGAATGGAAGGATAAGAAATATGTTGACACAGATAAGGACCATATAATCAATTCAATAGAACCTCTGTGGACAAAGAAGCCTTCCGAATTGAAAGATGAGGATTATGTGAAGTTCTACAAGGACCTCTATCCTATGAAAGAGGAACCATTGTTCCACATCCACCTCAATGTCGACTATCCGTTCAACCTCACCGGAATCCTCTATTTCCCGAAGATCAAGGAGAGGATGGCGATTGAGAAGAACAACATCCAGCTCTACTGCAACCAGATGTTCGTGACCGACCATGTGGAGAATATAGTCCCTGACTTCCTTACCCTGCTCCACGGTGTCATCGATTCCCCGGATATTCCCCTGAACGTCTCCAGAAGCTATCTTCAAGCTGATGAGAACGTCAAGAAGATATCCACCTATATCACCAAAAAGGTGGCGGACAGGTTGGAGGAGATATTCAAGAACGACCGCGCGTCTTGGGAGAGCAAGTGGGACAATCTCAAGCTTTTCATAGAATATGGGATGCTCTCTGACGAGAAGTTCTGTGAGCGGGCCATGAAGTTCGCCCTCCTTAAGAACACCGATGGGAAGTATTTCGCTTTCGAGGACTACCGTAAGGCTATATCTGACATCCAGACAGATAAGGACAAGAAAGTCGTCTATCTGTATGCCACAGACACCCAGACGCAATATCCTTTCATCGAGACGGCGAAGAACAAAGGGTATGACGTGCTGCTGATGGATTGCGAGTTGGACGCCCATTTCGTGAATCTCCTGGAGCAGAAAATCCCCGACACAAGGTTCGCCAGGGTTGACTCTGATTCAGTTGACAATCTGATTCCTAAGGAAGAGAAAGTCAAGCCGGAGATGGCCGAGGAAGACAAGAAAAACCTTGAGGCTATGTTAAAGGCTGTCCTTCCGAAAGAAAATGAATATTATGTTGACGCTGATAATCTTGGCGAGGACTCTTTGCCCATTTTGATAACCAGGAATGAATTCATGCGGCGGTACCGCGAGATGAGTGCCTTGGGTGGCGGAATGAACTTCTACGGCGAGATGCCAGAATCTTTCAATATCACTGTCAACCTTCAGAACCCATTGATGGTCAAGTTGGTAAGTCAGATGAAAGAGCATCTTGACAAGGTTGAGGAATTCGCTGGAGGGAGCGATCTGCTAAAGCAGGTGACGGATTTGGCTCTTCTCTCCAACGGGCTTCTCAAAGGAAAGGATTTGGCTGATTTTATAGTCCGGAGCGGCAAGACACTTACAGATTATTATGCCGATAAATAATTAAAAAAATGGCCTTGTACGTTTGTGCAAGACCATTTTTTTGTTTATATTTGCCCCAATATATCCGGACTGGTCATGGAGGAGGCTGACATTTTTTATCCTTTAGACACCGAGAAAGTCTATTACTCGATGGACGAGTTGACCCTCGACACTCCCGAGGGGCCGAAGACTTTGCGTCTGGGCGCGTGGCTGAACGAAGACCCTGTCCGGATCCATAAGATGGTCGTCCGCGAGAAGACCCTCCACCTCGATCAGATTGAGCTTTACAACCCCTTGATGAGCAAGCTCCGCAGGGCTGATCCCCAGTATTACAAGCAGTATATGGGGCTCAACGTTACCATCGATTTCCCCGGCTTCTCGTCAGACATCCTCGCCAAGATTCCCTTTGAGAACGACCCTATCGGTTTCTACAAATGGTGGCGCAAGGGTAAGCATGAGGACAAGGTCTACCTCTCCAGAGTCAATCAGTTCCGCCTTTTCCAGAAAGTCTACTTGATGGAGCCGAAGGTCATGCTCAAGAAAGATATTCAGTTCTTCCAGAGCTTCTAAAGGGCTTTTAGCCATTGTTTTTAGCCGTAAATTTTGTCAAGTCAAAGTTTTTGTTTACATTTGGCTAATAACACTGTTAACAACACCTTAATTTTCATTGCAATGACTTACAAGATTATCGACATCCAGGGCGTAGGTCCTGTCTACGCTGAGAAGCTTATCGCCGCCGGCGTTGAAACTGTAGATCAGCTTCTTGAGAAGGGTAAGACCCCTAAGGGCCGCAAAGAGCTCGAGGAGGCTACCGGAATCACTGGCAAACTTATCCTCGCATGGGTCAACCATGCTGACCTCTTCCGTATCAAGGGTATCGGCCCTCAGTTCTCCGAGCTGCTCGAGGCCTCCGGTGTTGACACCGTGAAGGAGCTCCAGCATAGGGTCGCCGCCAACCTCGTCGCCAAGATGACTGAGGTGAACGAGCAGAAGAATCTCACCAAGGTCGTCCCCACCGAGGTTATGGTCCAGAAGATGATCGACCAGGCCAAGGTCCTCCCTCCGATGGTGGAGTACTAGTCGAAAGAACCTTTTGTTTGAGTCGGGACTAAATAGTCCCGACTTTTTTCATATATTTGTATATCTATTGCGTAAGCGCCGGAATGAAAAAGATCGCGATACTCACAATCATCAGTATGATAGGACTTTGGGTTGTGTCCTGCGGGGATTCACATGATAATGCCGCGGGCCCTGATTACTCTATGTCCTACACTGTCGGTACTGTCTCTTTCGAAATGCTCAAGGCTCCGGCCGGTAATTTCACTATGGGGGTCTCGGCTGACAACCGGAGAAAAGTCACAAGAGGGATCGCCCAACCGGTCGCGTTGGATGGTTTCGTGATCAGTTCCGAGCCTGTCTCGCAAGCTCTGTGGACCGAGGTTATGGGGAAGAACCCAAGCCGGATCCAGGATCCCCAAGCCCCGGTTGACATGGTGTCTTGGGTTGATATCCAGAAGTTTCTCTCCAAGTTAGGAAAGCGTACGGGCAAGTCTTTCTTCCTCCCTACTGAGGCGCAGTGGGAATATGCCCATCACCTCAATGGGGATAAGGGATTCACCTTGGTGGCTGAGTGGTGCCTTGATAATTACGATGAGGTTCCGGAAGGGGAGACAAAGGATGATTACTTTGTGCCTATGAACCTGATGGTCAATCCCTCAGGCCCCGAAAAGGGTAGCGTGAAAGTGGTTCGTACCACACTGGAGAGGATGCCTGTGGAGTCGCATACTCGCAGGGTAAAGGTCGGCTTCAGGCTTGCCCAGCCTACGGAAGATGTTCTGACAGAGGACATTTTGGGACCTATTGACGGAACTGTGGTCAAAAGGGAGAAGGTGGACGCCTCGAGCGGTCTTCCGGAATCATTTACCGTGGGTGATGAGAGTTTCAAGATGGTGATGGTCCAGGGGGGCACGTTCTCGATGGGATTCAATAACTCTGACAGCCCTTATCTTGATTTCAAGGTTCCCGAGAATGAGGTTAACGCTCATCAGGTGACTCTGGACGATTTCGCTATAGGTGAGTCCGAGGTCACGGTAGGGCTTTGGTACGCGGTGATGGGATCTGTCCCTTATCTGAATGACATAAAAGAACCGGCAAAACCTGTCGGGAATGTCTCCTGGTATGATTGCCAGGTCTTTCTCCGCAAGCTTAATGCTTTGACAGGCAGGACTTTCCGTCTTCCGACCGAGGCTGAATGGGAATATGCCGCCCGAGGTGGCAAGTTCTCCCGCCATTATGGCTTCAGCGGCTCGAATGATATGAAGATCGCTATGTGGAGCATAGACAACGCTGACTCCAAGCCTCAGGTCGTAAAGACGAAAAAGCCTAATGAGCTTGGGATTTACGACATGAGCGGCAATGTCTGGGAATGGTGCTATGACAGGGCGGAGGAATATCCGACTGATCCCCAGGTCAATCCTATCGGGGCGACTGAGGGTGGCACCAGGATCCTGCGGGGCGGCAGTTGCGCTAGCCGTTGGGACGCTTGCAGGATAAGCAACAGGTCATATATGCCCGGAAAGAATTTCAAAGGTACATTCGGATTGAGATTGGCTCTGTAAGATGGACAAGAAGACTTCGATAATAATTCTGGTGATCCTGGCTGTTCTCGGGACCGCGTATCATTTCCTATGGAGCGGCGATGAGACGGAAGTGGAGGATCCTCAGGGATTGATCGTGGATCCTTCGCAAGAAGGGACCGATCCCTTGTCCCGTCTTGAGATCCCATATCGTCTGGAAGACAGCGAGGCGGAGATCATCGAGCACATGGGCTACACCCTTTCTTACAACAACAGTTACAGGGTGCCGAATTGGGTCGCCTATGAACTGCTTGAGACAGAGGTGATCACGGCTTACAGGAGCAGGGAGGACGAGTTCACTCCGGATCCACTGGTGAAAGGCAGGCAGGCGTATGACAGGGATTATGTCGGGTCTGGTTATGACCGCGGGCATATGGCTCCCGCGGCGGACATGAGATGGAGTTCCCAGACCATGAGAGAGAGTTTTTACCTGAGCAATGTGTGCCCTCAGAACCATAACCTCAATTCCGGAGCCTGGAACGACCTCGAGAAGCAAGTCAGATACGAGGCCCGGTATTACAAGTCCATCTGGGTCGTTTGCGGCCCCATATTCGAATACAACAACCCCAAGCATATCGGCGGCAACCATGTGATGGTTCCGGACGCTTTTTTCAAGGCGCTGCTGGCGAAAAGGAAGGACGGCAGTTACGCTTCTATCGGCTTCGTGTTCCCGAACAAGGCATGTGAGAGGAACTTGACCCATTATGTGATGACGGTTGACGAGCTTGAGGCGAAGCTGGGCATGGACCTGTTCTTCAACCTGGACGAGAAGGACCAGGACAAATCCGAGGCCGAGATCGATCCCTATGGGGACTGGAGGATCAGAGACGAGATACTTAGAAATTAGAAATTGATATATCATGGAACAAAACCTTAATTTCACCTGTCTTCATGACAACCATCTTGCCCTCGGGGCGAAGATGAGTCCTTTCGCCGGATTCGATATGCCGATCCAGTATTCATCGATTACCGAGGAGCATCTGGCTGTCCGCCACAAGGTCGGTATGTTCGATGTCTCCCACATGGGAGAGATCTTCGTCAGCGGCCCTGACGCCGAGAAATTCGTGAATCATGTGTTCACCAATGACGTGCGCCCGATGGCTCCCGGACAGATCCTCTATGGGATGATGCTTTACCCGGATGGTGGCACAGTCGATGACCTCCTGGTCTACAAGGAGTTCGAGAAAGATCATTTCCTCCTTGTCGTCAACGCCGCCAACATCGAGAAAGACTACCTCTGGATCAAGGATCACAGCAAGGGATTCGATGTGAAGATCGCCAACCAGTCCGAGAAGTGGGGACAGATAGCGCTTCAGGGCCCTCTCGCCGAGGAGACTCTTGTGAAAGTCCTTCCGTTCGCCGCTGAGGCCGCCGGACTGTCCTTCTACACTTTCAAGGACTTCCAGGATGGAAGCTCCAGGGTTATCGTGAGCCGTACCGGCTACACTGGGGAGGACGGATTCGAAATTTACGCCGCCCCATCGCTCATTATCAACTATTGGGAGGCTTTCCTGGCCGCCGGTGTCGTCCCTTGCGGACTCGGATGCCGTGACACCCTTCGTTTTGAGGCTGGCCTGCCTTTGTACGGTGATGAGCTCACTCCCGCGATTTCTCCTGTGATGGCGGGCTTCAGCATGTTCTGCAAGCTTGACAAGGACGAGTTTATCGGTAAGGAAGCCCTCGTTGAGCAGAAGGCTAACGGCACCGCGAAAAAGCTGGTCGGTATTGAGCTGCAGGACAAGGCTATTCCTCGCGCCGGTTACCCGGTCGAGCTCGCTGACGGGACCGAGGTCGGAGTCGTTACCACCGGCTACCACAGCATCTCGCTTGAGAAGAGTATCTGCTTCGCGCTTGTGGACCGCGCTCACGGGGCTCTTGACACCCCTCTGAATATCAGGATCCGCAAGAAGGTCTTCCCTGGAAAGGTGGTCAAGAAGAGATTCTATCAGACGAACTATAAGAAATAATTAATAATCAACAAAATAAACTAACAAGACATGAGTAAAGTAATCGAAGGTCTCCGTTATAGCGAGGACCATGAGTGGGTTAAAGTCGAAGGAAACGTGGCCGTTATCGGCATCTCTGATTTCGCCCAGAAAGAACTTGGTGACATCACCTATGCTGACCTCCCTGAGGTTGATGACGAGTTTGAGGCTGGTGAGGAGTTTGGAGCTTTGGAGAGTGTGAAAGCCTCCAGCGAGCTTCTCTGCCCTGTCTCGGGAAAGGTCGTGGAGGTCAATCCCGACCTCGAGGACGCTCCTGAGAAGATCAACGAGGATGCCTATGAGGCTTGGATCATCAAGGTTGAGATGACTGATCCCGCTGAGGTTGAGGCTCTTATGGACGCCGAGGCTTACCAGGCGTTTTCCGAGAAGTAGGGGAGCGATGGCGACATTCCAGTATTTCCCTCACACTGAAGATGATGTCAAGGCCATGTTGGCCCGTATCGGAGTAGGGTCGATGGACGACCTTTATTCCGATGTGCCGAAAGACTTCATTTTCAAGGGTGAATATGACCTTCCGGACGCCATGTCCGAGCAGGAGGTCAGGGACTTTTTCGAGGCTTTGGATGCCAAGGACGCGAGACTCAAGGTCTTCGCGGGACAGGGAGCCTACGACCATTACACTCCTTCTGTTGTTCCTTACATCATTTCCCGTTCCGAGTTCCTGACGGCTTACACTCCTTATCAGGCTGAGATCTCGCAAGGTACCTTGAGGTATATCTTCGAGTACCAGAGCATGATTTGTGCCCTGACCGGTCTTGATGTCAGCAATGCCTCCATGTATGACGGACCTACCGCCGCCGCTGAGGCTGTCAAGATGGCTATTGCTTGCACGAAAAAGAAGACAAGAGTTCTTGTTTCCAAGACCCTTCTTTCCAACGTGGTCAGGACCATCCAGACTTATGCCAAATACAATGGTATTGAGCTTGGTTATCTTCCCGTGATGGACGGTCATACATGTCCCCATCACATGAAAGCTGAGCTTGAGAAAGGAGATGTGGCTGGTGTTATCGTCCCTTCAGTCAACCGTTTCGGTATTGTCGAGGACCTCGCTGGCTTCGCCGACGCTATCCATGAGGCTGGAGCCATATTCATCGAGTACTGCGACCCTTCCGCTTTAGGAGTCCTGAAGACTCCCGCCGAGTGGGGAGTGGACATCGCTGTGGGAGACGGCCAGAGCCTGGGTATCCCTATGACTTTCGGCGGTCCTTACGTCGGCTTCATGGCTTGCAAGAAGGACTATCTTCGTAAGCTTCCCGGAAGGATTGTCGGTGAGACCCATGACACGGAGGGACGTCGCTGTTTTTGCTTGACCCTTCAGGCCCGTGAGCAGCACATCCGCCGTGAGAAGGCAACTTCCAATATATGCTCCAATGAGAGCCTCATGGCCCTTTTCGTTACTGTTTACATGTCCTTGATGGGTCCTGAGGGCCTCAAGGAGGTTAACGGACGCTCATGCGCCGCCGCTCATTATCTCCATGACGAACTGCTGAATACCGGTAAGTTCGAGGAGGCTTTTGAGGGACAGCCGTTCCTTAAGGAATTCGCTCTCAAACCGTTGGTTCCAATCGACCGGCTTCAGTCCAAACTTTTGGAGGGAGGCTTCTTCGGAGCTGTCGCCACGGAAGAGGGATTTGTCACGTTCTGCGCTACTGAAAGAAGGACGAAAGCGGAAATCGACGCTCTCGTCAATTTGGTGAAGGAGGCCTAGGAATATGAAATACTACGACAAACTTATATTCGAGCTTTCCAAGGAAGGCCGTACCGGGTATTCACTTCCCAAGACTTCGGTCCCTGAGCCTGTCGAAGGGCCGGCGATTCCCACCAGCCTTCTTCGTTCCGAGGCTCCCGCTCTGCCGCAGGTGAGTGAAGTGGATGTGGTGAGGCACTACACCAATCTCTCCCAGATGAACTTCGGTGTCGACACCGGATTCTATCCTCTCGGGAGTTGCACGATGAAGTACAATCCCAAGATCAACGAGGAAATCGCCGGCATCAAGGGCTTCCAGGGGCTTCATCCTCTCCAGCCGGTATGTTCGGTCCAGGGGGCTCTTGAGGTCTATTACAATATGGACAAGGCCCTTTCGGCGATCACCGGCATGGCGGGATTCACATTCAACCCTTGCGCTGGCGCTCATGGAGAGCTTACCGGACTGATGATCATGCGTCAGTACCATCTGCTTCATGGTGATCTGGCCAGGACGAAGGTGATTGTGCCTGATAGTGCCCATGGAACGAACCCCGCTAGCGCCGCTGTTTGCGGATTGGAGGTGGTGGTCGTGAAATCCAATGCTGACGGTCTTGTCGATGTGGCTGATCTTAAGCCACTTCTGGGCCCTGATATCGCCGGTATCATGATGACCAACCCGAACACCCTCGGCTTGTTCGAGAAGGAGATAGGGGAGATCGCGGCTCTCGTCCACGAGTGCGGAGGTCTGCTCTATTACGATGGGGCCAACATGAACCCGCTTATCGGCATGGCGCGTCCTGGAGATATGGGATTTGACATTCTCCACCTGAATCTCCATAAGTCATTCTCCACTCCTCACGGTGGTGGAGGCCCTGGCTCCGGCCCTGTCGGAGTATGTGAGAAATTGCTTCCTTACCTGCCTGTTCCTAAGGTCGTCAAGAAAGAGGACGGATCCTTCGGAGTAGTATGCGACTCTGAAAAGGCCGCCGGGCAGGTGTCAGGTTTCTTGGGTAATTTCGGGATCATTCTCAGGGCATATGCCTATATCCTCATGCTTGGCAAGCGGAATGTCAAATTGGTTGGCAAATATGCTACCCTCGGGGCTAACTACATTAAGGAGAGCCTCAAGGATTGTTACAAGCTTCCTATTCCTTCGGTCTGCAAGCATGAGTTCGTGTTCGACGGACTTGTCAATGACGGATCAAGGAAGGGCACTGATGACGAGAGGGAAGGCGCCACGACCTTGGATGTGGCCAAGCGGCTGTTGGACTTCGGCTTCCATGCTCCGACGATCTACTTCCCGCTTCTCTTCCACCAGGCTATCATGATAGAGCCCACAGAGACTGAGTCAGTCGAGACGCTGGACGCTTTCATCGAGGTCATGAGGAAGATCGCCGCTGAGGCCGCTGAGGATCCGGCTATCTTGAAAGCGGCTCCTCATAACGCGCCGATTACCCGCCCGGACGAGACGACCGCCGCGAGGCAGCCGGTCCTTAAGTTCCAGGACGAGATTTAGCGTGAAATGAGATATCCGGCCGGGGAACCGACCGGATTCTTTTTTACTAAAAATTTTGCGGATTCACGGAATGTTTATATATTTGCAGTCCGAAACGGGGTATTAGCTCAGTTGGTAGAGCGTTTGAATGGCATTCAAAAGGTCAGGAGTTCGATTCTCCTATGCTCCACAAAAAAGGACTGACTCATGAGAGCCAGTCCTTTTTTTGTTGTTATTCAGGTTATTAAGATAATCCTAAAACCTTAAGGCCAAGCCTATGCCGTTTGCGGTGGAGCCTACCGACAGGTTGGCGGCATGTGGTTTCGGACCGTATCTTTTCACGTAGTCATCCAGCATCCAATCCAGTTGCTTTTGTCCTTTCCTCCAGAGGGGTATCCCGGCTCCGAGGCTGCCGGCGAATCCAGCCAAACCAATTAATGTCGCTGCCGGGCTTTCATTGTTGATTCCCGCGCATGCGTATAGGGCGAACAAGGGCGCTGAGAGGAGACATAGGTCAACACCCCAGGACCTGGTCGCCCTGGCCTTGCGGTATTGGCTTCCATAAATTGAGTAACCTACGGCGTCACTAAAAGGTGTCAGGTAAAGATACGGGTCGTAGACTTGCTCATCGGGCTCGAAGAGTTGAGATTCTTCTCTTACGATCACTTGAGCCGAAAGGCTTCCTGAAATGGTCAGAACAGCCATCATTACCAGAAATTTTCTCATATCTTCAAGTTTTTGTGATGATTTTATGTTTTGCAAAAAGCAAGCCGCGTCTTCACTCCGAAAGATTTGCGTAAATCTCCTAAATTTATTAGGAGATATAAATAAATTAACTATATTCGCGTATAAACGTCTTATATGCAGGATAGAGATGAAGCAGACATTAACAGCGAAAGAAGAGATGCTGATGAACATTTTCTGGACTCATGAGCCATTGTTTATCAGAGACTTAATCAGTTTTATCCCAGAGCCGAAGCCCCATTACAACACGGTGGCGACTTTGGTTAAGTTTTTGGAGGAGAAGGGGTTCGTGGAGAGGGAGCCGATGGCGAACTCCTTCCGTTACAAGGTGAGGATAAGCGAACGGCAGTATCGCGGGAAAACGGTTTCCGATGTCGTCGCCCGCTATTATGACAACTCCTATCTCAGTTTGGTTTCCCAGTTCGTTGAGGAAGATAAGATGGATCTTAAGGAGCTGAAAGACCTGGTAGCGCGAATTGAAAAGAACACGAAATGACACCGTTTTTATTATATATAGCGCGAGGAGGCCTGTATCTGGGCCTGTTCTACGCCTTTTACTTGCTGGTGATGCGCCGTACGACGTTCTTCAGGTTGAACCGGGTGCTCCTGCTGGCTGGAAGTTATCTTTGCCTGCTGCTGCCGCTCATCCGTCTCAGGAGCGTATCGGCCGCCAGTATCACCTCAGGATTGACTATCGCGGGAGTCGGGGCAGAATCGGGGGAACTGGATCTTCAGGCTACAATCCCTTGGAAGGAAGTCTTGCTGGCCATTTACTTAATCGGCACTTTGATCACCCTTGCCCTCTTCCTGATATCTGCCAGGAAGATGTGCCAAACGATTCGAAAGGGCGAATCCACGAAGTGTGAAGGCTGCAGGCTGGTCATCTTGGAACAGGATGCTCCATCCTTCAGCTGGGGCCGGAAGGTTGTGATGAGCCGGAAGGACCTCCATGACAATCCTGCCATTTTTACCCACGAACTGATGCACGTACAGTGCCGGCATTCACGTGACCTGGTCCTGTTTATGCCTCTTCAGATTCTTCTCTGGTGGAATCCACTGGTGTGGGTCACAAGGGAAGAGCTGCGCCTCCTGCACGAGTACGAGGCCGATGAAGGAGTCATCAAACAAGGCATCGATGCTTCTAAATATCAATTACTTCTTGTGCGGAAAGCCGTGGGGGAACATCGTTTCTCCCTGGCCAGCGGTTTCCAGCACGCAAAACTTAAAAACAGAATTACCATGATGCTCAAACCTGCTTCTTCCGGCTGGATACGCTGGTCGTACCTGGCCTTGATCCCCGTTCTGGCGGCATTTATGTTCGCCTGTAATCCTGTCAGGAATAGCGATGATCCCACTCCCGATCCCGAACAAGAATTACCGGATGTTCAGGAAACCAGGTCAGCCGAATCTTCGGAGCAAGATGCTGTCCCGTTCCAACTCATCGAGAAGAAACCTACTTTCAACGGAGGTGATGCCTCTGATTTTTCCAAATGGGTCAACAGCCAGCTCCATTATCCCGAGCAAGCCAAAAAAGATGGAGCCCAAGGTAGGGTGATCCTACAGTTCACCATTGGTACCGACGGCGAAATGCGCGATATCAAAGTGCTTCGTGGTGTCAGCGAGGAACTGGACGCTGAGGCGCTCCGGGTAATCTCATCTTCCCCGAAGTGGGAACCGGGTATGCGTGACGGGAAAGCTGTTCCTGTAACCTATACTTTCCCCGTAGTATATCAACTGAGATGAGAAAGGGTTTTCTTATAATGCTTTTGATCATGGTCTGCGCACCGCTGGGTGCGCAGACCACCCATCGTGATTCAGTACTGGCCGAAGCTCGGTACCTTAAGAGTATCTACCGTACCGATGATGCCATAGAAAAGCTCTCGTCATTAGTGCGGCCTGGTTCCATGGACGAAGGTGTGCTGGCTGAACTGGCCGACTGCCATTTCCAGAGCGGAGCATATGAGGATGCCATCGGATCCTATTATATGCTGTCTTCATTTGCCCAGGACAACATACTTTACAAGATCCGGCTGATGCAGGCCTCATATCGGCTGAAGGCCTATACTCAGAGCATCCAGGCCGGCCAGGCGGTTCTTCAGATGGACTCTATTCCCGCGGTCGTCAGTTTCGTTGGTGACGCCTTCAAACAGATGGATAAAGCCGATTCGGCATTATGGTACTACCGTAAATCCTTGGCTTTGAAGCCGATGAATGAATCGGTCCTGTCCAAGGCGATGGGCATTCTCCTCGATTCTGAAAACTACGACGGGGCTATTGCCCTTAGCGAGCCTTTTCTGGCCGAAGACCCTGACAACATGACGATCGCGCCACTTCAGGGAGTGGCCTATTATCGGAAAGGAGATTATGAGACCTCGAGCAAGGTGTTTCAGCGGCAGGAGGATATAGGCAATGACACTTACCCCATACACTATTATCTGGGACAGAGTTATTGGCATACACTTGTGATATACCGGGCCCAGGAAGAGCTGGTAGCTGCCTGGCAAATAGACTCCAGCGACGTGGGGTTGGCTTATGCCATCGCCGCTGTAAAAGCTGACGCTTACCGTCCTTTTGACAGGGATGTGAAACCTTGGCTGGACAAGGCCCTGAAAATGATGGAGCCGGATCCGGCCATGATGTCCCGTATTCATCAGCAATATGGTCTTGGATATTACAAGAAACAGGATTCATGGGACGAGGCCATCGGGCATTACAAGGAAGCCTACCGGTATAATCCCAAGTTCATCTCCGCTCTTTCCACCATCGCCTATTGCTACCAGATGAAGAAGGAATACAAGCAGGCCATCGAATGGTATGAGAAGTATCTGAAGGTCGCCCGTCCCGGATCGAACGGTTATGAGTTCGCCGTTGACAATATGAAATACCTTAAAGGTGAACTATTTATGGAGGAATAGTAATGAAAGGAGCCATAGCGTCGTTATCTCTGTTCCTTCTATTTTGCATAGGGGCCGGAGCGCAGGTTATCATATTCAATGACAACGTGTTTGCTGGGCGCATGTCTACGGTCACCGGTACGGTGGTGGACTCGCTTACCAACGAGCCGATTTCATTCGCGTCTTTTTATGTGGTTCCCGCCAAGGACACCACCATCAGCAACTTCACCATTACTGACGCCGAAGGGAAAGCCAAGTTGGAAGATGTCCCTTATGGCAACTATATATTCAGGGTCGAGATGCTCGGCTTCAAACCATATGTGAAGGAGAAGTATTTCAGGGATAGGGAAGTGGATATGGGGACTATCAAACTCCAGGTTGACGAGCATTACCTCGAGGCGGCAGTGGTGACCGATGTCGGCAATCCCATTGTGGTAAAGAAAGACACAGTCGAGTTCAACGCCTCCTCTTTCCAAGTCGGCACCAACGCTATGCTCAAGGACTTGCTGAAGCGTATGCCTGGGATGGAGATAACAGACGAGGGTAAAGTCACTTTCAACGGTGAGGCTATCGACAAACTGACAGTAGGTGGACGCACCTTCTTCTTTGATGACCAGAGTACCGCGCTCAACAACCTGCCCGCCTCCATCGTGGACAAGGTGAGGGTGATAGACAGGGAGTCGGAGAAAACAAGGGACACCGGGCTCCAGGACGGCAGCAGGGAAAAGGTTCTGGATGTGGGCTTGAAGAAGGAATATGAGAAAGGCTGGTTCGGCAACGCCGGAATCAAGGGCGGAACCACATTCGCCGGAGACAAGGAAGATCCGCTCCGGGACAATCGCGGGATTCTTTACAGCGGCAACGCTTTGGTGTCAGCATATTCCGAGAAAGACCAGGTTACGGTGATAGCTAACGGAATGAATATCAATGACTCCGAAGGAGTGGTCTTCGTTGCCATCACTGATAGTGGCGAACGATTGTCAAACGTCGGTGGAGGCCTCTCTTCAGCGGCCCAGTTCGGAGTCAATGCGAACACATCCAGGATCAAGGATGTAGCCACTACCGTTAGCGCCAACTATAAGTACGGTGACACCCGGACAGGTTCCACCTCTGCCCGGACAACATTCCAGGAAGACGGTGATATATTCTCAACTTCCGAGAATTCCGGGAGGCAGTTCAGAAACAGTGTCTCGACCAACGCCGAACTTACCAAGGAAGGTGGGAATCTCAGGTTCCATTTCCGTCCCTCATTCAACTATAACGAAAACATTTCCAGAGACATGGCGTCTTCCGGGACTTCAAGGCTGGGAACCATTGTCAATGAGTCGGAAAGCAGGAACATGTCGCGAAGCACAAACAGATCCGGCAGTGGCAGCGGAGATTTTTCCTTCAGGGACTTGGGAGGTAAGAAAAACAGAGTGCTCAGTCTCTACTACAGCGCCTCGATCTCGGATAGTGACGGTAACAGTTTGGAGGACAGCTACATGCGTATGATTTCCGGTGTTGACAACCGGTCCCTCAAATATATCTTCGACAACAAATCATATGGTTATAGTGGCGGTTTCGGTTATGGTGAGCCACTAGGCGAGAAGTGGACTCTCTCCGGCAATGCCAGATTCAACCAGTCCCGGTCCAACAGCATACGTGACGCTTTCGACGTTAATGGAAAGAATGACTATTACTCATCCGAATCCAGGAACAACAGCATCAGCCAGAAGTATGGAATGACCGCCCAGTATAAGTTCGACACAGGCTCCTGGGTCACATTCGGCATGTCGTTGAACGGTATGCTCAATGAGACATATTCCAAGTCATTCAATGTCTCAAGCACCACCGGCATGGATGAGTGGAACTGGTTCGTCGCGCCAGACGTGAGATTCCAGATCACGAAAGGTTCCGACCGATTCTATTTCAACCTATCAGGAACTAACCAGCAGCCAGGACGGGACAGGATGCTTCCGACTATGAACATAATGGATCCATCACGTCCGTCGATCGGCAATATCTACCTCAGACCATATAACAACTCTAATTTCTCGAGTATCTGGAACCGTAACAACAGGGAGCGGTTCTCTACTTTGATGCTTTATTTCCTGGGCAACTATACCAGCAATCCGATTACATATGCCAGATGGTATGATTCCGACGGTGTGTTTTATTCCATCCCCGTCAATTCCAGGAAAAGTTATATAAGCACGACTTTCAGTTCCACTTATACGACGCCGTTGGACAGTAAGAAAAAATGGTTTCTCACGGCAGGTTTCTCATTCAACCAGTCCAGAAGCACAAGCTATCAGGCCAGGGGTACCCTCGCCGGTCTCGACAAGGATTCTTTTGACTATTCTTCTTTCATGAAGACATTCTGGGGTGACAACAACGGGGACATCTTCTATAGCGGTAAAAGCGGATTCCAGGAAAGTGTCACCAGGAGATTATACCCAAGCGCCAGTCTTTCTGCCACTTATCGTGTCTCAGGTTTCAGTGGGAGGGTATTCTCATCCATTTCCGGCAACATTGTGAAGTATTCTTTGGACAGCAAGGCTGACATGAATACCCGGGCATCGTCAATAGGTGTGTCTGGAAATTACTCCACCAAACATGAATTCGAGTTCGACACCGATATCTCCTACGCTTGGTACGACGGCTACGCTCCGGGCTACGGTCAGCCTGAGTTGAAGTGGAACGGGGAGATTTCGAAAAACGTCAAGGCATTCACCTTCAGCGTCAAAGTCCATGACATCCTCGACCAGACCAGAAATCTGAACCATACGGTGACAGCCAATTATGAGGAGGATACTTACACACTTGTCATGGGTCGTTACATCCTTTTCGGATTGAAATGGAATTTCGGGAAAATGAATGCCGCCCATAGCCAGCGGGCCCAGAACGCCGCTTTGAACATGGTGTTTTAACGAAACAAATCATTATATTTGCGAGTTAAATATCCATTATTTATATGTTCAGGCAGAAAGGAAGCCCCGTTTATCTATTCTCAATAGTCCTTGTGGCAGTCATCGGGGGACTGCTGTTCGGATATGACACGGCTGTCATTTCAGGCGCGGAGAAAGGACTCCAGGCGTTTTTCAAGGGAGCGTCAGATTTCAACTATACTGACGGACTCCACGGATTCACGAGTTCCAGCGCGTTGATCGGCTGCATCATAGGAGCCTTTATCTCCGGTATCCTGGCCTCGAATCTCGGTCGTAAGAAGACCCTTTTCGTGGCGGGTGTCCTTTTCCTCCTTTCCGCCCTCGGGTCATATTTCCCTGAGTTCCTGTTCTTCCAGAAAGGAGTGGCCACAAAGGGTTTATTGGTAGCGTTCAACTGCTACCGTATCCTTGGCGGTGTCGGAGTCGGTTTGGCCTCCGCCCTCTGCCCGATGTACATCGCGGAGGTTGCGCCCGCTTCCAAGAAGGGTAAGTTGGTCTCATGGAACCAGTTCGCAATTATCTTCGGCCAGTTGGTCGTATATTTCGTCAACTATCTGATCATACGTTCCCATGCCAACGACCCCGCTGTCGTCGAATGGACAAACGCTGTCGGCTGGAGGGTGATGTTCCTCTCCGAGGCGGTTCCGGCTGGTCTTTTCGCTTTGTTGATCCTCCTGGTCCCCGAGACTCCTCGTTTCCTTGTGCTCAATCATCGTGACGAAGAAGCCCTCACTGTGTTGTCAAACATCAATGGCGAGGCCAAGGCCAGGGAGATTATCTCCGAGATAAAGGAAACGGCGGTGGAGAAGAAGGAGAATATCCTCGCTTACGGTTTCATGGTCGTTTTCATCGGCTGTATGCTCAGTGTTTTCCAGCAGGTGATAGGCATCAACGCAGTGCTGTATTTCGCTCCTAGAATCTTCGAGTCGATGGGTGTGTCGAACAACATGCTCTTTACGGTCATCATGGGAGTCATCAACATCAGTTTCACTCTGGTGGCGGTGTTCACCGTGGAGAAGATAGGAAGGAAACCTCTGTTGATCACCGGTTCTTTGGGAATGGCTTTGGGTGCCATTGGAGTTGCCCTGAGCAATGTCGTGAACCTTCCCGCTTTCATCCCTGTGCTCAGCATCATGATCTACAGCGCGTGCTTCATGTTCAGTTGGGGCCCGATCTGCTGGGTATATATCGCCGAACTCTTCCCGAACACTATCCGCTCCGAGGCGACAGCTATCGCCGTGGCCTTCCAGTGGATATTCAATTTCATAGTGTCCAGCACCTTCGTGCCGATGTACAACTGGAGCCATTTCTTCGCTTACGCCCTTTATGGCGTGATCTGCCTTGTCGCGGCCCTGTTCGTCTGGAAACTGGTCCCTGAGACCAAGGGAAAGACCTTGGAGGACATGACAAGCTTCTGGAGAAAGAATTCGAACTGATTTGAACAAGGATATCATTCTTTCCGCTCTAGGCGCCTTCCATAAGGTAGACCTTGAGGACATCCGCCACTTTTTCGGGGCGGATGTTCCTTCTCATGTGCGTAAGAATGAGTTTGTCCAAAGGCTCGGCGCCTTCATAGTGGAAAGACCTCAGGAATGGCTCGGGAATATGCTCGAAAGGGATTTGAGGCTTCTTCTGACCCTGGTTGAGGCCGGGCCGGAAGTCCCGGTGCCGGAAGAGTATCCCGATTATCCCACAGTCCTGGAGACTGTCGGTTTGCTTGGGGTTGACGTGTCGGAAAAGGATTTCAAGGAGATATGGATCCCGAAGGAAGTATATGACATTGTCGCTCCGCATATCCGCGAGGTTTTATCACGTGGAGAAGCCGACGGGACTTTCGAGATGGAGAGGGCCGCTTTCGGCTATCTCAATCTCTATGGTGTCCTGACTGTGGATGAGTTCTATGAGAAGATGCTGGAATACAATGAGTGGGCCGGGCGTTGGAGTGTCGAGGTTTTCACATCCCGTCTGGTGGAGAGTCCGGTGTTCAAACTCTGCAGGATCGATCTCGAGGGAGAACCTCACATGAGCGCTCCGGGCATATATGAGCCTGCCAAAATATTATCTGGAAGGAAAGACTTCCCGGATCTGGGCGGCCTCCGTGATTTCACCCCGGAGCAGGCTATCGAGGCTGGTTCAGGAGCTCCCGAATTCGTTTTCGGACTGGGTTCGCCCGAAGGGAAGAGGCTTGTAGAGATGCTGTTGAACCTGGGATATTCAGGCAATAACCTGGTCCTCGAGGAACACGACATCTGGATGAATTCCCAGATGGTCTGGGGAGATGACGCCACGGAGGAGATATTCGGCTGCGTGTCTGACAGACAGGATGATATCGAGACTTTCGAGGATTATAATGATTGCATGGAGGTTGTGGCGGCCTATGCCAACAGCCTTCCGAAATGGCTCCTTGGAGGCCATTCATCAAATGAGGCTAATTGCCTGAAAGTCATTCTCCAAAGTGAGGAGGATCCGATTATGGATATAATCCGGAAGAATCCTTATATGAGTCTCTATGTGCCGCCTGTCCCCGGAGATCAGCCATGTCCTTGCGGTAGCGGACTGTCATACCGCCTTTGCCACGGGCGTAACGTCAATTAGAAGAGTTTTCAAGAAGATTCGGGCGAAGGAGTCTCGTGCGCTCAAGCGCCTGCTCGTCCTGCCATGCCTGGATAAGTTTAGGGTTCCCGCTTAACAACACATCAGGAACTTTCCAGCCTTTGTATTCCGCTGGTCTAGTGTAGACAGGAGGAGATAGCAGCCCGTCCTGGAAACTGTCGCTCAAGGCCGAGGTCTCGTCTGTGAGTGCGCCGGGGATCAGCCTGACTATCGAATCCGCCAGAAGGGCGGCCGGGATCTCCCCGCCGCTGACCACGTAATCCCCGACAGAGATCTCCCGTGTTACCAGGTGCTCCCTGATACGGTGGTCTATGCCTTTATAGTGGCCGCACAGGAGGATCAGGTTCTCTTTAAGGGATAACTCGTTGGAGATCGCCTGTGTCAGTATCTCCCCGTCAGGGGACAGGTAGATGACCTCGTCGTAGTCCCGTTCGGATTTGAGCTCCGTTATCATTTTGTCGACCGGTTCGACCATCATGACCATGCCGGCGTCACCGCCATAGCAGTAATCGTCGACATTGGCCCGGGGGCCGATGCCATATTTTCTCAAATTGTGGACATGGATTTCCACGAGGCCTTTTTTTATGGCCCTGCCCACGATAGAGTGCCCCAGGGGGCTTTCCAGGAGTTCCGGTACGACTGTCAGGATGTCTATGCGCATAAGAGGATGAGTTTCCTTTCGCGAAAATAACTTTTTTATTCGTATTTTTTGAGTATATTTGTAAAATGCTGATTATGGCATTAAAGTGTGTAACTCTTAATTATTGAAGTATGAGTGAAGATTTTGTTCCTGAGGTGAACAATACCCCAGATGTAGAAGAGACCAAGAGTCCTCTTGAGACAATTGTGGAGAATGTTTCTGAACTTGCGGGGAAAGCCGGTGAGCTGGTAAGTGATGCCGTGTCTGAAGTTGCCGCCGGAGTTAAGGAGACGTTCAAGGAAACGGTTGAGGCTGTGAAAGATGCTGTGTCGAAAGATGATGACAAGGTTGAGGATGTCGTTGTGGAAGAGGAGGAAAAGGATGAGGTTGTCGAGGAGACGGCCGACCTTGGCAGCATGACGCTGGCCGAGTTGTCGGACATGTTCGACAAGCTCTCGCAGGATGAGAACAGGATGAGAAGATATAAGGAGGCCGAGGCGATAAAGTCGGCTTTCTATAAAAGGCTTTCCAAGGAGAAGGCCGAGGCCGGGCTCGGGTCCAAGGTTGATGAGCCTTCTTCCAGGGAGGACGTTATCGAGGAGGTCGCTCCGGTCCAGTCCGGGGAGGTCAAGGATAATCCTTTCGAGGCCATCGAGACAGCCTTCAAGGGTGTCTATGCCAATTATAAGAGAGAGCGTGCGGAGTACAACCGCCAGCAGGATGCCCAGAGAGAGGATAACTTCATAGCCAAACAGGCTGTGATAGAGGATCTTAAGGCTCTTGTGGAGAAGCAGGAGGATGTGAGTTCCACGTTCCCGGCCTTCCGTGAGCTCCAGAACCGTTGGAGGGAGATCGGACCCGTTCCCGCCACCAAGTTCCGTGACCTGAACGACACTTATCAGTTCTATGTAGAGAAGTTCTATGATATGGTCAAGATCAACAGGGATCTGCGCGATCTTGATTTCAAGAAGAACCTCGAGGCGAAGCAGGAGTTCTGCGAGGCGGCGGAGAAGCTGGCCGAGGACGATAATGTGGTCGAGGCTTTCCGCGAGCTCCAGAAGCTGCATGAGCAGTGGAAGGAGTACGGCCCGGTCGCCAAGGAGTACAGGGATTCTATCTGGGATCGCTTCAAGGCCGCCACGGCTGTCATCAACAAGAAGTATCAGGCTCATTTCGAGGGCCAGAAGGAGAAGCAGCAGGAGAATCTTGAGGAGAAGACCAAGCTTTGCGAGCAGGTTGAGGCCATAGCGGAGAAGGAGGTCAAGTCCTCTGGAGAGTGGAATCAGCTGTCCGCTGAGATCGAGGAAATCCAGAAGAAGTGGAGGACCATCGGCTTCGCTACCAAGAAGGAGAACCAGAAGATATATGACCGCTTCCGCGCCGCTTGCGACAAGTTCTTCGCCCGCAAGAGGGAGTATTATTCCCAGTTCAAAGACTCTATGAATGAGAACATGGAGAAGAAACTCTCTATCATCGAGAAAGTTGAGGCTTTGAAGGACAGCAAGGAGTGGAAGAAGACCACAGAGGCCATCATAGCTCTCCAGAAAGAGTGGAAAGAGATTGGAGCCGTGCCTCGGAAGAAGTCCGAGCAGCTGTGGAAGAGGTTCCGCGCCGCCTGTGACGAGTTCTTTGCTGAGAGGGATAAGAATTCCAAGCCTGAGAATGACTATTATGGCAACCTCAAGGCCAAGAAAGCCCTTATAGATGAGATAAACGCCTATGAGCCCAAGGACGCTGAGGCTGATCATGCCGCCGCGCAGGAGTTCGCCGAGAAATGGCGGAATATAGGCTTCGTCCCCTATAAGGAGAAGGAAAGTATCCAGAAGGCTTATTCAGAGGCCATCCAGGCCAAGTTCCCGGATTATTCACCCAGAACCGCCAGGTCAGCTGTCCGTGGTGCCGCTCCAGTCCGTAAGCCTGTCAGCGAGAAAGACCGTCTTGTCCAGGAATACAACAAGCTCCAGCAGGACATCGTCACTTACGAGAACAACATAGGCTTCTTCTCCGCATCGAAGAATTCGGAGCCGCTCATCAAGCAGATGCAGGAGCGTATTGACGCCGCTAAGTTGGAACTCAAGGAACTCGAAGCCAAGATTATCAAGGCTCAGGAAGGGGAGGAAGAGAAGTAAAGGATGGACAAGAATACTATCATCGGTATTGTCCTGATGGGATTGCTCCTGTTCGGCTTTACCTTCTATCAGAACAAGCAATATCAGAAACAAGCCGCATATCAGGCCCAACTCGACTCGATAGCCGCTGTGGAGCGCTTCAGGGCGGATTCAGCCGCGGCCGCTGACGCTTTGAGGGATACTTCCCGTCTTGGAGAGATTGCCCTTCAGCAGGGACAGGGAACTGACCAGATAGGCATAGGTCAGGCGGTTTCTGTTTATAAGGATTCCCTCCTCGAGGCCGCGCACTCTGGCCAGGAGGAGATCATAACCCTCTCCAACGATAAGTTTGAGGTGGCTTTCACGACTAAGGGAGCCCAGCCATATTCAGTTCTCATTAAAGACTACAAGACTTACGGCGGGGATGACCTTTATCTGTTCAAGCCTGGTAACAGCCATCTGGGGATCCAGATCTACGCTGGAGAGATGGTCAACACTTCTGACTTCATATTCTCTTTGGCTGAGAAGACTGACACCTCGGTTGTGATGCGTCTGCCATTCGCCGGCGGAGGGTATATTGAGCAGAGATATTCGATCCGGGAAGGGGAGTACCTCGTGTCTAATTCCTTGTCATTCATGGGAATGGAGAACGTGATTCCGAAGAATGTCTTCTCCTATGACCTGGATTACACGATGACTATTCCCCGGATGGAGAAGGGTTACAAGAATGAGACCCAGTACTCCAAACTCAACTGGTACTTTTCCGGAGAGAAGAAGCCGGAGAGTATCGGCCGTGCCCGTTCCGCTTCAAAGCGGGTTGATAACAAGGTGGCGTGGTTCGCTTTCCAGCAGCAGTTCTTCTCTGCCATATTCAGGGCTCCGAAGGAATATTCCTCAGCCGAGTTTGACATCAAGTTCTTACCTGAGGACGATTCTGACAATAACTTGATGACTTGCCAGGCGAGGATGAGGGGAGACTTCCAACCTGGTCAGAGAGAAGTGGTTATTCCGTTCGAGTTCTATTTCGGACCCAACCACTATAAGACTCTTAAGTCGTACGACCATAGTTTCGAGAAGATCATTCCTTTGGGAGGTAGTGTTGTCGGACTATTCACGAAGTACGTGATCATCCCTACCTTCGACTTCCTCCGGAAGTTCATCTCCAATTTCGGGATCATCATCCTTCTTATGACGCTCCTGATCAAGTTGGTTGTGCTTCCGTTCGCTTTCAAGACCTATTCTTCTTCCGCCAAGATGCAGGCGATCAAGCCTGAGATAGACAAGCTCAACGCCAAGTATCCCAAGCAGGAGGACGCGATGAAGAAGCAGCAGGCCCAGATGGATCTCTATAAGAGGGCCGGTATCAGCCCGATGGGCGGATGTCTTCCTATGCTCCTCCAGTTCCCGATTTTGTGGGCCATGTTCCGTTTCTTCCCGGCCTCCATCGAGCTTAGGCAGCAGCCTTTCCTTTGGGCAGAGGACTTGAGCGCGTATGACTCTATCATCGACTTCGGCACCAAGGTGCCGCTACTTGGTGACCATATCTCCCTGTTCGCCCTCCTGATGGCGATTTCGATGTTCTTCTATTCGAAGTTGACAACCGCTTCCCAGCCGGGAAGTGACGATCCGCAGATGGCTTCGATGAGATTCATGAGCGTGTGGATGATGCCCATCATGATGTACTTCATCTGTAACAGCCTGTCCTCCGGATTGAGCTATTACTATCTCCTATCCAACTTGATCACCATGTTGGAGACCTGGGTCATCAAGAAGTGGTTCGTTAATCCTGAGGAGATCCAGGCGAAATTGAAGGCCACCGAGGGCAAGAAGCAGCCTAAGAGCAAATGGCAGCAGCGGCTCGAGGAAGCCCAGAAGATGCAGGCCCAGATGCAAAGGGAACAAGCCAAGAAGAATGGTCGCCGATAATCTCAAGAGTATTCTTTCGGAACTGCCGACAGGAGTCAAACTGGTGGCAGTTTCCAAATTTCACCCGGCTGACGACATCTTGGAGGCTTACAACGCCGGTCATAGAAGATTCGGGGAGAATCGGCCACAGGAATTCGCCGCGAAGGTAGCCGAGTTGCCAAGCGATATCGAATGGCATTTTATCGGCCATCTTCAGACCAATAAGCTGAAACTTGTCTTGCCGTATGCTTCTATGGTGGAATCTGTTGATTCCCGGCGGCTTCTGGAAGCTGTGGAGAAGTGGGGGAGTGAGCATGGCAAGGTTATCGATGTCCTTCTCGAGCTTCATCTTGGCGCTGAGGAGACCAAGGGCGGTTTCACTGAAAAAGAGATTGAAGATATCTTGTCTATTGAACACGAGTATCCGCATGTGCGTTTCAGGGGATTGATGGGGATGGCGACCAACACTGATGAGGAGTCTGTCGTGGAAGCTGATTTCTCCCGTATCGAGGCTTTCAAGAAGCGTCTCGACAAAGAATACGATCTTCCGGACTTCACCGAGCTGTCTATTGGCATGTCACATGATTGGCCGATAGCCGTGAGGCACGGGGCCACAATAGTCCGTATCGGCACAGCGATTTTTGGAAATAGGAATTATTAGTCTTTCGTTTCAAGTTTTTATTTGTTATATTTGACTGGCTGGTTATTGACAAAGACTATTCAAGACAATCACTTTTAACAGATAAAACCATGAAAACGACTGTTATCAAGACCCTCATGGCCATCGCTCTGGCGGCCATGACCACATTCTTTGCCGGTTGCGGCCCTGACGAGCCAGAAAACCAGAATCCCCCCACCCCTGCGACCGTAGCCGTCACTGGAGTGTCTCTCAGCAAGAGTTCCATGACCCTGACGGAGGGCGGGAGCGAGACCCTGACAGCCACCGTGGCACCTTCCAACGCCACCAACACCGCGGTCAGCTGGTCATCCTCCAACACTGGCGTGGCCACGGTCAGCGGAGGCCAGGTCACGGCTGTAAAGGCCGGTACCGCCACCATCACCGTGACGACAGCTGATGGGAACAAGACCGCCACATGCTCG
>JAFYYW010000035.1 GCA_017548985.1 Bacteroidales bacterium
ATCGCCGCCGAGGCCAACGCCCAGGCCGGCAACGCCGCCAAGGCCAAGGAGCTCCTCAACGCCCTCCAGACCGCCAGGCACGCAAACCTGACCGATGGCTCGATGGATAGCATCAAGAAAGAGTGGTACAGGGAGACTGTCGGCGAGGGTCTGATCATCAGCAATGTCAAGCGCTGGGGCGACGGATTCGGAGCCAGGACTCCTCAGGAAGGCGCCGCCTCGCTGATCATGCAGGGTGCAGCGTTCGAGCAGAGGACCATGCCCGCCAACGCCTACCAGTTCACATGGCCTGTGCCCACCTATGAGATGCAGGTCAACCCCAACCTGGTGCAGAACGAGGGATTCTAGTCTTACTTTGATAATGAGAAAAGAGGGTGGCCGGTCTGGTCACCCTCTTTTTTATTATCATTTGTCGGATTATTTACCTTCGAGTATATTGTTCTGTACCCCGACAGAGGCCTCATGGATCGCATTGAAAACGTCCATGATGAATTTCTCCGGTAATCCGTAGTTCTTCCCCTTCGCGATCATGTCCGAGAGAATGTCCTCCCAACGGGCAGTCTGGACGATAGCGATATTATGGGCCTTCTTGAACTCCCCTATCTTGCGGGATACTTCCATTCTCGAGGCCAAGGACATCAACAGATTCTCATCAATAACATCTATCCTGGCTCTAAGCTGTTCGATGTTCTCGTTGTATTCCTTGTCATTGGTCTGCTTCTGGCGTATCACGAGGCTCTCCAAGAGGGTCTTCAAATCCTCTGGAACAAGCTGCTGCTTGGCATCGCTCAAAGCGCATGAAGGATCGCAGTGCGACTCGACCATCAAACCGTCCAAACCGAGGTCCATAGCTCTCTGCGACAATTCCTTGAGGTATTCCCGGGAGCCGCCCATGTGACTGGGATCAGCGAAGAACGGAATCTGGGGAAACAAGGTGCGAAGCTCAACCGCGATCTGCCAACCGGGAAGGTTACGGTAAGGAATCTTCTGGGTGGTCGAGAAGCCGCGGTGGATGACACCGAGTTTCTTCACACCACAACGGTTTAGCCTCTCCAAGGCCCCTACCCAAAGGTCAAGATCCGGATTAACAGGATTCTTCACAAGCACGGGCATATCCGTATCTTGCAGAGCCTCAGCTATTTCCTGAACAAGGAATGGATTGGCCGTAGTTCTGGCTCCTATCCAAACCATGTCTATGCCATATTTCATGCACTCGTAGACATGCTTCTGACTAGCCACCTCCGTACATACCTTCATCCCGAACTCCCTCTTGATCTTCTGGAGCCATTTCAATCCCTGCACTCCGACACCCTCGAAAGAACCCGGATGAGTACGAGGTTTCCATATTCCCGCTCGGAAAACATGGATGCCGAAATCATGAAGGCCCTTAGCCGTCATCATCATCTGCAATTCGGACTCGGCACTGCAAGGGCCGGCTATCACTATCGGGGGAATGCTCTCATCGAAGAATCCCCATTCCGATACAGGGATCGTGTCAAGCGTTCGTTCCATAACTATCTGATTATCTTCTTTATCCGATTTGCCTCGGCGATAAGCTTCTCTATTCTCTCCTCGTCATATCCGGCGATAGCGTCACGGAATTCATTCATCTTCTCAAGGTAAGTGTCAATCACCCGAAGAACGTTGTCCCGGTTTTGAGTAAGGATCGGAACCCACATGTCTGATGAGCTTTTCGCGAGACGGACGGTGGAGGAGAATCCACCGGAGGCCAGGTCGAAAATGTGTTTCTCATCCTGCTCCTTGTCAAGGACCGTGAGGGCCAAGGCAAAAGAGGTTACATGGGATATGTGGGACACATAGGCCGTGTGGACATCATGATTGTCGGCGTTCATATAGATCGGCCTCATATTCAGGACATTGTACAGGTCTTCGACCGTCTTCAACGCCTGTGGATCAGATTCCTCTGAATTGGCGAATATGCAAGCCCTTCCATCGAAAAGGTTAGGCATGGCAGCCCACGGGCCCGAATATTCGGTGCCGGCCATCGGATGAGTCGCGACGAAACGTCCGCGCATAGGATGGTAATGGACGACCCTGACTATCTGGCTCTTTGTGGAGCAGGTGTCGATGACTATTTTCCTGCCGTTGCCTTCTTCCGATATAATATCCAGGATTTCCGGAAGCATCTTCACAGCGGATCCAACAGGAATAGCGATAACGACGAGGTCGCTTCTCTCGACACAATCTCTCAGGGAGACAATCTCGTCGGCCAATTCCATCTTAAGGGCCGCGGCGGCATTGACCGGCTCTGATTCAACCCCTAGGATTTTGTCAGCATAACCCCTCCTCTTGAGATCGATCGCCATCGAACCTCCGATGAGACCCAGACCTATGATTCCAACAATCATCTTATTATCAGCAGGTTCCTAAAAACTCTTTTATACGTGCCAGGCCTTCTTCCAACGTGGGGACCGGGGCGCAAAGGGAGATGCGGACATAGTCCTCTCCATTTTTGCCGAACACGAATCCAGGCGTAATGAACACACCCGTACCATGCAATATCGCCTCAGACAGAACCTCTCCCCTGGTCATCGAAGGACTCGTGGGACCATCGGCCGGAGTGAGCCCCCAAAGGAACAGACCTGTGGAGTCGGGATTGTATTTGACTCCAAGAGCATCGAAGATATGTCCCGCGGCCACACGACGGCGACGGTACTCGGCATTCAGCTGCTCAAACCACTCAGGCCCCTGGGCCAGAGCCTCAACGGCAGCTATCTGCATCGCCTTGAACATACCCGAGTCCATCTGGCTCTTCACCTTGAGAATCTCATTCACCATCTCGGGATCACCAGCGACCATTCCAAGCCTCCAGCCGCTCATATTGTGGGCCTTGCTGAGCGAGTTGAGTTCGAGGCAGCAGTCCCAAGCTCCGTCAGCGGCAAGCATGGAGATCGGCTTATCCGTCAAAATGAATGAATATGGATTATCATTGACCAGCAATATGCTATGCTTTTTGGCGAAGTTGACGAGCTTCTGGTACAGTTCCGGAGTGGCCGAGGCACCTGTGGGCATATTCGGATAATTGACCCACATCAATTTGACCCCACTTAGATCCATACTCTCAAGCTCCTCGAAATCAGGGAACCAGCCGTTCTCAGCCTTCAGGTTGTATTTGACCATCTCAGCTCCGGCCAGCTGGGCTGAAGAGGAATAAGTCGGATAACCAGGATCCGGGACAAGGACCTTGTCACCAGGATTCACGAACGCAAGGGAGATCAGCAAAATACCTTCTTTTGAGCCGACAAGGGGCTGGATACCTCCATTAGGGTTGAGAGTGACTCCGTAATACCGTTTATACCAATCAGCGAAAGCCTGCCTCAAAACAGGCAAACCCTTATAGTTCTGATACTTGTGGCTATCCCGGAGAGTCGCGGTCTTGGCGAGGGCATCGATGGCCGCTTGGGGAGGCATGCCGTCGGGTGCTCCGATTCCGAGATTAATGAGGGGACCTAGTCCTTTGGACGCCCTTTCCGCGGAAACGGCATCAAGATCTTTTTGCTTACGGGAGAAATAATACTCCTGGACCCCTTTGGTCCTTTCTGCTGGTTGGATAATCATATTTGTGTCTATTTGTTAAAAAGATTTGTATTCACCGAGAATATATAGGTTCGCCATCAGAGGACGAACAGCTTTGAGGGCCTGACGGTAACGTTCGTAGGATGAGAACTTTATGTCAACATAGAAAAAGTACTGCCATTCCTGTCCTGGGATAGGAAGCGACTGGATCCTCGTGAGGTTCATGTCGTAAAAAGACAGGATGGTCAGGATCTGGGCCAGCGAGCCTGGTTTGTGAGGCAAGGTGAAACACAAGGAGGCCTTATTGGTGGACTTCCTCGGGACGGTAATGGCGTCATCCAGGATAAGGAACCTGGTGAAGTTCTGCTTGTAAGTCTCAATCCCTTTCGCCAGTATCTCCAGCCCGTTTTGCTCCGCGGCCAATTCGGAAGCGACGGCCCCCACTCCCTTGAGTCCTTGACGGGCGATCTCTATGGCGCTTTTGGCGGTATCTTCCGACTCTACCATCTTGATCCAAGGGCAATTCTTCTCGAAGAACCGGCGGGTCTGGTTTATAGCCATATAATGGGTCCGCACTTCCCTGATATCCTCCATCCGTTGCCCTGGCAAGGCCATAAGGTTCTGATGAATAGGAATATACACTTCCCCCTTGATCTTGTAGGGATTCGCTCTCAACAACTCGAAATTCGGCAAGAGTCCTCCAGAGATGGTATTCTCTATCGCCATGACAGCAGCGGAAGCCCGACCCTCGGAGAGTTCAGTGAAAAGACTCTCGAAAGTCGGACACTCCACGATGGATATTTCCTCATTCCTAGCGAGGTAGAAATCCCTTGCCGCCTGTTCGTGGAAACAGCCTCTATAACCTTGGATCGCGACCGTTGTCACACTGTCAAAATCTCTTTCTCCTTGGCGGAGACCAGGGCATCAATAGCCTTTACCTTCGCGTCGGTTACCTTCTGGATCTCATCCTCGCCCTCTTTCTGGACATCCTCTGAGATCTCAGCCGCCTTCTGGGCTTTCTTAAGAGCATCAACACCCTCACGACGGATATTCCTCACCGCCACCTTGGAGTTCTCACCATCGGCTTTAGCCTTTTTGATGAGGTCCTTGCGCCTCTCCTCTGTGAGAGGGGGGATGGGGCAACGGATAATCTCACCGTTGTTCTGGGGAGTGAAACCGAGATTGGCCGCCATAATGGCCTTCTCAATAGCGGGGATAAGGCTTCTTTCCCAAGGCTGTATCGTGATGGTACGAGCATCGGGAACACTTATGGAAGCCACCTGGGAAACAGGTGTGTCAGTGCCGTAGTAATTGACAGTCACGTTGTTGAGAATGGAAGGATTAGCCTTGCCAACCCTGTAGGTCTTGAGGTCTTCCTCAAGGAAATCAACGGTGTCCACCATCTTTGACTCGACACCCTTCAGAATCTCTTTGGCTTTCTCTGTTAACATCGCTTTATCTATTTTTATTTATGTACCAATGTGCCGACCTTGCCGCCCTCGAGGATCCTCTTCAAGGCTCCAGGGGAATTGATGTCGAAAACTATTATCGGCATATTCCCGTCATCGCAAAGGGCATAGGCTGTCTGATCAAGGACCCGAAGCTGCTTTGACATGGCTTCCTCGAAGGTAATATCCTCATACTTAACGGCTGAGGGGTCCTTTTTCGGATCGGCGGTGTAGACCCCGTCAACTTTCGTGCCTTTCAGCATCACATCCGCGCGAATCTCAAGAGCCCTGAGCGCCGCTCCGGAGTCGGTCGTGAAAAACGGGTTGCCTGTTCCTCCAGCTATCAAAGCCACTCCGCCTTCCTCAAGAACCTTCACGGCATTGTCACGGTTGTAATACCTGACAAAGGGTTCCATAGGAGTGGCGGTAAAAACTTCAGCGTGAACTCCCTCATCCTCAATGAATTGACTGAGAGCCAACGAGTTGATCACTGTCGCGAGCATTCCCATCCGGTCGCCGCCGACACGGTCGAAACCCTTGTCGAGCCCCTGGAGACCACGGAATATATTGCCACCTCCATTGACCACACCAATCTGCAAACCGGCTTTCGCGGCATCAGCGATCTCTTTCGCGTATTTCCTGAGGCAATCCGGCTCCAGCCCCTTGCCTTCGGGACCTCCGAGAATCTCGCCACTAAGCTTCAACAAAACTCTTTTGAACATTTGAACAAATTTTGTCAAAAATAGTGATTTTTTTCCGTTAATGTGAACAAAAGGTCAGTTCAATAACTGAACACACTGTCGAACGCCTCGCCGCCAGCTCCGATACGGAAAGTGTGGACCTCCCGCTTGGAGGGTTTGACGGCAAACACATCTATGCAAAGGTTATCCTTATAGTCGAAAAAAGCATGGTAGGTGCCAGGCAGCATCAAGTCGGGAACGACCCAGCCATAGCCTTGTGAGATGAAATAATTGACTCCGTTATCCTTTGTATACATGTTCACGTGGGCATCTCCGGTCACCAGTCCGATAAGAGTGCCTTTGGCCGAAAACGCGGAGAGGATATCCATCACCCTCTGATTGCTATTAAGAGTCTCCTCCGTGGGATTGGAGGTTGTCCAGCGGCCAAGCGGATGGGGCATATAATGGGCGGTGACCAAAACAGGTATATCGGCCGGAGTGTTGTCCAGAAGGGCCTGGAGCCACTCCATCTGAGGTTCGTCAAATAAATAATACGAACCACCTTGGGTTCCGGTACCCTGGCTGTTCAGGAATATGACTCTTATTCCCTTGCCGGGCACATCATACCAACCGTATGTCTTGCCCGGAGTGAGGTGGAGATTCTCCCCCGCCCTCGCCTGCCATGGTTTCTGGAAGGTCTCGGAAAGGAATTCCTCGGAATGGAACTCTCCCTCTCCGGCGTCCCAGTCGTGATTACCCGGAGCATAAAGCCAAATTCCGTCGTACTTGTCCATCTGGGCCCTGGTATTGTCCAATATCTCCTTGGCGTATGCCTTGTTCTCTGTCGCCGGATAGGCGTTAAGTCCTATATCGCCAAGATTTGCCATGAAGTCGGCCCCGAAGGCATTTGCCGCCGTGACCGCATGACCTATATGCTTGTATGTGAAGCGGCCGCAGGTATGCAGGTCAGTCAGTATCGGGAACGCCATGACCTCATCATCTCCCTTCCAGGCATTGAACCTCGCTAGCGCCTCGTCAATCTGGGGCTTCACGAAATCATCCTTGTCGGTGAGTTTCCTCTCCTTGTCCAAAAGGGTGTTGTTCAGTTCCCTCCACCCAATCGTAGGCGTCGAATACAGGAAGTTGATGGACTGGCCCTTGTCGCAGTCGAAATATTCCATCTTAAGGTCGTGCTTGCCCTTCGACAGAGTCTTGGAGACCACCTTAGTGATCGGCCCGTGGGCGCCGTCGTTGTCGTAGAGCAGCACACCGTCAACATAGAACCTCGAGCCATCGTCCGTGGACGCCTTGAAGGTATATTCCTCCTCCTTCCCTACTTTCAGCGTTGTCTCGAGGAGCAAGGCGTAATGGTTGAGCGTCTCGTCGATGTCAATAAGGTCGAAATTGTTCTTCACCCCTGTCAAATCCGGATCTCCGAGCTTTGAGAAGTCCGGAAGCTGGCGCTCCGGCCAGTCGAGCCAAAGCTTGTAGGTCACTACCGGCTCCTTGGGGCCGCAGGCGGCGAGAACCAAAAGAGTCCCTATCAAAATGACAATCTTCCTCATATTCAGTTATTTCTACTTAAACAAATCATCAAGTTCCTTTATTGTGAAGCGGACAGAGACGACCGAATGCTTCTCCTCGCCAGGATGGTACTTTATGTAAGTTGTGGCGACTATTGTCCCGTCCGGAAGCAACTCGAGGCCGGGATAACCGCAATCAGGACCGGCATAGCTGTGGAGCAGCTTGACCCTGTACTGGCCGGAGAGCCCGTCCGTGGCATCCCTGTAGGTGCCCACCCACGCGACGAAATGGCCCCTCGTGGGACTGTTCGGAGCCATGTCTCGGAATACGAAGATGAGCCTGCCGTCCGGAAGGTACAGCATCATGTGCCTGTCACCTGTAAGCCCCCAAGGTGTCTCCTTCAGCGTGGTCCAAGCGGCGCCTTCATCCTTTGAGCTCATGAATAAGGAACAACCCTTCCTCTGGTTCTCCCGGGCGATACAGATCAGTGTTTTACCGTCAGGGGAACGGAAAACGCAAGGTTCGCAGGGGGACCTTCCGTCATATTCACCGGCAAGTGTGGACTCGTCCCAAGTCAGACCTCCGTCATGGGAGACGGCTTGCCAAATCTTGAGCGGGGCCCTGTCCTGGTCGGAATTGCCTCTGTGGTACATCCCAAGATAATCCCCGTTATTGAGCCGGATAATACTGGTGAAAGCCATAACGCAAGGCTTGCCAAGCACTTTGACCTTACTCCAGGTACGGCCCTGGTCCTCGCTGACGGAATATGCCATATCCCTGTAGGCCTGCCCGGTCTCAACCTGGGCGAAGACGAATAGACGCTGCTTCCCGGCCTTGTCGGTGAGTTTGTAGATACTCGGGCAATTGACCATGCCCTCCCATTCTTTGGGAGCGGGTTGATTATGCCAGGTGAGTCCGGCGTCATAGCTGAACCCGATGAATGCGGCCTTTCCGCCGTGGCCGTTCGACCAGGTGCAGATCATGGTCTTTTCATCGTCCATGAGGACCGTCGTTGGATGGCCGTTGTAAAGGTCGGGAGTGCCTGAGGCAATGACTACCTGTCTTTGCTTTTGGCCGGAGATGTCAGCCCAAGGAAGGTTGCACCTGTCCCCTTGGGCAGCCAGCGAAAGTGGAGCCAGGAGGGATAATAACAGCGAAATAAACGGATATGGTCCCATTGGCATTTATAATGACAGAACCGCCAGAACGTCAATTAGTTCCTTGTTAATGGGCTTATCCATCTTGACTGCCCTTTGGATGGGGACATACACTATCTGGTCGTTGGATATTCCGACCATTATATTGCGCTGTCCCTCCATCAGGGCTTCGATCGAGGCGTAACCCAGACGGGAGGCAAGGATACGGTCGTAAGCGCTCGGAGTACCGCCTCTCTGCAGGTGGCCAAGAATCGTGACCTGGACATTGAATTGGGGATATTCATTGCGGACACGGTCGGCGTAATACATCGCGCCTCCATGGCCGTCCTTCTTGGACTCGGAGACAATCACGATCGAGCTGTTCTTGCTTTTGCGCATCCCCCGGCCTATGAATTCGGCGAGCTGGTCGACATCTGTCTGATCCTCAGGGATAATAGCGGCCTCGGCACCGGAAGCGATGGCGCTGTTCTGGGCCAGGAAGCCCGCGTCACGTCCCATCACCTCAACAAAGAATATCCTGTCGTGGGAATTGGCTGTGTCACGAATCTTGTCCACGCACTCAACGATCGTATTTAGGGCGGTGTCGTATCCGATGGTATGGTCGGTTCCGTAAAGGTCATTGTCGATGGTGCCGGGCAGGCCGATGATCGGGATATCATATTCCCTGGCGAACTGCTGGGCGCCTGTCAATGAGCCGTTTCCACCGATCACGATAAGGGCGTCGATCTCGTTCTTGACCATATTCTCGTAGGCTTTTCTCCTACCCTCCGGATCCATGAAAGCCTTGCTTCGGGCAGTCTTGAGGATGGTTCCGCCTCTCTGGATGGTGTTTGACACCGAGGAGGAGGTGAACTCTTTGAATTCCTCGTTTATGAGGCCCTCGTAGCCGCGGTAGACTCCGATGACCTTCATGTTGTTGAATATAGCGGCCCTGGTGACGGCCCTGATGCAGGCGTTCATGCCCGGAGCGTCCCCTCCGGAAGTCAGAACAGCCACTTTATTAATCTCGCGCATTGTGATGATTATTTAATGATATCGTAAATCCCGGTCAATTCTGAAACATAATCAAATACAACAACTTCCTCCGGAGTGATGACCCGGTCTGCCACGATCGCCGCGACAATCACATCGGCCACGGCGTCCTTCTGCTCGTCAGTCATCCTCTTGATTGTCACAAGGGCAGGAATGATGGGCATCTGCTGTCCCAACTCGATGTCCTCATCCGTGCATTCAATGGTGGCAAGGACATCTTCGGCAAACTCAATCTCGTCTTCTTCAATAAAACCATCAGCCTCCACTATGGCGGTCAAAAGGCTGATCACAGCCTGCTTTTCTATTGATGTGAATTCCATAAAACAGTGGTTTACAATTCTCTCTCACAAACTTAATCATAAAAAACGATGTTGGCAAATCATGTGTCGGCTCCTGTGGCAAACTGACCAGACAAGGGAACAGTCCAATTGGAAGGAATTGCCGGGTTTTGAGTATCTTCGCGACAGGGAAGCACAAACCATGAGCGCGAAGAAGAATAAAAGGCATAAGACTCTGCATATAACCGAGGCGGACTTCATGCTGGCGAACCGAAGGGCGGCGAGGCTCGAGGAAATCGCCGAACACGGACGTCCGGTGACTTTCAGGAAAGCCCTGCATAAGTCCAAAAAGGTTTATGACAGGAAGCGCTTAAAAAGCCCGGCGGAAGACGATTGACAGGAAGTTGCAGGCGTAAAGCGCATCGTGTCATTTCTTTTTCTTATCTTCGGGATATGAAAAGAATCTTATTGGTAGCGGCGACCTTCCTAGCCGCGGCAGGTGTCTCGGCACAGAATCCCATCCTGCTCAAAAAGGCTTACAATTCCGACCCGCAGACGAGGGTATGGACGGTGGACGGCGAGGAGAGGCTGTTCATCTATGGTTCCAAAGACGAAAACCCGACATATTACTGTTCCGGGAAATACGATGTGTTTTCCACAAAAGACATGATTCACTGGAGTGGAAGGGAGGCGTTCTCCTCGGACGAGGTCAAGTATAACGACGAGGTTCTTTACGCTCCGGACTGCATCGAAAAGGACGGGAAATACTATCTGTTCTATTCCCAGCCGGGGGCTTACCCGGAGGGAACAGCCGTGGGAGAGAGCCCTTTCGGTCCTTTTCTTGACGGGAAACCCCTCAAGGACGCTAACCAGATCGACCCTTCCGTATTCATCGACGATGACGGACAGGCATGGCTATTCTGGGGGCAGTTCTCGGCAAAATGCGCCAAACTGAACCCTGACATGCGAAGCATCGACCCTTCGACAATCAAGGACGGAATCATCACTGAGGCCGAGCACCATTTCCACGAGGGAATACAGGCATTCAAGCACAACGGGACATATTACCTGACCTTCGCCGACATCAGCCGGAGGGGAAGGCCCACCTGCATCGGCTACGCCACATCGGACAGTATCACAGGACCTTATACATACCGGGGAGTGATCATAGACAACTACGGCTGCGACCCGGCCGTCTGGAACAACCACGGATCTGTGGTTAACTTCAAGAACCGGTGGTACGTGTTCTATCACAGGTCTTCATGCGGCTCCAACTCCATGCGTCAAACCTGCGCTGAACCCATTAAGATACTTCCGGACGGATCCATTCCTGAGGTGGAGATGACCTCGACAGGAGCCGGCTTCCCTCTGGATCCGTTCATCCCTATAGATTACAGCATAGTCGCGGGACGCGCGTGCATGCTATCAGGACATGGTTACATTGACCGTGAAGGCCATCTCTCAGCAATCCATGACAATGACACTGCAACATGGAGGGACTTCTTGTTCAAGTACTGGCCGGAAAAGATGTTGATCCGGGTCCGTCCGAAAGCCGGCGGGACGATCCTTGTTTACTCTGAAGATTTTTACGGGGAGACCATCGCCTCTTTCGATGTCCCTCCCGGTGACGGAGAGACTGAAATCACCCTCGAATCCGACGTCAGTGGAAGAATGATCGGCACCAAACCACTCCGGATGCGTTTCGCGGGAGAGGAGGACAAGGACTTGTTCACCATTGTCAGTTTCGGGTTCGAAAAATAGACTTAGGATTATTCAATCATATAACACAATATGATAAAGTTATTCAAGAGAATCGCCTTTCTTTTTCTTTTAGCCGCGGTGCTCTGCGCATGTGGGGAAAAGGTTATAACCGGCGTCAGCTTTCCTGGGCCTCCGATAGAGATAGCCAGCAATGAGAGTTTCGGGATGGGGATGATCAATTATTACAACATCATCCAGGGCCCGGATGGCACTTACCGGATGTATTTCGCCGCGAACGAGAACAGCGGAATCGCCGAGGATGAATGGCATCAGAATCTTTATCTGGCGGAATCCTCCGACGGATTCCACTATGAGCTGAAAGGCAAGATCATGGAGTCATTGATAGAGCAGTCCGTTTGCCTGGTTAAGGATAAGGATTGGCCTTACCGATTGATAGGTAACCAGTTGTTGGACGGCAAGCACTGCCTCTGCCTTTGGAAATCTAAGGACGGTATCGAATTCACCGGACGAAAAGTGCTTTTTGACTTCAAGCATGACACCCAGAACACCCTGACCCAGCATGGCTCCCGGATGAAGCTATATTCCCGACTCACGCAAGAGCATTATCAGAATCGCAGGATCACATTGGCTGAGTTTACCCTTGATGGAGAGCAAGTTAGCGAAACTGAGATTCTGGCGGGTGATTGCCTGTATAACAGCGCCGCCTCCAAAGTCGATGAGCGTTATGACCTGTTGTTCCCTACCTACTACAACACTCACGGCGGCACCACCGACACATGTTCCTTCAGGTGTTACCTCGCGGACGGTTCATTTATGCGTGAGCTTCCGTGCGAGTTGAACCGTTGGGTTGACGAGAGCGAGGAATGGGCGCTCGCCTCCCCTGGTTTTATTTTCATCAACGGGGATAGATATCTGGCTTTCGCCACCAGGACTGCGTCTCACGATCACAGTCACACCGGCATGATCTCCAGATACAAACTTATCAAGGTGGTACTGGAGTACGAATAATCAGCCGCTGACTTGATCAATCCATGGGAATCCGGGCGAGATAAATGCCTGCCCGGGAACGTCCGTCGGGGAAAGTAAGCTCGTGGGATGAGTAATATACCACCTTCAACCCGCCATCCTCAACAAGGATTCCGGGGTAACTGTTGTCTCCGCCTGAGGGAAGTATCTTCCATAATTCGAAGTCCCCTTCGGCATTCCCTCTCCACAGGCATGTCTTCGCCTCCCCGCTATCAAAATAGGCGCGTCCGCCGATAACCAACGATCCATCGGGCAGCACCTCCATCTCAGGGCCACCGACCTGGAAACGGAGAGGAGTGAGTTTCCAGTCCGTGTAAGGATATTCGCTAGTTCCAATATACGCCTTTCTGTCATCCTGATCCCGGCGGATCAGCAAGGCCATCCTCCCATCCGGAAGGAAACGTATGGTGGTCTCGTTGGGGAATCCACCCAACTCGATATCGGTAATCTTCTCAAAATGCTTACCATCAGTGGTTTTAATCAACTCCAGACGGTTGTATTCTGACTTCCCATAAGAGACGGTATAGCCGATACCCTCGTGCCAAGTCATTCTCCAGAACCATGCGAATCCGTCCGGGATTGGATAATCCACAGGCTCCGAGTCGCTGAAAGTGTGTCCATCTGAACTGAAGGACACCTGCGGAATCCCCATTTTCAACTCCTTATCCACATACACCGAGCCTCCCTGGATTACCATCAGCCGGCCGTCCGGTGTGACGGAGAGTTTAGGGTCTCTCAGGTCATACCCCTCTTTTGAAAGCAAGGCCACGCTCTTCCAATGCTCGCCATCAGTGGAGCGCAGGATACGGGTTTTGCCCGCCGCGATCCCATTCTCATCGAAAATATGGCTCATGCCCTCCCTGAAACACACATACCAGGCGTCATTATAGCGTACAATCGAAGGGAACGCGCTGTAGTTTTGATCCCAGATACGCTTCACGCTGAGTTCCTCATTAATTCCGGAGTCGTATTCCACTACCGCCTTGATGAGTTTGTATGTGCTGGTCATGCCCTTTATATCATTTACGTCATGACCCCTGTCGCGAGTATTATATGCGAGATAGCGCTCACCGTTTATGGTGATGAATCCAGGGGATGCCAAAACCCATTTCTCATCCGGCTCGATCCAATCGTTCAGATTGCAGGGTATCTCCTTTGTGAAAAGTCCGTCAGCCACATAGCACCTGAAAAAGCAGGTGTCCGTGCTGCCCGCTGGATATTTATTGTTGAAATATGTGGGGAATAGAATATCCTGCCGATCATCCACCGGGCAGGGAGCCGGGTTGTAAAGGAAGTCTCCCGCCAAAGGCTGGATTTCAGTCAGGCGCTCTCCATCCATGCTGTACTCCGCCACGGCATTTTTCCGGTTCACCCAATCATCGCTCCAGATACGGGTGTAGAGTTTGAGCCGGCCGTCACGGGGGACCATAACATTCTGTGTGTCATGCCATTTGATCAAGAGCATGGTCTTGTCGCCGAACTCGATTCCGTCCTTCGACTTCCACAAGAACATGGTCTGCCTGCCATTCTCGATGGCTCGTCCCACAAGGCCGAACGGCTTATCTTTCTCGCCTGTCAGGAAAACGCTCTGCTCAACCACTTCGTCCATGACTTTGCCTTTGAACTCATAGTGGAAACCGTCTTCGGATTCGGCATAATAAAGGTGTTGTCCGATCCAGCAATTATCGTTGGTATAGGACTCTCCGTTCCAGCCCGAGAAATACAAGCGGTAGCCCCCTTCCGGCAATTGGATGATGTTGAAATAATTGATGAGTCCCATCCCCACGTCCGTGTTGTTGAGTATTTCCACAGGTGGCTCCGGAAAACTGACTCTGGTGATTTGTCTGCCGCTTTCTCTACATCCCGCCAGAAAGATGACGCAAGTCATCGCAAACGCGATCAAATGTTTCATAATGAGTTCAATTTCCACAAATATAAGAATCCATCCCTCATTCACAAAAAGAAAAGCCAGGCGTTCTTGCCTGGCTTTTCTCGTGCCCGAGGTGGGAATCGAACCCACACGTCTTTAAAGGACATTGGATTTTGAGTCCAACGCGTCTACCATTCCGCCACTCGGGCAAAAATAACGTTTGGGCTGCAAATTTATCTATTTTCCTCGAAAATGCAAAATGTGGCGGCAAAAGTTAAGGACATGGCAAAAGGAATCGATCCGTTGTGCATATTGATGGAAAAACTGATTATATTTGTAAGATGATATATCCGAAGATATATCAAGAAAACGTTAACCCTTAATTACATCGCAATATGAAACTTGAAGGAAGACGCGAAAGCACTAACGTCGAAGACCGCCGCGGAATGAGTGGCGGAGCCATAGCAGGAGGCCTCGGTGGAGGCGCCATCATCATCGCTCTTATAGTCATGCTGTTGGGAGGAGATCCCACCTCAGTCCTGCAACAGGCCGGCACAAGCCAGACCACTGAACAGACCGATGTGACCTTTACCCAAGAGGAACAGGAACTCGCCTCGTTCGCCAAGAAGATCCTCGCCGGAACTGAAGACGCCTGGACGGCGCAGTTCGCCAAATATGGCTACCAGTACCAGGCTCCCAAAATGGTCCTCTACTCGGGTGTGACCTCATCCGGCTGCGGAACAGCGAATTCCCAGGTGGGTCCTTTCTACTGCTCCGCTGACCAGACCGTTTACATCGACCTGAGTTTCTTCACTACGATGAAAAGACAGATCGGCGCGGATGGTGATCTCGCTTACGCGTATGTCATCGCCCACGAGGTCGGACATCATGTGCAGTACCTCCTCGGCACTCTTAACAAGGCGCACCAAAAGATGAACCAGTCCAACAAGACCGTCGCCAACCAGTACAGCGTCCGTCTCGAACTCCAGGCCGACTACTATGCTGGTGTATGGGCCAACAATGACAACGCCAGGTACAAATCCCTTGAGGCAGGAGACATCGAGAGGGCTCTCGACTGCGCCGCCAAGATCGGAGACGACTATCTCCAGAAGAAATCACAGGGCTATGTCGTGTCTGACTCTTTCACCCACGGTACCGCCCAGCAGCGTTACAACTGGCTGAAGAGAGGAATGACCTACGGAGACCTTGAGCACGGAAACACTTTCGAGATCGATTATAATAAACTCTAGCGTGAAACATTTCTCATTACCAAAAGACGGTGGCCTGATAGAGAGCAACCTGCCTAAAGGCATCTTGCATTCCCACGAGAGAATTACCACCGAGATTTCAGATGACGCCTCTTCCGGTAGCGACAAGGTCGCCCGGATTATAATTGACGCGATCAACGAACATGAGAAGGACGCCCTCACAAGGCCCTTCAAGCTCGGACTCTCCCCAGGTGTCACTCCTGAGCTGCTTTTCAAGAAACTGGCCGAGTTGAACAAGGCCGGGGAGGTATCTTTCCGTAATGTGGAAGTATATTCCATCGATGAGTATTATCCTTGCGGGAATGATTCCCCACAAAGCCGTAACAACAAGCTCCACCGGGTATTCCTTGATCTTGTCGACATAAAGCCGGAGAATGTGCATATTCCCGACGGGACAATCCCGCAGGAAAAAGTCTCTGACTATTGCGCTGAATTCGACAAGGCGGTCAGAGGTCTCGATTTGCTTGTGATCGGTGTCGGCAAGGGTGGCCAGGTCGGGTTCAACGAGGCCGGATCAGCGGAAAAAAGCCGCACCAGGTTAGTCCCCCTCTCCTACCAATCCAGAAAAATACAGTCCCGCAATTTCAATGGCGACGTGGCTGTCACTCCAAAATCCGCCATTACCATGGGTATTGGCACGATGATGACTTCCCACAAGATAATCCTGATGGCTTGGGGAGAGGACAAGGCGGAAGCAGTCAAGAGTGTGGTTGAGTCAAGGATCGATCCTTCCTGCCCGGCGTCTTATCTGCAGAGACACGACAATATCTGTTTCTACACTGACGAGATGTCCGCATCCCTGCTGACGAGGATTGTCGCCCCTTGGACTGTCGGGCCGTGTGAGTGGACCCCGAAACTGATCCGCAAGGCAGTTGTGTGGCTGTGCGAGAAAGTTCACAAACCTATCCTCAAACTCACCCAGAAAGACTACCTTGAAAACTCCCTCAGCGAACTGCTTGATCTTTTCGGGCCATATGACAAGATCAATATCGACATGTTCAACGAGTTCCAGCACACCATCACAGGTTGGCCCGGCGGAAAACCCAACGCTGACGATTCGACAAGACCTGTCAAAGGCGTGCCCTTCCCCAAGAAGGTCATAATCTTCTCTCCCCACCCGGATGACGATGTGATCTCTATGGGCGGGACATTCATCCGCCTTGTCCATCAAGGTCACGATGTCCATGTCGCTTATGAGACTTCAGGTGACCTGGCTGTCCATGACGATGTGGTCTTGCAACATATGGACGCGGCCAGCCAGCTAGGTTTCGGGGACAGGTTCGATGAGGTAAAAGCAATCATCGGAGCCAAGAAGCCAGGAGCGCCGGAGCCAAAGGAACTGCTCGCGATCAAGGCCGCGATCCGAAGGAGCGAGGCCCGTTCCGCTGTCAGGAGTTTCGGACTCAACGACAACACGAATGTCCACTTCCTCAACCTGCCGTTCTATGAGTCAGGCGGTGTCGCAAAGCTTCCCCGCACACAAGCTGACCTTGATATAATCAAAGCCTTGATAAAGGAGGTCAAACCCGACCAGATTTACATGGCCGGAGACCTCGCTGATCCCCATGGGACGCACAGGGTCTGCACGGAGGCCGCCCTGGAATCCATTGAGCAATTAAGGGAAGAGGGCAACGAGTGGCTGGACAATACAACGATATGGCTTTACAGGGGCGCCTGGATGGAGTGGGAGCTCTGGAGAGTGGATATGGCGGTGCCGCTCAGTCCCGACGAGGTCGTGGAGAAACGTCACGCCATCTTCCGCCACCTTTCCCAGAAAGACATTGTTCCTTTCCCGGGAGACGACCCGAGGGAGTTCTGGCAGAGAGCCGAGGAACGCACCCAGAACACTGCCAAACTCTACGATGAGCTTGGCATGGCTGAGTATCAGGCCATAGAAGTATTCCTTAAACTGAAATAATTGATAACCATGAGAGTAATAATCAGAGACAGCAAAAAAGAAGCCTCCATTTGGGCGGCTCACCACATCGCCGACGCCATCAAGGCGAAAGCGGAACTTACCGATGATCCTTTTGTCCTTGGCTTGCCCACCGGATCAACTCCCCTGGACACCTACGCCGAGCTTGTACGCATGTGCGAGGCTGGGGAAGTATCGTTCAAAAACGTCATTACGTTCAACATGGACGAATACGTAGGCATTCCGGAGAAGCATCCCGAGAGCTACCATAGTTTCATGTACAAGAACCTGTTCGACAAGATCGACATTCCCGCGGGGAACATCCATATTCTCAACGGCAACGCCCCCGACCTTGACAAGGAGTGCGCTGATTACGAGAACGCCATCCTCGCGGCCGGCGGGATCGACCTTTTCCTCGGAGGCGTGGGTGAAGATGGCCATCTGGCTTTCAACGAGCCCTTCTCGTCGATCAACTCCAGGACAAGGGTCGTGACTTTGACCCAGGACACGATTGAAGTCAACTCGAGGTTCTTCGGCGGAGACACCAGCCTGGTTCCCAAACAGGCGATGTCGGTCGGTGTCGCTACCGTATGTGACGCGGCCGAGGTCCTGATCCTCGCGTTTGGAAGCAAGAAAGCCAGGGTCGTCGCGCAGGCGGTAGAAGGATCTGTAAGCCATTATGTCACGCTTTCAGCGCTGCAGCTCCATGAGAACGGCATTGTCGTACTTGACGAACCTGCCGCCGGTGAGCTGAAAGTCAATTCATACAAATATTTCAAAGCCGTTGAAGAGGCTGAGAACCGATAATACAAATCTTTCAAGCGAATCAAAATGAGAACGAAATTATTATTCGCCAGCCTTTTGATGCTGGTATCGCTGGGCCTCACCGCCCAAGACAAGGACGCCGTGAAGAAATATGGGTTCAAGTCCGCCATAGTTAAGATTTCCACCGATATGATGGGGCAGAAAGTCGAGTCTACCGCTTACATCGATGAATATGGCGCCAAGGAGTGCCAGAAGATGAAGCTGGATATTCCCGGCATGGGGAGTATTGAGACCGGAACCATCGCCAAGGATGGCAAGACCTGGTCTGTCAACTACACGATGAAACAAGTCCAGGAGGTGGATGTCAATGCGGCCGACCAGCCTAACTTCAACGATCTCACCGACGAGGTCAAGGAAAAGTATAATATCCAGTCTCTTGGCAAGGAGAAATTCCTTGACTTGGACTGCGATGTTTTCACTTTGGAGACAGAAGCCCAGGGGATGAAAGCCAAGCTTAAAGTCTGGTGCTACAAAGGTTTCGCCCTCAAATCAGTCACCGACATCAGCGGCATGGCTATCACAGCTGTCGCCACCGAGTTCAAAGAGGACGCCATGGTGCTGCCCCAGGTTTTCGATGTGCCTAAATTCTAATCCGTTGTGATGCGAAGGTTATTAGTCCTGGCGAGCGCGCTCCTTTGGTCAGTCTGCGTCTTCGCCCAGAACAAAGATACCGTCCAATCAGGAGACCTTTTCCCCTCCGGGATAACCACCATCAGCGAGGGGAAAGGGGAACTGATGAGGTTCCATGGGAATCTCATTTTCTCCGAATCCAATGAATATCTTCTCTCCAGTGATGTCACAGGACAGTTCTGGAGAAAATACAACGGCGCGAAGATCCTTCAGGATTATGGCCAGTACATTTGGATGCTCGGACTCTCATACATGGCCTCCGACATAGTTTTTATCGCGCTTTACAGGGACGGGAACACCAATTTCTTCAAAGACCCGTCGTTAATTGTCGGCGGTATTTTCACCCTGGTTGGAGCGGCGATGGACTTCGGGGGCTGGGTCAGGCTGGGAAATCTGGCAAAGACTTATAACACAGACCCTTCTGTTAGGAAATCTTATTCCCTTAATCTTGGTCCGACCAACTCGGGAGGATTCGGGCTTTCATTCAATTTTTAAAATATTATAATGGGCTCCTATCGAATATTTGTCGAGAAATATCCTGAATTCCAAGTGGAGGCAGCCAGTCTCCGGGCGGAACTGAATGAGAATCTGCAGCTGAAACTGAAGAAGCTTCGGCTGCTGAACGTTTATGACTTGTTCGGCTTCACTCCGGAACTGCTGGAGAAAAGCCGTTACAGCGTGTTTGGGGAGATTGTCACGGATCAAGTCACGGATTCTGTCGATTTGTCCAAATACATCGCCGTGGAGTTCCTGCCGGGACAGTTTGACCAGAGAGCTGCGTCCGCTGTGGATTGTGTCCATCTGATCGATCCAAAGGCTGACATAGCGATCAAGAGTTCCAAACTGATCATAGTGGACGATGACGCCAGTGATGAAGTTCTGGATAAGATCCGCCACTATGTGATAAATCCCGTGGAATCCAGGGAGAAAGATCTTTCGAAATTATCCGACACGGAGCATGCCGCGGTCAAGGATGTTCCTCTGTTAGAGGGATTCAGGAATATGACCGACGAGGATCTCACCCCTTACCGCAAGAAGATGGGTCTCGCCATGAATGAGGACGACCTCAAGGAAGTGAGGACCTATTTCATAGCCGAGGGCAGGGATCCAAATGAGACTGAGCTCAGGATTCTCGACACATATTGGAGCGACCATTGCCGCCACACGACTTTCACTACGGAGCTGGAGGACATCTCCATCGAAGACTCATTCATCAAGGAGGATATCGAAGGCACGATGAGCCTGTATCTCAAAATGAGGAAGGATCTCGGACGGGAAGGCAAGGGATTGAACCTGATGGATATGGCGACGATTGGCGCCAAATGTCTTAAAAAAGCCGGCATGCTTGATGACATGGAGGTGAGCGAGGAGAATAACGCCTGCAGCATATTCATCGACGTTGATGTGACCCCCTTTGATTCTGACAACTCGGAGCGAAGCGACGCAGGGAGTTTGAGGGGAACGCCCCTCAATCCCCCCGGGGGGTGCAGGGGGGTAGATGAACATCAACAACGATGGTTGTTGATGTTCAAGAATGAGACTCACAATCATCCTACCGAGATAGAGCCCTTCGGAGGCGCCGCGACATGTCTAGGCGGAGCCATCAGGGATCCCCTCTCCGGACGTTCTTATGTCTACCAGGCGATGCGAGTCACTGGTGCCGGAGACATCTACAAACCTGTTTCTGAGACGATTCCAGGCAAGCTCCCACAGAAGGTTATCACCCGCAAGGCCGCCCAGGGTTATTCAAGCTACGGTAACCAGATCGGACTTGCCACAACCCACGTGAGGGAGATATTCCATGAAGGCTACACCGCCAAGAGAATGGAGGTCGGAGCCGTTGTCGGGGCAGTCAAGGCCTCAAATGTGAGGCGTGAGACTCCAGCCCCTGGAGATGTCGTGCTGATGCTCGGCGGAAGGACCGGCCGTGACGGTATCGGTGGAGCCACCGGTTCATCAAAAGAGCACACCGAGGAGTCACTCGAAACCTGCGGAAGCGAGGTCCAGAAAGGAAACCCGCCGGAGGAAAGGAAGCTTGAGAGGTTATTCCGCCGTCCGGAGGTGACTTCCCTAATAAAGAAATCAAATGATTTCGGAGCGGGAGGAGTGTCTGTGGCCATAGGCGAGCTGACCGCCGGGCTGGACATCTACCTGGACAGGGTTCCGGTCAAGTACAGCGGCATGAACTCCACTGAACTCGCCATCAGCGAGTCGCAGGAGAGGATGGCCGTCGTTATCGAGGCCAAGGATGAGGAAATATTCAAGGAATATTGCCACTCGGAGAATATCGAGGTGACCCACGTCGCTGATGTGACCGGCACCGAAAGGATGAGAATGTACAACAAGGGAGAGCTTGTGGTGGATCTCCGTAGAGACTTTATTGACAGCGCCGGAGCGAAACACTACTCGAAAGCAGTGATCGGAGCGGTTGAGGAAATCGATCCCTTCTACCGTGACATCCCCGGGAAAAACTTGAAAGAGAGGATGTTCGCTAATCTTCAGGATCCTAATGTCACAAGTCAGAAAGGTCTCATTGAGATGTTCGACTCGACCATCGGCAGGTCCACTGTCCTGATGCCTTTCGGTGGCGAGTTGCAGACCACTGAGACACAGGTCTCGGTTCAGAAACTCCCCGTGGACGGTTTCACTGACACAGCCAGCATGATGGCCTTCGGTTTCAACCCCGACCTTTGTGAATGGAGTCCTTACCATGGCGCGGCATATTCATTCGTGGAGGCATGCTCCAAGATTGTCGCCGCTGGAGGAGACTGGAAAACCATGAGGTTCTCCTGCCAAGAGTATTTCGAGAGGATGACCTCAGATCCCCTGACATGGGGAAAGCCGACCGCCGCCCTTCTTGGCGCCCTGAAGATGCAGGAAGCTTTCGGACTGCCTTCCATCGGAGGCAAAGACTCCATGAGCGGCTCTTTCGAGACCGATCATGGTCCGATCCATGTCCCGCCGACCCTTATCGCTTTCGGAATAACGCCTGTCAATACAGGAAATGTCATTTCCCCTGAATTCAAATGGGAAGGCGACCGTTTATATCTCGTCAGGCATACTCCTTTGGCTAACAGGATGCCAGATGTGGATCAGCTGAAGAGGAACTGGGACAATATCAACGCCAAGATCAAGGATGGCACCATCGTGGCCGCCTGGTCAGTCGGATTCGGCGGAATCGCCGAGGCGCTCTGCAAAATGAGTTTCGGAAACGCTTTCGGTTTCGATGTGAAGCTTTCTGAGGAAGACCTGTTCAATCTCGCCTACGGCTCGATAGTGATCGAGACGGATGGTGAGGTCGATTTCGAGAATGCCGAGCTGATCGGGGACGTGACTTCCGGAGAAGACGGGAACGTCCGCATCAACGGGACTTCGATATCGATCTTCGAGCTCATGGACTTTAACGGTTCCCTGTTCGAAAAGGTCTACCCGGCGGTCAGCGAGTCCGCCCACAAGAGACTGCTGCCAAAGGGTATGGAAGGAGTCAAGCCATTTAAAGCCAAGAAGTCGGATCTTGAATATAAAGGCCCGGCCGTGGATAAGGTGGTGGCTTATCTGCCTGTATTCCCGGGAACCAACTGCGATTACGATTCGGCGAAAGCCTTCAGGAAGGCCGGTGCGGAAGTACGTTCGAGTGTTTTCCGCAACCTTACCGACAAGGATGTATTCGAGTCGATTGACGAGATGGCCAAGAATATCCGTGAGTGCCAGATTCTGATGATTTCCGGAGGTTTTTCGGCCGGAGACGAGCCGGACGGAAGCGGCAAGTTCATAGCTAACGTGCTTAACAACGAAGTGATAGCCTCCGCCATCAGGGACTTGCTCTCCAGGGGAGGTCTTATTCTCGGAATATGCAACGGTTTCCAGGCACTCGTCAAATCCGGCCTGCTTCCTTTCGGCGAGCTTGGGAAAGTCACCAAGGACTCCCCCACTCTATTCCGCAACGACATTAACCGTCATATCTCCCAGATGGTGACGACAAGGGTCGCCACTACCAACTCTCCTTGGCTGAGAGGTATGACAATTGGCGACGAATATACCATCCCCGTCAGCCACGGAGAGGGTAAATTCGTTGTTAATGAGGAACTTGCGAAGGAATTGTTCGCAAATGGACAGGTGGCCTTCCAGTATGTGGATCCGATTACTGACGAGCCTACCATGGAGTCGCCGTACAATCCGAACGGGTCATATTACGCCATAGAGGGCATAATCAGCCGCAACGGCCAGATCCTTGGCAAGATGGGTCATAGCGAGCGTTACGAGGATGGCCTGTTCAAGAATATCGAGGCCGACCTGGAGCAACCGCTCTTCGATAATGCCGTCAAATACTTCAAAGCCAGCGTATGACAGGAAAAGAAAGAATAAAGACCGTTCTGGATCACCGTGAAGCGGACAAACTGGCCGTCGATTTCGGAACCACGCCTGTCACAGGCATCCACTGCAAGGTGGTGGAGGCGCTGCGCAGGCATTACGGACTCGACGATCATCCGGTCTTTGTCCACGAACCAGGACAGATGCTCGGTTATATCGAAGACGACCTGGCTGAAGCTCTGGGGACTGACACTGCCGGTTGCTTCGCTCCTAAGAATTCCATCGGTGTGTGGAACAAGGACTGGAAGGAATACCGGATGCCTTGGGGACAGGTGGTCATGCTGCCAGCCAAGATGGTGGACTCTTTCACCGAGAAGGACGGGGGTCTGTATTCCTATCCCGAGGGCGACAAATCCCTGCCGCCTTCGTGCCACATGCCAGAAAGGTGCTATTTCTTCGATTCCATAGAGCGTCAGCAAGGTGAGATAGACGATGACAACCTCAACGTGGAGGACAATCTTCAGGAATTCGGCGAGATAGACGACGAGACACTGGCATATTGGAAGATCGTGACTGACAGGGCGGCCAGTACCGGCAGGGCTGTCGTGGCAGGATTCGGTGGTATGGCCCTGGGAGACGTGGCCCGAATCATATCTCCGGCGATACGTGAGCCGCGCGGCATCAGGAGCGTCGCGGAATGGTATATGTCCACGGTCTGCCGTCCGGACTACATCAAGGAACTGTTCGACAGGATTTCCTCCCTCGCGGTAAAAAACCTTGAGAAGATATATTCAGTGGTAGGGGACAACGTGGACGTGGTCTATGTTTGTGGAGCCGATTTCGGCACGCAGACAAGCCAGTTCATGTCTGTGGAGACCCTCAACGAGCTATTCGTCCCTTATTACAAACGGATGAACGACTGGATCCACCAGCACACCTCCTGGAAAACCTTCAAGCACTGTTGCGGCGCGATATATCCCCTCATGGACAGTCTGATAAACGCGGGATTCGACATCATCAATCCCGTCCAGATAGCGGCAAAGGACATGGACCCGAAGCGGCTCAAGGACGAGTTCGGAGACCGTGTGACTTTCTGGGGAGGAGGAGTCGACACCCAGAAAACCCTTCCTTTCGGCACTCCTGAGCAAGTCCGGGAAGAAGTGCTGAGACTGTGTGATATCTTCGGAAAGAACGGAGGATTCGTATATAATACCGTCCACAACATCCAGGCTAATGTCCCGGTTGAAAACGTGGTCGCCCTTATGGATAGTCTGAAAGAAATAAGATCATAATATGGACAAACTCTACGAAGCCATATTCAAGGGAATGGCTCCCCTTGCCAAAACCGCCGTCCAGGAAGCCTTGGACAATGACAAATCGCCCCAGACCATCATAGATGAGTCAATGATTCCGGCTATGGAGGCAATCGGACAGGAGTTTGAGTCAGGCAGGGTCTTCGTACCGAACCTGCTGCTGAGCGCCAGGGCAATGAAATCGGCCCTGGACATCCTTAAGCCGCGGATGATGGCGGAACAAACCACCACACTTGGCACGGTGGTGATCGGGACGGTCAAGGGAGACCTCCACGACATAGGCAAGAACCTTGTGGCCTCAATGCTCGAGGGTCGCGGTTTCAAGGTGATCAACCTCGGGACCGACGTCTCCAAGGAGCGTTTCATCGAGGCCGCCAAGGAAAACAATGCCGACATCATCTGCCTGTCCGCCCTGCTGACCACGACAATGGATTATATGAAGGATATCGTCGACGCTGTCAGGGCGGAAGGACTGGATATCAAGATAATGGTCGGCGGAGCTCCGCTTTCCCAGGAATTCGCGGACGGTATCGGTGCCGACGGCTACAGTTCAAATGCGAACGAGGCTGTCATGGTGGCAAAAAAACTGCTATCCTAATGATTGAGAGGGCTTTTCATATAAGCCCTGAGGAACTGCCGGAAAAAGAGGTGTGGTTCGCCATGGGCTATAAGGATTCCGTGCCTGAACAAAGGGTACGGGATATGGTTCGAGAGCTCATCGACCAACTTGTGCCTAAAGCAACGCTGCGCTATATGTACCAGATTGTCGATGCGGAGAAACTGTCTCCAAGACAGGTACGCTTTTCCGACAAGACCTTCACCCCGGAAGGAATCATTTGCTCTTACCTGAAAGGCATGACCCACGCCCTCTTGTTTATCGGTTCCGCCGGCTGGGAGTTTGACCAGGCAAAGGAGGAACTGAAGGCCGGAGACGACATTGTGGCCGATTTCATAGCCGACTCCATTGGCACAGTGCTGGCGGAAATGACTGTCAGTCAAATAGAAAAAGACTATGACGGCTCCGGAACCCTTTCCATGCCATACAGTCCCGGTTATTGCGATTGGGACATCAGGGAGCAGCGGCTGCTCTTTTCCCTCTTTCCTGAAAAACCTTGTGGGGTAATTCTGTCCGAGTCATCCCTCATGACCCCGGAGAAATCGGTAAGCGGCTTTTTCGCTTTGGGAGAGACCCTTCAGCGACAACCATATCATTGTCAGATTTGCAAGAATACGAGATGCTACAAAAGAAGAAACGGCTAGCCATACCCATTATGACTCATCCGGGGATCGAGCTATGCGGAAGCACCGTATTCAAGGCGGTGACTGACGGACAAGCGCATGCCGATGCGATATGCGCGTTGAACGACCGTTTCCCCGCCGATGCCGTGACAGCCATAATGGACCTGACTGTAGAGGCGGAAGCTTTCGGGGCTGAAATACGGTTTTCCGAAAACGAGATTCCGAATATCGTAGGCCGTCTTGTAACTGACGCGGACGAGGTTGCCGCTCTGGAAGTCCCCTCACTGGATAGGGGCAGGGTCCGTGAATATTTGAAAGCCAACAGCATAGTGGCTTCAAGGATAAAGGACAAGAATATCTACGGAGGGTGCATTGGTCCTTTCTCGCTGGCCGGCAGGCTCTTCGACCTGTCCGAACTGATGATGGCCATGTACATCGAGCCGGAGACGGTTACGATGCTTTTGGATAAGTGCGCGGCATTTATCACATCATACCTCCTGGCGATGAAAGAGACGGGAATAAGCGGGGTGATCCTCGCTGAACCGGCTGCCGGACTTGTCTCCAACGACGACTGCTACCAATATTCTTCAGTATATATCAAGAAGATAGTCGATGCCGTTCAGGACGACAGGTTTTCCATCGTACTGCATAATTGCGGCAATACGGGCCATTGCACCGATGCCATGATCCGTTCAGGGGCATCCGCCCTCCATTTCGGCAACCGGGCGGACATGGTAGAGGCCTTGAACACCTGCCCCGCCGACATGCCGGTGATGGGAAACATCGATCCCGTCGGTGTGATGAAGCAGGCCACTCCGGAGCAAGTCTACTCTACCGTAAGCGAACTGCTGGAAAAGACTTCCGGTTACTGCAATTTCATCCTGTCCTCAGGATGCGATGTGCCGCCACGTACTCCTTTCGAGAATATCCAAGCCTTCTACCAGGCCTTAGCGGACTACAATGAGAAAGATTGATTACACATCGCCGATGACCTCGTTCCGTTGGTGGATGTGCGCGTTGCTATTCTTCGCCACAACCGTCAACTATCTGGACCGTCAGGTCCTGTCCCTTACCTACGAGGAATTCATAAAGCCAGAGTTTCACTGGACTGATGCCGAATACGGCACCGTGACGGGATTCTTCAGCATCTTCTACGCGATTTGCTGCCTGTTCGCTGGAAAATTCATTGACTGGATCGGAGTTAAACGAGGATATATCATCTCGATCTGCGTATGGTCCCTCGGAGCGGTACTCCACGCGACTACCGGAGTGTTGACCGCCTCCATGACCGGTGTCGAGTCCGCAGCCGCATTGAAGACCGTTAAAGCCGGAAGCGATATAGCCTTGGCGATCTCGACCACCTCCGTCTATCTGTTCATGCTATGGCGGGGCGTGCTGGCGTTGGGTGAAGCCGGCAACTTCCCCTCGGCCATCAAGGTCACCGCTGAATATTTCCCGAAGAAGGACCGCGCATTCGCCACAGCCATATTCAACGCCGGCTCCTCGATAGGAGCCCTGGCCGCTCCCCTATGCATCCCGCCGCTCGCCAAGCACATGGGATGGGAGATGGCGTTTATCATCATCGGTGCCTTGGGATTCATCTGGGTGTTTTTCTGGGCTTTCATGTACGACAAGCCGGAATCCCATCCAAAGGTCAATGAAGCTGAGCTTGAGTATATCCACCAGGATGACGCTGAAGAGGCTGCCGAGAAAGCGGCCATCGCCGCGGAAAGGAGCATGACGATCCGTGAGTGCCTCAGATACCGCCAGGCGTGGGCGGCCATCTTGAATAAATTCATCTCCGACTGCGTGTGGTGGTTCTTCCTCTTCTGGGCCCCGTCATATTTCGACACGGAATTCGGAGCCAAGGCGACCACGATGAAGGGGAAACTTCTGCTGATCACGCTCTATGCCATCTGCACGGTTCTTTCCATCTTTGGCGGATATGTTCCGAAACATTTCGTTGAGCAGAAAGGCATGCACCCTTTCGACGCTCGAATGAAGTCTATGCTGATTTTCGCCATGTTCCCGCTGATGGCCATCTTAGCCCAGCCCATGGGAGCCTGGTTCCACACCCCATGGTGGCCAGCCATCTTGATCGGCCTCGCCGCCGCCGGGCATTCCGCCTGGGCGGCCAACACCTACAGTCTGATTTCGGACCTCTTCCCAAAGGGCACTATCGGAACCTTGACCGGAATGTGCTCTCTCGCTGGAGGAATCTCGACAATGGCCCTGCAGAAGATAGCCGGTAACCTGTTCACGTTCGCCGAAAAGGCCGGAGGCTCCTTCCGATTCCTCGGGTTCGAAGGTAAACCTGCCGGTTACTTCATCATCTTCTGTTACTGCGGCCTGGCCTACCTCATCGCCTGGATTGTCATGAGATTATTAGTGCCGAAATACAATCCCGTCAGGCTATAGGTCAGTGAAAATGATTATATTTGGAAAACTATAAAAGTCTACTGATATGAAAAAGTACACTTGCGACATCTGCGGATACGAATACGATCCCGCAGTCGGTGATCCGGACAACGGAATAGCTCCCGGCACAGCCTTCGAAGACCTCCCCGAAGATTGGGTTTGCCCTCTTTGCGGAGTAGGTAAGGAAGACTTCTCCGAAGCTGAATAATTCTTAGGATCGGATAGCAGAACCATTTGAAAATGAGGAATCTATTTCTGACAAACACCTTAACGAAAACCAAGGAGCTTTTCAAGCCTGTCCATGAGGGTCACGTGGGAATGTATGTCTGCGGGCCGACCGTTTACGGTGACGCTCATCTCGGCCACGCCCGTCCGGGTGTGACTTACGATGTGCTATTCAAATTGCTCAGGCACCTGGGCTATAAAGTGCGCTATGTCCGCAACATCACCGATGTAGGTCACCTTGAGCATGACGCTGACGAGGGGGAGGATAAAATCAGCAAAAAAGCCCGTCTGGAGCAGCTGGAGCCGATGGAGGTGGTGCAGAATTACACCTTCCGCTATCACGAGGCGATGCGGCTTCTGAATGTCGCCCCTCCTTCGATTGAGCCGAGGGCGTCAGGACATATCATCGAACAGATAGAGACGATCAAAAGAATCCTTGAAGCCGGATATGCCTATATCTCAAATGGTTCCGTTTATTTCGACGTGGAGAAATATAATGAGAAGCACCATTATGGGGTACTCTCCGGACGAAATTTGAATGACACCCTGGAAGGGACCCGATCCCTTGACGGACAGAGTGACAAGAAAGCTCCATACGATTTCGCCCTTTGGAAGAAGGCCGAGCCTGAGCACATAATGCACTGGCCCAGCCCTTGGGGCGAGGGTTTCCCCGGATGGCATCTCGAGTGCTCGGTGATGGGTGAGAAATATCTCGGAGAGGAGTTCGATATTCACGGTGGTGGAATGGATCTCATGTTCCCCCACCATGAGTGTGAGATCGCCCAGAATGTTGCCTGGAGAGGCACCAAAGGCGTGCGCTATTGGGTTCATAACAACATGATAACCATCAATGGCCAGAAGATGGGCAAGTCTCTCGGGAACTTCATCACTTTGCCTGAGCTGTTCTCCGGCACCCACCCGAAATTGGATCAGGCATATTCCCCGATGACAGTGCGCTTCTTCATCCTACAGGCTCATTACCGCGGGACTCTTGACTTCAGCAATGAGGCACTTCAGGCAGCCGAGAAAGCCCTGAAGAGGATTCTTCAGGCTTACAAGGATATCTCCGCCATGGCAAAACAGCAGAATGTCATCCTGAGCGATGCGAAGGATCTCCCCTACGGTGAGCTACCAACCGCCATCGCCCCTGACACCTGCCCGGCAGACTCCGCTGAGATCAAAGCCATTTTCGAAGGTGTTTACGACGCCCTTTGCGACGACCTCAACACTCCGGTCGCCCTGTCACATATCTTTGAGGCCGTGAGGATCATCAATACGGCGAAGGCGGGCCCTTCGACAGGCTCAGGGACCAATAGCCTTACTGAAGGTGACATCAAGACCCTTGTCCAAATCTTCAATGACATCGTTTTCGGTGTTCTCGGACTCAGGGATGAGAGCGCGGGAGAAGGCGGCAAGAGCCAGGAGGTGGTCTCCGGACTTATGGATATGGTTCTCGAGGAGAGGGCTAAAGCCAAGGCAGCCAAGGACTGGGCCTTGAGCGACGCTATCCGCGACCATCTCAAAGCCTTGGGTATCACCGTCAAAGACACCAAGGACGGCGCCGAATGGACTATTGAATAACTATTTCACTACCACGATATTGGGAACCTTACGGGCTCCGGAGTGGTCGAAAATCCTGTTATCGTAAGGGAAGTTGATTATACCTGTTTTATCAGTCCATAAGGTTGAGGAACCGCCTCCATCAAGGTTCAGCGCATCCTTTAGGCCGAGGAGACGGGCCACAGTGGCCAACTCAGGGATGCTCATCCCGTCGGCCTGCCCGGGAAACCTTCCGTCCACGACAACCATATATACCATCCCCTTCTCGTCCCAGCCGACGAAGGTTCTCGGATGGCGCATATAATTGAAAGAAGATTTCATATCTATAACAGGTGCCTTCCCGTCAAGCATCAGGATAGGACCTGAGGCCAGGGCGGAATAATAGCCGGTCCTGTAGGTTTCCACTTTGGTGGAATCGTACTGAAGTATTTCCAATTTATGGCCTTCCTTGTCCTTGATCGCGAGTATTCCGTTGGAACGATCCTCGCCTGATGACGGAGTCTGCCCCACAACCTCCCCGTCAATGGAGAAGAAGGTGTGGGGAATAAGACGCCTCATGTTGAAATAACTGCCATTCAGACCGATACGGGCTCCTTCCCGCATGGCGAGAGTGTCTGTCGTGCTGGCGAGATCGCCTGGCGCGTGGACAAAGGATGTGCTCATTGTGGCAACCGGATACCTGGCGATACTGACGCTCTGGATAGTTCCATGGAAAGGGAACTGGGAATATGTCGTCTCGGCACCGTCTCCTATGCTATTCCATGTCCAACCGGCGGACTCCCATTCCTTGCGGTCGGATGGGGACACAGCTCCCCAATCCATGTTCGGGAGAGGGCCCATCTCCAGGCTCAGGACACCTCCGGAAAGAATCTCCTCATGTGTGATCCAAGGGCCTTCCAACGGCTTCCCATTCAGGCTGGCGCTTTGAATGTATTTATTCTCGTCGGATACTCCTTTCGCCTTGATTTTAAACACCTTCCCATTCGAGAGAGTCATACTCGCCTCCTCAAATACCGGACTGCCGATAGTGTAGACCGGCTCACCCGGAGTGACGGGATAAAGACCCAAGGAGGAGAACACCACGAAAGAGGTCATACCACCGCCGTCCTCATCGCCGGGAACTCCCATCAGGTCGTCACGGAACCAGGTATCAAGCATCTGGCGAACCCTCTTCTGGGTCTTCCAAGGATACCCCGCATAGTTGTATAAATAAGGAATATGCAGCGACGGCTCGTTGGCCATTGAGAACTGGCCGACATTGCCGGTGTGATCGGGAAGCTTGGCGAAGAAGGCGTATTTCGAACGGCCAAGCGGAGTGGCGAACATCCGGTCAAGCTCACTGACAAAACTAGATGGTCCTCCCATCAAGCCAATCAGGCCAGGAATGTCATGTTGCACATCCCAGCGATAGACCCACGCGTTGTTCTCGTCGTAATATTCCCTGGCGCCCATTCCCCCGGGGAAATTATAGTCCAGATCAGGGATGAAAGCTCCATCCTTGTCTTTGGGATGGAAGAACAGGGTCTCAGGGTTGAAAAGCTTGCGATAGTTGGCTGACCAAGTTCTGAAATATTCCGCGTCTTGCTTATTACCAGCGGCTTCCGCCAGTTTCGAAAGCGCCCAGCTGTCATATGCCGTGCCAAGACTGACCGCCACCGGCTGACGGTTCTCCCAACCGACATTAGAGTCTGTCTCGACCTCACCCGCGCGAAGAGCGGGAATATATCCATGCTCCCAATAGAAACTATCTATCTCACCGGCCGGATTACCGGACCAGGGAACCAAGGTCTTCTCTGTCAACGCCTTCCGGCCTGCCTCGTAAGCGGCTTTCACATCAATTTTCAGCCCTTTCGCCAAAGCGTCGGCGAAGGTCGGGATCCCATGGTTGCTGTTCATCCTCCGAGAGTCGCCGCTGACTTCCGGGAAAGTAGGCATCCAACCTGTTCCCATCTGCTCGGCCATCCGGAGATAAGAGGCAAGAATATTCTCCTCCAACGGGACATCCATCAAAGTCCGGAGCGGATGAGCGGCCCTGTATGTGTCCCAGATCCAATCATCAGTGTAGAAAGGCACTCCCCCATCCTCATGAACCGTATTGTCAAAAGCGCTCCAATACCGTCCGTCCTCACTCATGCAGACCGGTCTTTCGAATGTACGATAATATGAAGTGTAGAATACCCTCATCCTTTTCTCAGGCCCTTTAACCGCGATCCTGCCCAGGGTATCATTCCAGAGCTTTCTTCCCTTTGCCGCAAGCGCATCCACGTCATAATCAGTTATTTCCCTGCGAAGGTTAGCTTTCGCTTGAGCCTCGTCAATAAACGAAACCCCATAGCGCAACCTGACCGATGGCTCGCTGAAAAACAAGGTGACCCAACTGTTCCTCTCATCACTCGCGGATTCCACCCTATCAGGTTTAGTCTCCGGCTCCATATAGACATATACCTTGGTCTGGCCAACCACTGTCTGTGACCCGGCCAGGCCCTCCCCATCCCAAATGACGGAACCTCTCCTGCTTGAGAGAATTATCCGCAAAGGACCATTCGCCTTCAACGAATAGATGGCCGACTGGTGAGACAACGCGTAGTCCGCATGGATCTCCCCGTCCGAAAGGGTCACATCAAATGAATATGGAGTCAGATGCTCGTTGTCATAAGATACAGGGATCACCGGCCCCTTGGCTTCCCCGGTGGTAACCGAAAGTTTGAACGCTGAGCGTTCCCTGTGGTTTGTCACTATCACCGGAAGACCGTTAAGGTATTCGGAAGTATAGTCAGAGCGCTCTGGATAGACTCTGAGCATGGAGTTGGGCAACTGTACAGTCGGGAATGTCGGCACAAGCAAGTGGCTGATATTCCCGGCGTATGGATTGACGTAATCCACAGGATCCTTTTCCTTGCCGCAACCTGCGGCCAGAAGCGACAGAACAAGTGCCGCGGCGATAAAAGAGCTATTTTTCATAAATGATAGGATGTCTCAAGTGTAAAGATAGTGAAATTCCTGTTACTAAAACAGATGGCCCCGAAATTCGGGACCATCTGCCATAATAAAAGACTGTAAGACGATTACTTGCGGACCCGTCTATTCAGTCGCTCCATTGAGGGAATACAAGGAGGCCTTCTTGGAAAGCGTCTCATATACCTTGTTCTTGGCATAGTATGTCAGCTGTCCCTTGATGACGACTTCGTCACCAAGCTCAATCTGCTTGTCACCCTCAGCCCAAGACTTGCCACCGAAGTACCAGAGACTGTAGGCCTCGAAATCCTTCAGGTTGTCATTCTTGAACTCTCCGTCATCGGAAATCCAGAATATAGCCGTACCGTAATCAACGGAATAGGCGGACTGGATCTTGGAGATCTTGCCCTTCACACAGACATCAGGGAACGTCGGGGCAGGCTGGTCGGCGGCCTTGGCAGCCTCTGTCGCGGCTGTGCAGGCATCGATGAAGGAGACAGCGCCGGCGATGTTGAACGGAGCCACGGCATTGCCGAGACCGTTCACATCGGTGGTGGCGCCATTGACGCTGTAAAGCCATGCGCCCTTCTTGCTGTCAGTCTCGGCTACACCTTTGTAAAGGGTGGTCTTGCCGCATACCACAACCTCGTCACCTACCTGAACCTGGGCCTTGCCCTCTGTCCAAACCTCATTTCCAAACCACTTGAGACCGTAGCACTCGAAATCGTGGGTGAAGTCGGTAGTGGACTTTTTATCCTCCGATCCGTTGAAGGTACCATCATCTGAGAGCCAGAAGGTTCCGGTGCCGTTGTATGTGCTGAATTCATAAAGGATGGCGGAGACTATACCCTTGATATAAACGTCCTCGTCGAAGGTGGTGCCTCCGGTAAGGAGGGTAGCGATCTCGGAAGGAGTGTAAGGGTTCGTGGCCGTGCCTTTGGGATTGTCAACATATTCATCGATCTTGGTGGCGATGACGTTGACATACTTGCCCTTGCCGGAAAGACCGTTGAAGTAACCCGTGACGGTGATCTTCTTGCCGTCGAAGCTCTTGGCATTCAGGGACTCTGCAGGAGAGGATATGCTTCCCTGCTTTGTGGCCGGATCGACACCGTCGATCTCCATGTTGTAGTACTTGCCGTCAGTAGAGACGGTAAGGGTACCGCTCAACTTGACATACTCGGCTACTGAAGCGGTATACTCGGCAACGTTAGCGGTGATGTCTGTAGCGTTAGGATGCTCGACGGCATTGCCCTCGCTGTCAACGAACACGTCGGTGATGTCCTTGATTTCGGGAACACCGTTGTATGTTGTCTTGGTACCTGCCAACTTGACTCCGTCACCGACCTTGAGGGCGGCCGCTTTCTCACCATAGGCATAGATAGCGCTGGTCCCATCAGAAAGAACCGCGCCGGCCGATGTGAGGGCCACTACCACGGTCGTGGGCAGAGTCTGCACCTGGTCGTTGTCAGCGGCGGCGATAATCTCGGTCACGGAAGCTCCGGTCGAAGGGGCGCCGGCCTGTACGATCTGAATGGTCTTGAGGGCGGTGGGGCCTTTTATCGTGATACTGGCGGAACGCTTGGCTGTACGAGTGTTCTCCTCAGCATGGAGCTTGTAGCTGCCATCCTTGTTAACATCGGTGATCTGGAGCCAATCGGCATCGCAGTTGACAAGCAGCGGGCTCTCCTTAGCTGTGACCACCATGTTGAACGTGGTGTCAGTGTAAGGCAACTCATTGAAACTGAAAGCGTCGACGCTGATGAGAGACTTCTTGACAGCGACAACGATAGCGGTTTTCTCCTTGGTCTCAGGAGTACCCTTATAGTTCATGAGGGAACCCTCGATGGTCAACTCGTCACCAACCGAGAACTCGTCACCTTTAGTGATAGAGGCGCCGTTGAGCCAAAGGCCACGGTAAACCTCGAGCCAGTTGCCAGCGGTAAACGATCCGTCATCAGACAGATAATAAGTGGCGTTGCCGTATTGGGCGCTGATCTCATCAATCTTGCAGACGATACCCTTGACCCGGTAAGTGCCTCCGGCGACCTCCTGGTCGGCGAGAGGAGCGATCACTGCCAGAGCCTGCTTGACAGTCATAGTGACAGGCTCAGATTTCTCAGTGACCTGGAGAAGGTTGATATTCTGCGTTTTGCCTCCGCACTCAATCTTGGCGGTCGCGTCTCTTGAGTCAGTAGCGGCGGTAGCCGTGAATGTCACGGTAGTCGTGCCAGCGCCACCGGAAGTAGGACTGACGGAAACCCACTCAGGGAGTGCTGTGATCGTCCAAGCGCCAGTAGCGGTAAGTTCCGTAGGGACAGAGCCGCCGCCGGCAGGGAAAGCAAGATATGAGGACGAGACTTTGACCTCGTCAAGGAAGTGGTCAGCCTCTTCCACGCAACCGGTCATCAGAAGGCCGATAGCCGCAATCAGGGAAACAATGATATATTTGGTTTTCATAAGATTCTCCCTATTTATTAGTTAAACAGATACTTGATTCCGATTGAAGCGTACCAGCACTGGGCAAGCTCATGGAAAGGAACGAAGGTCTCGGTGCTGCCGCTGATAGAGGCAGGAGTTGAGAAGGTGGCGAAGCCATCGGCGTCAACACCCTCATACTTGAGGATACGGGCCTCAGTACCGATCTCAGGATTGAGGTGCTTGCTGACACCCCAGCTGGAGTTGAACAAGTTGAGGGCGTTCTTGAGGTCGAAACCGAGCTGCAGGGTATTCTTGGAGTTACCCACCTTCACGGTGAAATCGTGCTTATAGCTGAAATCGATCCTGTGGACCCAAGGAGAATAAACAGTGTAAGGCTCGGCATAACGTCCCTGGTTCTTGCTCATGTACTTGTCCTTATGCACATAATCCATGAAGCGGTCGCGGCTGTCAGCGTTGACGAAACGGAACTTGTTGGAAGAGACCTCCTCATCTGTAGGAATATAGATGGTGTCGTAAGCATAACCGTCACCATTCATGTCGTTGGTGAGCATGTAGGATTCCTTGTATCCACCCCTCCAGGTCTCATAGATGAAATCGAAGTGGTTGCCACTTCTGTCGCTGAGATCGAGAGCCGCCACAACACGGTCAGGAGTCACGTACTGTGAGTTGTGAAGCTTGATATAGTTCGGACCCTCGGATGTGGGAACATATGTGAAAGCGGACTCGGCGGCGGAACCAGGCATACCGGTGATCTCCTTGGAGACGGTGTGGGTGTAAGCGGCCATGAAGCTGACTCCCTCGACGGGACGGACGTTGAAGGTAACGTTACCGGTCCAGCCATAACCCTTGCTGGTGTTCTCAAGGACGAAGGCCTTGGTGGCATTGCGGAAACCGGAAGGATAGATCGGACGGTTGTCGACACCGTTGAACCTGGCGAATCCACCGACGTTGCTCATACTCCAGTCAGAGATCGAAACGCCATTGATGGTCTTGTTGAATATACCCTCAGCGGTCACGCTCATCGGGAACGCTGTCGGGAATGAGTAATCGACAGCGAGGGAAGTCTTCCAGATCTGAGGCATCTTGAAGTCGGGATCGACAGCGCTGATGGAAGAAGGAACCGTACCATCCTTAGGGCTGACGGTGCTCGGATAACCCAGGGAGATCAACTTCTTGTAAAGGGCGTCAATGGTGGCCTTCCCGTTGGAATCAGTCACAAGACCACCCGCGAAGGTGTCCATCGAGAAGCCCTTGGCAGCGGCGCTCTTGGCGTTGATCTGAGCCTGGTACTGCACGAGGCCGCCATTGGTAGGCATATTTGTGAAGAACACGAGAGGAAGACGTCCGGAGAAGAATCCGGATCCGCCACGGACCTTAAGGCTCTTGTCTCCAAGCACATCCCAGGAGAAACCAAGACGAGGAGAGATTGTGACAGTTCCATTGGGCCACTGGCCGGTGTCAATATGTGTCTCCGCATAATCTTTAGCCTTCGGATAGTAAGTCAAGGCCTTGATAGCCTCGTTTGTCATAAGGTCGCCGTCGTCGAAGAACAGGCCGTCGATACGGGCGCCGAGAGTCAGCTTGAACTTGTCAGTGGCGTTCCACTCGTCCTGCACGTATACTCCAAGCTTGTGGAAACGGACACGGGCGGCAGGCTTCTGCTCTCCGTCATAACCGTAGGTAAGGCAGACGATCTCAGGGGTGGCACCTGACATGAAATCGCTGACACTCTTGTAACGATAGTAACCTGAACCATTACGCATATACTGGTTGTCAGCCATCTGGTACTCATAGTTGATTCCACCCATGATCTTGTGGGCTCCGGCATAGTAGGTCAGGTCGTCCTTGATGTTGTAGTTGATCTCGTTGACAGCGTTGTTCCAGGTGAAAAGCTCATAACCGAGAGCCATATAGTTGTTCTCCTGGGTATCATCAAGGATATCGATGAACGGGAACTCCTCAGATGTGCTGCTACGGATAGGGTTCTGAACCTTGGAATATGTGGCGAGGAACTGATTGGAGAGACTCTCGGAAAGACGGCTGTTGAGGTCGAAAGACCAGGTGCTGACCATGTTCCTCGCGGCGTACATCGAATTGGCGTAAGACATCGAGTACTGGGACATACGGGCTCCGGACATACGGGTACCACCGTCCATGGAGGTCGCGTTCGGGCTATTCCAAGCGTTGTTCAGGGTGTAGTTGTACCTGACGGCGAGATGGTGGTTGTTGGAAATGTTCCAGTCGATACGGGCAAGCAACTTGGTGTTGTCCTCATCAGCAGGGAAATCTGTCCAGGAACCAGTATCATATCCGTATTTGCTCTTGACGAAATCAGAGACAGCCTTCAGGTCAGAAAGCTTGGTACGGGATATATGATCGTTCGCGTTAGCCTTACCATCCTCGGATCCTCTCCAACGGTTGACGATCGTAGGGATCTTGGACTGCTCGGCGTTGAGGAAGAAGAACAACTTGTTCTTGATGATCGGGCCGCCAAAGGTGAAACCATAGGTGGTGTTGCGATCCTTGTCGCGGGCACCGCTGATCTGCTCGCCCTCGATGGTGTCACCACGCAGGTTCTCGTTGCGGTGATACATATAGGCGGAACCTTTGAAGGTGTTGGTACCCGACTTGGTGATCGCGTTGATTCCACCTCCGATGAAGTTGGTCTGGCGCACATCATAAGGCGAGATAACGACCTGCAACTCCTCAATAGCATCAATTGAGATAGGGTTGCCTCCACCAGGGAGACCGCTGCTCAAACCGAAGTTGTTGTTGAAGTTAGCTCCGTCAACGGTGAAGTTGGAGGAACGGCCGTCCATACCGGCGAACGTTGTACCGTTACCGCCATAAGGAGAAAGCCTTGTGACATCGGTGATGCTCCTGTTTACAGTCGGCAGGTTGGCGATCTGCTGGTTGTTGATGTTTGTCGCGGCTCCGGTCTTCTCGACAGCCAGCTTTGAGGCGGGAGAAGCGATCACAACTGACGATTCCAGCATCTCATTGTCAGCCTTAAGCTGGGCGTTGAGATTGAAGGTCTCGGCAAGCTGGAGGGTGACATCGGTGTACTCGATGGTCTGGTAGCCAAGGAAGGAGATGGTCACCTTGTAGGGACCACCAACACGCATACCATTGATCGTGTAGTTACCGTCGATGTTGGCCACGGCGGCGTACTGGGTGCCGGAGGGAGTGTGCACCGCCACGACGGCCGCGCCGGTCAGAGGCTCCCCGGTGTCATCTTTGATGGTTCCGGCGAGGCTGGAAGTCGTGACCTGAGCAAAGGCCGCGATTCCGACAAAGGCCGCCACAACAGCGGCGATTCCTTTTTTAATTGATTGAATCATAGTTAATTAGAGTAAATATAATAATTACTTAAAAACTCAGGTATTCTAATAACTTACGAAATTAACACAAATAATCGGGTTGCAGAAATATTAATCCCTTTTAGACCCTTTACGAGGGAAGGAATTTATCAACAAAGATATTAACAGGCGGCCGCTTGACTTAACGCGAACTTTTATTAATTTCGCGCCAGATAACTTCCGGGGAAGGATTTGCACCGCTTGCAACCCCGGTCAAAAAAATGCTAAAGACATGAATTACCTTTTCACTTCGGAGTCAGTCTCCGAGGGCCATCCTGATAAGGTGGCCGACCAGATTTCAGACGCTATTCTTGACGAATTCCTCCGCCGCGACAGTGAATCCAAGGTCGCGTGCGAGACCTTCTGTTCCACCGGCCTGGTGATAGTGGGCGGAGAAGTCCTCTCCGACACCTATGTTGACATCCAGGGTACTGTCCGTGACGTGATCAACCGCATCGGCTATAATAAGGCCGACTACATGTTCGATGGAAACTCCTGCGGAGTGCTCTCACAAATCCATGAGCAGAGCCAGGACATCAACAGGGGCGTATCCAGGGCCAATCCAGAGGACCAGGGCGCCGGCGATCAGGGCATGATGTTCGGTTACGCCTGCAAGGCGACTGAGAACTATATGCCCCTAGCCTTGTATCTATCACATGTCACCCTCAAGGAACTCGCTGACATCAGACACAATGAGCTCGATTTGATGCCTTATTTAAGGCCTGACTCAAAGGCCCAGTACACAATCGAGTTTGACTCTTCCGACAAGCCAGTAAGAGTCCACACTATAGTCCTCTCAACCCAACACGACGAGTTCGGTACCGACGAGGAAATGCACTCCAAGATTGAGAGCGATGTCCGGAATATCCTGCTGCCCAGGGTGATAGCGAAGCTGAAACCCTCGACTGCCGCATTGTTCAAGGGAGACTTCATCCTCCATGTCAACCCGACCGGTAAGTTCGTCATAGGCGGGCCTGCCGGAGACACCGGTCTGACCGGCAGGAAGATAATCGTGGACACCTACGGAGGCCGCTCAGCTCATGGCGGCGGAGCTTTCTCAGGCAAAGACCCTTCCAAGGTCGACCGCAGCGCGGCATATGCCGCCAGGTATATCGCCAAGAATATGGTCGCCGCCGGAGTGGCTGAGGAGATGATGGTGCAGATCGCCTACGCCATTGGCGTGGCTAAGCCGGTCAGCGTGTATGTCAACACGAAGGGAACGGGAATAATCCCGGACGCCGAAATCGCTGACAAGATCGGGAAGATGTTCGACCTGCGTCCCGCGGCGATTATCCGCAAATTCGGATTGAAGAACCCCATCTACGGCCCTACCGCGGCTTACGGCCATTTCGGACGCGACCCGTACACCAAGATAGTGACCTGCTACAAGGACGGTGTCCCATACGAAAAGGAAGTCCAGTTCTTCGGTTGGGAAAAACTGGACTCCGTGGATCTTATCCGTTCAGAATTCGGGCTCTAGCGGAAACACCAACAGCATAAATTATCTCAAAGAAAAGGGCGAGTCATAAGTGACCCGCCCTTAATGTTTTCACATCCGAATAATCCTTATTGTGAATGCTTTTTTTCATCCGCTAGTATCCGAATATCTCCTCGAGGGTGAGGTGCTTGACAGGCCCGAGTGTGGAGATGAAGGCTGTATCGAAATCCTCTTCACGACCGAGGAACCCATAGTTATATTCCCTGTTCTTGATCCACTTCTCCTGGAAGGCCTTGACATCAGCGAGAGTCATATTCTGGACAGCCTCGAAGACCGCCTTGTCACGGCTCTCGGAAAGACCGAGCTCCCTGAGAGACATGTACTGGTTAAGCACACCCATTCCGGTGACACGTCTTGTGCGCAACTGCGAGATGATCGCTGTCTTGGCCACCTGGAACGCGTGCTCGGACTCTGGCATGTTGTTGATAATCTGATCGAAAGCCAAGACCGCATCCTTCAGCTTATCATTCTGGGAGGCGATATACGCGTAGAAGTAATAATCGTCATCCGGATAAGACGGGGCGATCAAGGAAGCTCTCGCGGAATACGCAAGACCCCTGGCCTCACGCATTTCCTGGAAGACTATAGCGTTCATGCCGCTGCCGAAATAGTTGTTGTACATGGTAACAGAAGGATCATTCTTCACATCGTACTTCTCTCCCCTGTCTGAATACTGCACATAATAGAACTGGTTGGCATCGTAAGGAGCAAGGAACACCTGGTTCCCGGAGACCTGGCGATGGAGAGGATGCTCCTTTACCAGCGGTTCGGGATTGTCCGCTATCTTGTGGTGATCCAAGATCATCTTCCTGGCGGCGACCTCCTCGGAAGGACCGTAATACAGGACCTCGTGTCCCTTGGAATAGAGATCCTTTATGGCGCCGAGAAGCTCCTCGGAAGTGAGGGCCATGATCTGCTCATCGGAAAGGGTGGACTTGGCCACGAACTCAGGTCCGTAATAGATGTAATTCTGGAGGGCGGAGAAGCAGGCGCTCTGGCTGAGCTTGCTGTCCGAGCGATTCTTAAGGACATCAGCCTTAAGAGCCGCGAGGATGGTTGTGTCGGGAACGGCGTTGAGCAAGAGGTCCTCGACTATATCCATGGCCTCGCCGATATTCTCATCCAAACCCCTGACCCTGCCGACTGTCTGGACAGGGCCGGCGGAAAGTCCGTATGAGCACGCCAGGGAATACATATCCTTCTTTATCTGGGCGGCGCTCCGGGTCGGAGTGCCGAGATAGCTCAGATAACTGAACGCCAAGTCGAGACGAGGATCGTTCTGGATGCCTCGGTCAAAAATAGCCGTGTAGTTGGCGATATCGTTGATCTCATTCTTCTTGTACAGGAGCCCGACCCCTCCGGAGAGGTCATCCCTGGCCATGTCCTTGGTGAAATCCGGGAAAACCGGCTCTATCGGAGCGACCTCGGTATTCTGTATCGCGGTCAGGAAGTCACTCTGCATGTGACGGTTAGTCTCAATAGGAGTGATAGCCGGAGCGGCGATCTTGTCGATATTAGGATCCTCACCTATCCTCTTGTAAGCAAGGGCATAGCTGTTGGCCCCGAGATATTCGTTCGCCCAGTCAGTGACCTGCCTCTTGGTGATCTTCTCAAGACGGCTCAACTGGAGGGCGTCATCCTTCCACTTGTGTCCGCTGATGAAAGAGTTGACGAAGGCCATCGCCCTGCGCCCGTTGCTCTCAAACTGGGACATCTGGCTGAGCTTGATGTTGTTGATGGTGGACTTGATCAGTTCCTCGTCAAAGTCACCGGTACGGAGTTTTCCGACCTCCTCGAGCATCAGGTCGCGAACCTCCTCAAGAGACTGTCCCTCACGAGGATAGCCTATCATAAGGAACTCCCCGTAATCGGGACGACTGTAGTTCATAAGGTAGAATCCACCGACCTTCTGGGCCTGAGTCAGATCAAGGTCGGCAATTCCGGCATTACCGTTATACAAGACAGAAGCCACGATCCCACCGACCTCGCTGCGAAGGATGTCCTTGGATCCCGGAGTCCTCCATCCGAGCATCACGAATTCAGCGTCCAGGCCATATACGGTCTTCTCGACAGGTGATGTGATCGGCTGCTCGGGCTCATATTTGAGAGTCTTGATGTCCGGATTGGGCTCCCACTCGCCGAAATACTTCTCGATGATGTCCACGAATGAATCTGGATCGAAATCACCAGAGACGCAGATCGCCACATTGTTAGGCACATAGAAATTGTTCCTGTGGTTCTCGATGTTTATGATCGAAGGATTCTTCAGGTGCTCCTGGGTGCCGATAGTGGTCTGGATGCCGTAGGGATGGCGGGTGAAAAGGACAGAGTCAATGGCCTCCATCGCCTTGGAGTCATCCTCGGTGAGACTCATATTCTTTTCCTCATAGACAGTCTCCAACTCGGTGTGGAAACCGCGGATAACGGGATGGATGAACCTGTCCGCCTGGATCTTCGCCCAATTCTCTATCTGGTTGGAGGGAATATCCTCCTGATAGACAGTCATGTCCGTGGAAGTGAACGCGTTCGACCCGGTGGAACCGATGACGGACATCAACTTGTCATATTCATTGGGGATGGCGATCTTCGATGCCTCGTAGCTGATCGAGTCAATCACATGGTAGAGATCTATCCTCTCCTGAGGATCGGTCTTGGTCCTGTATTCCTCGAAAAGGGCCCTTATCTGCTCAAGCATAGGTTTCTCAGCCTCATAGTCAGAGGTTCCGAAACTCTCAGTGCCTTTGAACATAAGGTGCTCAAGGTAGTGGGACAGGCCGGTGGTCTCATGCGGATCATTCTTACTACCCACCCTGACGGCGATGTATGTCTGGAGACGAGGGGTCTCTTTATTTACTGTCATATAAACTTTGAGGCCGTTGTCGAGGGTATAGATCTTGGTCTTCAGAGGGTCACCCTTAACGGTCTCATACTTGTGAGAGGCGCAGGAGCCTGCGAGGAGCAGCGCCGCGGCGGCCATTGCCGCCAGAATCAACTTTCTCATCTTCTTTGATTTGTATATATGCGCAAACTTAATCATTTTTCACCGCAACACAAAAAAGTGGTATATTTGTGAATCCTGTATAAGAGATATGGCGGCGAAAAAAGAACATAGGGTTGAGATAAGGAACAAGAAGGCCTCTTTTGACTATGAGTTCCTGGAGACTTTCGAGGCGGGAATAGTCCTGGTCGGCACGGAGATCAAATCCATCCGCATGGGAAAGGTCTCGCTGGTGGACTCGTTCTGCTATTTCGTCGGGAATGAGTTGTTTGTCAAGGGGATGAATGTCGCCAAGTATTTTTGGGGATCGTGGGGACAGCATGAGCCGCTCCGGGACCGCAAGTTGTTGTTGACGAAAAGGGAGTTGCGGCATCTTCACCAGGCTGTCAAAGAGAAAGGCCTCACGATCGTGGCCGTCAAGTTGTTCATCAATGATGAGGGCTTCGCGAAATTGGTGATAGCGTTGGCCCGTGGAAAGAAGTCTTTCGACAAAAGAGCGTCCATCAAGGAGAAAGATATCAGGCGGGAGATGGAGCGTGTGGACTGATATGGCAAGAAACCGTCAGAACAAATTGCGGGAGGCTATCCCGATTCCTCCTCCGGCTCCCCTTCCGGATCCGGAAGTTATTGACGTGGAAGCCATTCTGAATGAGTATCTTTCCGGCGACACTGATCTTATAGTCGTCCTCGGTCCAACCGCCTCCGGAAAAACGAGATACGCCGTCGACCTCGCTCACCGGCTCGGAAACTGCGAGATATTATCAGCTGACTCCAGACAGGTTTACCGCGATATGACGATCGGGACGGGGAAGGATCTGGATGAATATAGGGATGTGCCGTACCATCTGATCGATATAGTGCCGGCAGGAACCAGGTTTGACCTGTACCAATGGCAGGAAGCCTTCGAGAAGGCATACAAAGACATCAGGGAAAGAGGACGGATACCCATCCTTTGCGGAGGGACAGGCCTGTACATCGAAGCGGCCACCCGCGGATATTCCCTTCCTCAGGTTCCGCCAGATGAAGAGCTTCGGGCAGAGCTGGAACAATATGACATTCAAGAGCTTATCGAAAGACTCGCCGAACTCGGCCCGCTTCCCGGAGAGGGAGTCCTCCAAAGCAAGAGAAGGGTGATCCGGGCACTGGAAGTAGCCATGTACGAGAAAGATCACTCCGTCCAGAAAAGCGACTTCCTTCCCAAAAAGCCATATTATATCGGAACACTTGTGAACAGGGAGGAAAGGAACGCCCGAATCGACGCCAGGCTGGACGCCAGGCTCCAGGGCGGATTGATTGAAGAGGTCAAAGGCCTGCTGGAAAGCGGGATACGGCCGGAAGACCTGATGTACTACGGTCTTGAGTACAAATTTGTGACACAGCATGTGCTGGGAATCCTCTCTTATGAGGAGATGAGGTCGCTCCTGTCCAACGCCATCCACCAGTTCGCCAAACGTCAGATGACCTGGTTCCGGGGCATGGAGAAAGACGGTATCAGAATCCACTGGACAAATGTTTAAATATTCATAATCATGAAAGTCGCTATCATAATGGGGTCCACAAGCGACCTCGAGGTAATGTCCGGAGCTTTCGGCATACTTGATGATTTCGGAATCGGGTACGAGAAAAGGGTCATTAGCGCCCACCGGACTCCCGACCTTATGTTTGAATATACCAAAGCCCTGAAAGACAGAGGCTTTGGAGTCGTGATAGCCGGCGCTGGAGGCGCCGCCCACCTGGCTGGAGTCGCCGCGGGACTCACCACACTGCCCGTTATCGCCGTACCTATGGCCACCAAGAACCTCGGCGGCCTCGACTCACTTCTCTCGATGGTGCAGATGCCCACCGGAATTCCCGTGGCGACAGTGGCCATTGGTGGAGCCAAGAACGCCGCCATCCTGGCCGCTGAGATACTCGCCCTTGGCGACAAGGCGATTTCCGACAAACTGGACGCTTATCGCGAGGACCAGGCCGAGAAAATCCGTAACACAATCATTTAGCCATGAGAACCTTGGCCCTGATCTTGGGGTCGCTGCTTCTGATAGCCGCGGCCGCCTCCGCCCAGAGTGTGGTGACTCTCCAGCCTGCGGGAGAAGATGGGAAGTACACGATCGAGACCTCTGTGAACGGTGTCGGAGTCCGCACCTACTACACCGAGGAGAACTGGTTCGTGAGCATGTCCACTACCACTTACCTGTTCCTCTACGAGAACGGTTACATCCACGATGAGGATGTCAAAGGAATCACTACCCTGAAATTGCCTGACGGGTCCAGCTCAAAAGGAGCCGCTTTTGTCATCAAGAGGCTAAAGATCGGGGATCATGTCCTGGTGACGGACATCCCTGCCTTTGTCGTGAGCAAACAGACCGTCCCGCTTATAATTGGAAGCTCGGCTTTCGAAAGCCTGGGAGAAGTCACACGGGAAGGGGAAAAAATCGTTATCGGCGACCTTGAGAACATAGAGTCCATCGCGGAAGTCATTGATCCTGTGGATAGTTTGAGGGCAGCGGCCCAGAGCCATCTCGAGGCTGAGGAATATGGTGAGGCCGTCTCTTGCTTCTCGTCCTTAAAGGAAAAGGGAGCTTTGAATATGCTCTCGGAATACCAGTACGCCGTGTTGCTGAACCTGCTCGGAAGGGATAAGGAGAATGTCGCGGTCTCCCTGGACTGGCTGGCGGAAAACGAGGGTAAATCCATCACTATGGATTATTGGATACACAACGGTCTGGGAGCCTCATACGCGAGACTCGGAGACAATGCCAAGGCGATAGAAAATCTGGAGAAAGCGGTCGAGGCATACTATAAACTGTTCAACACCTCGGAAAAAAGTATTAAGGCCGGAAACTTCAAAGATGACAACTTGGGCTCGACCCTTTACAGGCTTGGAAGGCTATATGCCTCCGAAGGCAAGGTAAGGATGACCGAAGCCAATTGCGCCCTGGCAGCCAAATGCGGTTACCAGAGCGCCATCGATTTCTGCGACCAGTACAAGATCAAGTACTGATATATTCTTTCAAAGCGTCAATGTACTTCCGGAAGGCTTCAAGGCCTTCGGGAGTGATTCGGCAGGTGGTTCGGGGCATCTTGCCTTTGAAGCCCTTCTCCACCGTGATGTAGCCGGCGGCGGTAAGTTTGTCGATCTGCACGCTGAGGTTTCCCGAGGTAGCTTGTGTCTGCTTCTTGAGGTAGGTGAAGTCGGCTTCATCGACCCCTGCCAGGATGGACATGACGGCCAGCCGGAGCTCTGAATGCAGGATCGGGTCGAGTTTGGGAAACATAGGCTACTTGTACTGATATTTGACAATCAAACCCGTGACGGCCAGGACTATTCCCGCGAAAGTGAAGATGAGCATCTGCTCCTTCTCGGCGCCGGTGATAAAATAGATGGCCACACCGCCAATGCCGGTAATCCACCCGGCTATCTTGATCACCCAGTTCTTCAGGACAACGCCGCTGATGGTCTCGGCCAGTCCGAAAATAAGGACAATCAAAGGAGTAAGGCTGACCGAGACGATAATAACCGCCAAGGCGTTATCTTTACCCAAAAGACCGAAAAGCAGGCAGAACAGGGCTACCGAGCAGGCAAACACTCCGAACGCGCTCCATATACCGCCGTTGACCCGGCTGATGAAATTCTCGGCGCGGACGGTAGCCTCCCGGCTTTTAATCAAATAGGAAAGCGCGAAGCCGATAAGCGGCAGGCCAAACCAGAGATTATTCCAGGCAGCCTTGCCGGTGGTCTTCCAAAGGAAATACACCAAAAGTGAGAAAACAGCAAGCAAGATTCCCCACATCATAAAGAATTTCCCGCTGTTACGGACAATCTCCTTGCGGTTGTTATTCAAGGTCTCGGTGATGATGGCGAGGCTCTCATTCGCCGTCATTTCATTGTTTTGTTCCATAATATCAATTATTTACATTGTTTTTTGAGCCAAGCGAGGCTGCGCATACCACCTTAACTCTGGTGCAAATATAAATAAGTTTATATTATAAACCAAATTATTTTGTAAATATTTTCCTTATTTTTTTACAGGACATTGTGAACCTCCCAAAAACGGGCCTTCTTAACCTTGAAACTGCCAGTGGCCCGGATATCCTCAACTGAGGATCCGAAATGAACCTGGTATTTTCCGGCCGCGGTCTCCCACGCTGAGACAGCCTCGTTGAAAGACGCCAGATCGAATGCGGGTACAGTGAAAGACAAAGATTGTGACTCCCCGGGAGCCAGCGATTTGGTCTTTCCGAAAGCCTTAAGCTCACGGGAGGGCTTCTCCAAACCGCCGGAAGGCGCTGACACATAGACCTCAACGACTTCCTTGCCTGCGACGGACCCCGTGTTTGTCACTGTAACGCTCGCCGTGAAACCGTCAGCGGTCGCCTTGACAACCGGCTTGGAATATTGGAAAGTAGTGTAACTCAATCCGTAACCGAAAGGATAGGATACCGGAACCTCACGGGTCGTGAAATGGCGGTAACCCACCCATATTCCTTCGGCATATTCAGTGTAATCGATATTCTTCCTCAGGCCTTCCTCCGACTCACCTCTCTGGGGGAAGGCGGGGAAATTAGCGCTTGACGGATGGTCAAGAGCGTCAACCGGGAAAGTCATCGTGAGCTTTCCGGAAGGGTTGACCTTCCCGGTCAGAACATCAGCGACAGCATAGGCGCCCTCTTGTCCGGGCTGCCAAGGCAGCAAGATCGCATCGACCAGGTTTTTCCAAGAGACTGACTCGATGACTCCACCGATATTCAGAATCACGACAACCTTTTTGCCTTTAGCATGGTACTCGTCCGAAACCAGGCGGATCAGCTTGCGATCTCTAGCGGTAAGCTCGTAGTCATCAATCATGGAACGATCATTCCCCTCTCCAGCATCCCGGCTTATAACTACGATAGCCACATCAGCCTCAGCAGCCTGCTGAGGCAACTGGTTTAGAGGCACATCCGGCTCCGACACTTTTTTTCCGTAACCCCATGATTCATACATCAGCCAATCCATTGCCCCAGCCACACGCTTAGTGGCGTGATCCAACTCGACATAAGCCTTGTAATAACCAGCCAAGTCCTGGTTCAACTCGAAGCCGGCATCTGTCAGGCTCTCTCTCATATTGGCGACATGCTTCGCGACCACATGACCGGAACCGATTCCTACGGCCACGAAATCCTCCGAGCCGACTCCATATACCGCCAGTTTCGCCCCTGCTCGCAAAGGCAGGGTTCCTCCTTCATTCTTGAGCATCACGATTGATTCTCCTGCCACCTTCCTGGCTAGCTCAGCATGAGACTTCAGATCAGGATCATTCGAGAATTTATATTCCTGAAAACGTGGAGTCGAGACGATGTATCGGAGGACATGGCGAGCATTCCTCTCAAGTTCAGCTCTAGTGATAGTGCCTTTCTTTACAGCGTCGAGCATACGCTCAAGCTCTTCCTCATTACCGGGTTGCATCAGATCGCACCCGGCCTTCGCCGCCTTGACCGTTCCTTCCTTGGCACCATGATCGGTCAGCACAACTCCGTCATAGCCCCACTCGTCACGGAGGACAGTGGTCAGTAAATCGAATGACTGTTGCACATATTCGCCATTGAGCTTGTTATAGGAGGCCATCAAGGCACCGGGATGTCCCTCTTTTATGGCTATCTCAAAATTCTTGAGATATATCTCCCGAAGGGCCCTCTGGTCTATTCTAGCATCGTTCTCAGTGCGATTAGTCTCTTGATTATTAGCGGCATAATGCTTCACGGTAGCTGTCACACCGTTGTTTTGGATTCCCCTGACATAAGCGGCGGCCATCCTTCCGGACAAAACCGGATCCTCCGAGAAATACTCGAAATTACGGCCGCAGAGTGGACTACGGTGGATATTCATGCCAGGACCCAGAAACATGTCCACTCCATATTCATGAACCTCATCACCCATCGCGCCGGCCATCAGTTCCATAAGGTCAGGATCCCATGAGCTGGCAGACAGAGTGCCGACAGGAAAAGCGGTACAGTAGAAAGTATCGTCAGAGTTGTCCCTTAAAGGATAGAAATGAAGTCCGGCGGGACCGTCACAGGATATGGTCGCAGGTATCCCCAGACGAGGAATACCTCTCACTCCTGCCGCGGTGCCCTCAAAGAAATAAAACTCAGGTTCTTTCGACCCCACGAGCAAAGACGCGATCTCCTCGTCGGTCATAGCTTTAACAATCTCCTCAATGTTATCCGGACGCAATCTAAGCTGGCCGAAAGACATGACCGCCACCAAAGACATGGCTATGACTGATAATACTTTCTTAATCATATTGTTTACGAATACTATCTGATCATCAATACCCAATCCTCAAAGTCCGGCTTTTCCGGCAGGACGAGCCTTCCTTCTTCGCTTGAGGTCAAATTGACCGGATTGCTCCATTCCCCCGAACGAGGATTATACCAGGAAAGCCGGAAAGTATTCCCCGCCTGAATATCAGTTATTTCCCCAGTGGTTGTCTCTTTGGAGAAGAAATATAAAACATGGGTATCGGACGTTCGGGCATAGACGTATCCGGAGGCATCGGCTTTAAAAGCCTCCTCATCGTTAAGAACAGGAGTGAGGTTCCACCAGTCGAAAGACTCCATGAACGAGCGAAGATATCCCATCTGGATAGCGCTGGGATATTCAATGGATTCGGACCATGGCTTCATCTTGTCGGCGGGGGTAATATGTTCAACACCATCGAATGACTCTGTATTCACATCATAATCACTTCTGTAGAGCCATATATCAATAGCCCCATAGCCATAGCCGAAGAAACCGGAGAGGAAGGATATCCATCCCTGGACCCTTGAGCCGAAATCCTTTGTCCAGAGCCCGCAATAGCGTCCCTCATAATTGACTGCCGGACGGGAAGATTCCCAATAATCCCGGACAAGTCCCGGATCCACAGGCCCGGTAAGCGAAGGACTCCATTGAGCTGCCCACCAGTTGTGTCCCGTCCGTTTAGCCACTTCCTCGGAGCGGAAAACGGAGGCACCGTCCCCATCTCTGTCAGAAGCTCCCGTTCCTTTCCCGGAAACCGTTGTGTACCAGGAGTTTTCCTGATGTCCGGAAAGAGGGTGGGAATAACAATCATATTTATGGATATATTCCGCGACTTTCACCCAAGGATTATTGGTGAAATCATATGCCGGCTGGTCTCCCCTTTCGCTATAGAAATCGTTGTCAATCTCTTGCGCGAGGGTCCAAATCACAGGGAAAGCGCCGAAACGGGCCACCCAGTCACGGGAAATCGTCCGCAATGCATCGCCGTTGGCCGCCAATTCCGCTCTCATCGAGCTGGCGAAGAAAAACTCCGCGTTGGCATGTACAAGTCCCGCCCCGGCGATGTATTTGTAATACTTGTCCGCGGCTCGCAATCCGGGGATATCCACAGAGTCCACCTTTCCATCGGACAGGTTGAAACTCGCTCCCAGCGGCTCGCTCTGATAAACGGTGAACCCCTGCTCAGCCCTCCTGTCAACTATATACTTGAAATGGGACTCGGCGCCGGTGTTCCCCGCGTTCGGACCGGGAGCGTCGAACTCCTCCAAGTACATTCCCCAATGCGTGTCACCAAGGTAAAAAAACGGGGTTCCATCGGCGTAGGACATATATTTCCTGCCAGGCTCGACCTTCACGAAACCATGTTGATAGACAGGAAGATTCCCATCATATTTCTCACATGTGAAACGTCCTTTGAGCCCGTCGAGGGAAGAGTCTTGCGGGCATACGCTCCTCCATTTCCATTTTCCTTCCACCGTGGGGGCGAAACGGACAAGGAACTCATTCCCGCCATCCCAGAAAGCCGGACGTACAAGTGTCACGCCGGTTTTGGGATGGGTGAAGGAAACATCCAGCGATACCTTTTCGGAACCACCTGGATTATAGTCAGTTGATGACTCGAACCGAAGTTCGGTCATAATCCATGTTTGAATATTATCACCGTCCAGACTGTGATAGGGACGGCAACCTGCTAGTAAGAGTAAGAAAGAAATGCCGACAACACTGAAAATCTCGCGCCTCATTAACAACGTGTTATCAGAATATAGCTTCGGTAGGATCGACGCCAAATCGGCCACCGAGAATGAGTTTGGCCTTCAGAGTCACATTTCTCTCTTCCTGATCGACCGTGCCGTCTATCATCTTCCGCATCAAGGCGAAAGCCTTGTCAGCGATCTCTGAAATCGGCTGGACGACATGGGGAATCACAGGCTTGCTGATGTCATAGGTGTCACTCTCATCGAAGCACACGAATGAGAAATTCTTGGGGAAGTTGAGACCCAGGACATTAAGTGCGTTGAAACCGTACATCGCCAGCTTTTTTGTGGGGAGGATGAACGCCTCGGCGCCGCGCTTGGAGGCATCCCGGAATATCTCTATCACACCCTTCTTGGCGAGATCAGCGTCATACTCGATCCTGTGGAGCTTGATCTCATCTTTCAAGCCGGCGTCCTCCATGGCCTTGGAGTAACCATATTCCCTGTCAGTCAAACTGGTGACTCCAAGTTTGTAGGAAATCATCTCTATCTTGCCGAAACCTTGATGGAAGAGATACTTGGTGGCGATCACTCCCGCATCCACGTTATCCACAAGCACTCTGCCGAAATCGGTTCCAGGCAAATCCCTGTCGATCAGCACAGTGGGGATACCAATGCTGGTCGCCCTCTCAAGAGCTTTTTCCCCGCCAAGGCAAGGGGCCACGATCAAACCTTCGACATTGTAGCCGACCATCGTCTCGACCAGATGGGCAAGCTTGTCAGGATTCTCCTCAGAGGAGGCGAAGATCACAGTGTAACCATCCTTGTAGGCGATATTCTCGATTTTACGGCAGATCTCAGCGAATAGGGGGTTGGCCAGATCCGACACGATAACGGCGATAGAATGGGACCTTCCGCTTCTGAGCGAAGCGGCGGCGTTATTACGCCTGTATCCCAGCCTTTTCGCGACTTCAAGCACCCGGGCCGCGGTGTTTGGATTGACCGGGCAATCAAGCCGGCCATCCTTTCCCATCTTGGCGTTCATCACGAACGAAACGAGGGTGACAGACACACCAGCTTCACGGGCGACGTCTCTAATTGTGACTTTTTTCATCTTTTCGTTTTATCTATTTGGTTCGTATTAAGATTATTTGTGATTATCCATGTAGCATCACGATCAAGCCGGCCATCACGATGGACACCATGCTCATCAACTTGATGAGAATGTTAAGCGAAGGACCGGAAGTGTCTTTGAACGGATCTCCGACAGTGTCACCGACCACCGTGGCGTGGTGGTTGACGGAATTCTTGCCGCCGAAATGACCGTCCTCGACGTATTTCTTGGCGTTATCCCATGCTCCACCAGAGTTTGCCAGGAATATGGCGAGGATAAATCCGGCGCCGAGACCTCCGATGAGAAGTCCCATGACTCCGGCTTCACCCAGGACCACTCCGACGAGAATCGGAACAATGATCGCCGTCAAGGCGGGGGTAATCATCTCATGCTGGGCGGCTTTCGTCGAGATCTCAACACAACGCTTATAGTCAGGGCGTTTCTTGCCTTCGAGGATTCCCGCTATCTCGCGGAACTGACGGCGGACCTCCACAACCATTTTCTCGGCGGCGCGGCCCACAGCGTTCATCGTCATCCCGCAGAAAAGGAATGCCATCATGGCCCCAAGGAACACACCCGTCAGGACACGGGGGTTCATAAGGTTGACCTGGTAATATTGGACAAGGTCCGGAATCGTCGCCTGAGCCACCTGGACGACACGGTCACCGATGGTCAGGGCGGTCGTTCCGACATGTTGGAGCCCGATCTTGATCTCCTCTATGTAGGAGGCCAGCAAAGCCAGGGCTGTGAGGGCGGCGGACCCTATGGCGAAACCTTTACCTGTGGCCGCCGTGGTGTTGCCAAGGGCGTCCAATGTGTCAGTGCGGTGACGAACCTCCGGATCCAGCTCGCTCATCTGGGCATTACCTCCGGCGTTATCCGCGATCGGACCGTAAGCGTCTGTGGCCAAAGTGATTCCGAGAGTAGAGAGCATTCCCACAGCGGCGATGCTGATCCCATAGAGACCGAAACTGATCTGGGAAGGATCAAACGTGAATCCCGTGGCGAAAAGATAAGAGAGCAGGATGGCCACCACAATTGTCACAACGGGGATGCAAGTCGATATCATTCCGAGGCCGATACCTTGGATAATGACTGTCGCGGGGCCTGTCTGGGAGCTTTCCGCCAGTTTCCGCGTGGGCTTATAAGAATGGGATGTGTAATACTCAGTGGCCTTTCCGATGATGACTCCGGCGAGAAGACCTGAGATCACCGAGAGGCTAAGCTGCCACCAGTTGGGGAATCCGAGCATGTAGAACACCCCGAAAGTCACAACCGCGATCAAGGCGGCGGAAAGGTTGGTTCCGATGCTCAAAGACTTCAGAAGCTGCTGCAGGCCGGCGCCTTCTTTTGTGCGGACAGCATATATTCCGATAATCGAGAGAACCACTCCGATAGCGGCGATCATCATCGGGGCGAGAATCGCCTTCATCTGGCTCTCAACCCCAGCGGAGAAGAATGCGGAGGCTCCAAGGGCCATCGTGGCCAGGATGGATCCGCAATATGACTCATAGAGGTCAGCGCCCATACCGGCGACATCACCGACATTGTCACCTACATTGTCGGCGATAGTGGCGGGGTTGCGAGGGTCATCTTCGGGAATATCCTGCTCCACCTTCCCGACTATGTCTGCGCCCACGTCAGCGGCCTTTGTGTAAATACCTCCGCCCACCCTGGCGAAGAGGGCCTGGGTCGACGCGCCCATACCGAAGGTCAGCATGGTCGTGGTGATAACAACCAGTTTCTGGGACACGTCGGGATTGTCTATGCAGGCGTTCAGGATGATCCACCAGATAGAGATGTCAAGCAGACCGAGACCAACCACGGTCAAACCCATGACGGCTCCAGACCGGAAAGCCAGCTTGAGTCCCGAGTTGAGGGTACGGCTGACGGCGTTTGCTGTCCTGGCGGAAGCGTAAGTCGCTGTCCTCATGCCGATAAAGCCGGCCAGAGCGGAGAAGAAACCACCCGTGAGAAAGGCGAAAGGAACCCAACCGTTCTGCACATGAAGCACATAAGCCATGAAGGAGAACAGCAAGGCGAGGACTATGAACACGATCAGCACCACCTTATACTGTTGCTTAAGGTAGGCCATGGCACCTTCCCGGACATATTGGGCTATCTCCTTCATGGTGGGAGTGCCCTCGCTTTCTTTTTTCATCTGATGATAGAAAAACCAGGCGAAAAACAACGCCAGGATAGAAGCGGCCGGAACCATATAGAACAGATTATTCATAACCCTCGGATTTTTGATTCAATTTCCCTTTTAAAAAATGTCCTTCAGGCTTTTCGCCGAAGGACAAATATAAGAAAAATCTTTATTAAATATTTTAAATGGAGATTTTAGTGACGTAGGAATCAGCCTGGGAAACCTTTTTACCATCCACGAACACAAAGAATCCCTTGCCCTTTCCGAAACGTTCACCAGTCTTGTCATAAAAGACCGATATCTCTTTCCCGGCGATATAGATCTTCGAGAGGGAGAACCAGTCCCACTCTCCCTCAGGAAGGAGAGGCTCAATGACTATGGTCCCGTCCAACTGGGGCTGGATACCCACAAGACCGCTGATAATCAGATCGCAGAAGGAGGAATGGTTGTAATCCTTGCCTCTCTCATAATATTTGGAATTCCTTTCCATGAGCAATTTCCTCGCTATCCACTCACCCGTGAAAGGATCCTGATTCTCATCGATCCAGCAGACCTTGGTACCATCAGGTTTGGTCAGGCGATGGTTGTTACTGTAGGTCTGGAGCGTCTCGAAATAGTCTTTCTTTGTCACAGGACCCTCTCCTTGGCGATGCAGATGACGCTCAAGGGCCGTCAGGGTCTGAGCGGTGGCGAAGGGCCATCCGGGACCGTTCCACTGGCACTCGTGGCCTTCATACACCACCTTGAAACCCTCTGCCCTCTGTTCCGCGGTTGTGGGGCCGTAAGGAGCCTTGAAACCTTCGGGGTCGGTCAGTTGCTTCCAAGCGTCAGCCCACTCCGGTTTAGGAATATCATACAGCCAAGGTGTGTAGCCGTGCTCTTCCCTGGCGGGAGAGAAAGAGCCGTCCCCATGACGAGGGATAACCTTGTAGAAACGAGCCGACTCGTCCCAAAGCATAGTGTTTATCAATGTCTTGATATGTTCCGCTTTTTTGGCGTAAACCTCTGCCTCGTCCGGCTTTCCGAGCATAGTGGCCATGGTGGAGAGCGCCACGGCGTCAGCATACATATAACTGTTTATGGTCGCCCGATAACCGGTCGCGTCGGGAGACATGCCACCGGATATGGACACCTCCATCCCGTCGTTGCCGTCCCCTTGCCAGAACAGGCCGTCAGGATCATCCCTATGGTCACCTTCCCACGCGGAATAAATCTGTTTCAGATCCTCATAAGAATCTTTGATCAAGCCCATGTCGGGATGGACTTTATAGAACTGGAGGAAAGCCTGGGCGGCAGGGAAACTGTACCTGCGCGCATCCTTCTTTTCCCTGCACCAGTAAGAGGCATATTCCCTGAGATAGGTGGGATTCTTAAGCCAACGGCCTTCGTTGAAATGATGGGCGGCGGGACAACAGATAGCGTTGTATTTCCCAGCCCAGGACACATCCGGAAGGAACTCGGTGATAATGAAGCCTTCAGGGGTCGATTTCACATGCTTCCGGAAAGTCCACCAGCGGAAATACCATGTTTTCTCAAGCTCCTTGTCGGGACATTCGAAGACAGGGATATTCTCCTTCATGAATTCAGCCGCCGTGGTGTTGGGAAACTGCTGGATATATACCTCCTCATCACTGGCGTTGAACTCGGCCACATATTCTGAGATCAAAGATCCACCCTCGTCATCGATCTTCTCCACCAGACCTCCGTGACAGCCCGCGACAATAAGGCCGGCGCCACATAATGACAATAACAATTTTCTCATATTCAGTTAATTCTATTATTACTCACCAACCAATGGTACCCATACCTTCATCTTTCCGGCCTCGCGGTTGTCCCATGAATAATAAGGGATGAAATCCAGAACCTGGTCTCCTACATGGGCCGTTATGTCTACTATACCTCCGAGTTTGCCGGAGTCAAAAATGGTATCGAATCTCGCGTCTTCGGCGATCCTCAAAGCATCGAATTCATCCTTGTTATCCGCCTCCTCAATGCAATACACGAGAGGACCTCTCTGAATGGCCCGCTTGCCGACGTCCTCCTTAACCCTAGGATCAGCGGCCACAACCTTGACAGGCATATCCAGATTCAGCTCAATGATATCCCCGTCTTTCCATTTGCGTTCTATGACAGCATAACCCTTGTCCACCGGTGCCTCAAACGCCTCTCCGTTAACAGAGAGAGTATAGTCCTCACACCAGCCGGGGACACGCAGGCGGATCTGGGTTTTGAGGGAACCCTTGACCCCGACCTTCAAGGCCACAGAGCCCTCCCATGGATATTTAGTCTCTTGAGTCAGAGTGACTTCCTTGTTTCCAACCTTAATGTCAGCAGCGTTCCCCATATAGAGGTTAACCCAAATGGCGTCATCCGACACTCCATATATGTAGTTCCCGATGGAAGGGAGGAAACGGCATATCTGGCTCGGGCAGCAGGCGGTACCGTACCAAGGCTTGCGATGATGCTCACCCAGGGACTCCAGAGGATTGACATAGAAGAACACGCTGCCGTCCAATGATATGCCCGCCAAAGCGCCGTTGTACATCGAACGTTCCATCACATCGGCGAACTTGCTGTCTCCGGTGAATTGGTTCATCCTCCAGTTCCAGAAAACCATGCCGACAGAAGCGCAGGTCTCGCAATAGGCGGTCAAGTTCGGCAGATCATAGTCCTCGGTGAAGCCCTCATTGCTGCGGCTCTGGCCTATTCCGCCGGTCAGATACATATTCCTCAACACCACATCGTCCCAAAGACGGTTCAACGCGTCGATGTATCCTTGGTCATGCGTGTAAGCGGCCACATCCGCCATTCCACAGTAAAGATACATGGCTCGGACTGCATGACCGGCGATCTCGCTCATCTCCCGGACAGGCTTGTCATCCTGGTGATAGGCGTCATTCCATCTCTTCAGGGGCACCCCGTTGCCACCGAGACCATGGCCTCTCTCATCCAGCAGCCACTCTGAGAACTCGAGATATTTCTTCTCCCCAGTAGCCTGGTAAAGTTTTACCAGGGCGAGCTCGATCTCCTCATGGCCGGGCACCCAGTCACGCTTCCCGGGACCAAAGACGGTCATCATGTGGTCAGCCATCTTGACACAGACATCAAGGAGTTTCCTTTTACCGGTCACATTGTAATAAGCCACACCGGCCTCAATCATATGACCGGCACAGTACATCTCATGGGCGTCCATCCTTGTCCAGCGGTCATCATTCTCCGCAAGGGTGAAAGCGGTGTTGAGATAACCGTTTTCCTCTTGCGCCGCGGCGAACTTGTCTATCCACTCGTCGCACTTTGCCTCAAGGACAGGATCGGGGTTGTTCTGGAGGGAATACGCCATCCCCTCAAGAGCCTTATAGACATCTGAATCATCATAAACCTTGCCCTCGTGCTGTCCAACCAGCTTCTCAGCGGCTTTCTCAAAATTGCGGATACGGCCGGTCTGGTTCTCAATCTGGTCTATACAAACATTGAGTGTCACATCTTTGTGGCTTTTCAGCCTCGGAGTCCAGAAAGAGTCGTCAATCTTCACCTCGGAAAAGTTGACTGGGGTGATCATCTTCGAGGAGACGGCTTTTTCTTTTTTCCCGCAGGAAGGCAGGATCATAGCCATCATGAAGAGTATTGCGATATATTTCCTCATATTGTTGATTATTAATTATTTCAGCCAATGCTTCTTAAGCCAGCCACGGACAGGCTCGTCATATAGTTTTAGAGCGCCGTATGCCAGCATTATCGAGACCAGGTAAACGGCGATGAACATACCGATGTGCATCCACAGAGGGGCGTCAGGATTGCGTCGCACCCAGGGGAACTGCATCATCGCGATCGGGTAATGGACAATGTACAAGGGGTATGAGATATCTCCGAGGAACTTGCAGAGTCTCTTTGTCTTGGATCCTTTAAGTACGCTTCCGGCCCCGATAATGACGATCAGGGGGAAGAGTATCCACACCACCCCGCACTGGTAAAGCCCATCCGCCACACCGACCTTCCCGCCAACACATGGCATGGCGAGAATGACTATTATGGCAAGGGAACACCACCAGAAAGCGTTCCTCATGTGCAGCGGACTGCCGCTGGGATTATCGTCCGTCGCCCTGCCCGGCAATATCCTGGCGATCAGCAATCCGCAAAGATAAGGGTACAAAAGGCGGACGAAGCCGGTGTACATGTGGGGACCATTCAGAATCCATCCTCCGATAAGATTATACTTCTCCTCCGGGAATATTCCGAAAACATCCCAGCCTAACGCCAGATCCATAGTGAAGAACATGGAGCAGACGCAAAGAGCCGCGAGGATCGCTTTGGGAAGACGGCGGAAAAGGAACGCGTAGAGGATATTCCCCCAATATTCGAACATCAAGGACCAACTGGGACCATTGAAACTGGTGATTTCGCCCCAGCCCCGGACATCAATCCCCTTGCCGGTAGGAATCATCAGGAGATCCGTGATAACACAGAGAAAGAAGAATATCCACCCGTTGGACTGGCGCGCCAGAGGGGATGAATATCCCTGGAAAAAATAGAAGGCTGCCCCTATGATCACTGAAAACACGACCATAGGATGCAACCTCGTCAAACGTCTTTTGAAGAACTCCCACGTGCTGATCTTGCCCCAACGGTCATCATAAGCGTAACCTGTGACGAAACCGCTGAGGACAAAGAAGAAATCCACAGCCAGGTAACCATGGTTGATCGCCTGGGTGGCGTAACTGGTTCTGTAGGTCTCCATCAAATGGTAGCCGACCACCATCAAAGCGGCCACGCCGCGAAGTCCGTCGAGGATCTCGTAGCGTGGCTTTGCCTTGAAGATAGACTGCTCCGCCATAAGTGGCTATCTTACAGGGAACTCAGTGATTCTCAGCGTAGTGCAACCGTAAGGAATAAGTTCGATCTCCTCTTCCTCCCCAACTCCGACCTTCCCTTGCTGAATATAGAACGGAATCTGGCCGGCGGAACCCCTATAGGCCTTCCAGTCAAGAAGCTCACGTCCGGGGCACTTGATCACCAAAGGGGCGTTCTCAATATTCCAGGGATAGAGACTTCTGTCCGTGTCCTTACGGACAAGGGTAAAGCGGTTCTTGAAATTATCCCGGGACAGATCCTGACGGGAAAGACAGTAGTTCCACTTGTCCGGAGTGGTGACCTCATAGTACCAATCGCCAAAACGCACCCTCTCCTCGGGTTTGAACTCCTTGCGGGTCCATTTCTCCTGAAGCTTGAGGGCATAGACGAGCGGTCCTCTCTCGATCACAGTGGCGCGGTCGTACCACTGGCCGGAGGTGATCTCCATCGGAAGTTCTATCGTGACGACATCGCCCTTGACCCAATTCCTTCTGAGAGAGACGGTTCCGCCGGCGGCGACCGCCTGCTCAATCTTCTGGCCATTGACCTTCACAACCGGCTCGGAACACCATGCGGGAATACGGAACTTGATCGGGAACCAAGCGCCCTTGACCTTCTTGTCAGGGAAATTGACGGTCAGTTTGACATTCTCGTCGAAAGGATAGAAAGTCTCCTCCTTGACATTCACCTTAACCCCGTCAGCCACAACGGTTTCCACGGTAGAGGGAGCGAATACGAGAGCCGCCAGGCCGCCATCATCAGTGGCGTACCACAAGTTCTGCGTGAACTTGGGCCAACCCTGGTGCATGTTGGTCGTGCAGCAAGGATAACCGTTCAGGACTCCGAACACCTGGTCGGTGTCGTCGTGAGGGGTCGAGAAATTACGCATAGTGTTGCGGGAACACTCTATCTGGTTAGTCTGCTGGAAATACTGGCGGGCGGTGTAATCATCATTAGCCTGCGTCGGGAGGGCGTTATATGCCACTCTCTCGAGATAGTCGGCCCAATGAGTGTCACCTGTTATCCGCAGCATCTCTTCCAGGGAGAACATCATCTCGACAGCGGTGCAAAGCTCGGAACCACGGATCGGATCGCCAAAGTTGATCAGCTCGTCACCGGCCCAAAGGCCCGTCGGAAGCCCCAGATAGTCATGGATGGTCTTCTCTCCCCTGCGCATCGCCTCGAGGAGTTTCGGATCCTTGCTCTGCTGGTAATACACCACCGGTTCCTTGAAGCCTTGTCCCAGGTTCACGCAGTGCATGCTGTTCTGGGTGCGGAGCATCGTTCCGTCATAGAATATCTCGCTCCACTTGGTGCTCTGATTATGAATCAGTTCCCCTAGTTCGAGCAAATACTTCTCGCCGGTGAGATTATAGAGCCACAGGACTACCTCGAGATTATCACCGCCTCTCTGGGCTCCCCAGAAGGTCCAGTTGTCCAGCGGATACTGGGGCAACATCTTCAGCTGGTAACGGAAGTACTTGTCCAAGAACGGGATAACCCTCTGGTCCTTGGTGGCCATATAGTACTGCTTGATGATCTTCAAAGCGACCATCTTCGGCCACCAGTCGTGGGAGTTGTTCCTCTGGAGGCCAGGCTCCGGATCCCGGTCGATGTCCGGGCCGAAATACCCGTCTTCTTTCTGGGATCCGAGGATAGCTTCAACCCAGACTTGGGCCTTCGCTTTAAGGGTCTCATCGTCAAGGATATAGGCAAGGGGAAGAAGGCCATCTATCCAATAAGGGCCTCTTTCCCAGGCGTCCCCGTCTCCGCCGAGCCAAGCGTTACGCTTGCCTACAACGTTGGGATATACCTCGTCCAGATGACCGGTTAGGCCAGTTACCTGGGCCTGCAGCTGCAGTTTTAGCCATCCTTCAGGTTTGATGGTTCCCAAAGGAAGTTCCATGTAGCGGCTCTCGAGAAGAGGTGCCCTGTTGGAGATATACTCCTGGGCAAAAGAAGCGGCGGAAGTCAGCATAAGCGCTCCCAATAGGATTAAAATTCGTTTCATATTCTTGTCGGTCAATTATTTAATCGGCAAGCGGGACCCAGACTTTCATCTTCCCTGCCTCGCGGTTATCCCAGGAGTAATAAGGGATGTAGTTGAGAGTCTGGTCACCCACATGGGCGGTAATCTCCACGATGCCGCGAAGCTTGTCCGCGTTAAAGGCGGTGTCGAACTTGGCATCCTCGGCGATACGCAGAGCATCGAAATCGACCTTGTTGTCAGCCTCTTCGATGCAGTACACGAGAGGACCTCTCTGGACCGCCCTCATCCCCTCATCTTCCTTGACCCTGGGGTCAGCGGCGACGACCTCCACGGGCATATCCATATTCAGGTCAATGAAATCTCCATCTTTCCATTTGCGGTCGATCACCGCATATCCCTTCTCGACAGGAACTTCGAGAGCCTCATCGTTAACCGCAAGAGTGTAGCTCTCGCACCAGCCCGGGACACGGAGACGGATCTGGGTCTTGACAGGAGACTTCGTGGCCACCTCGAGCCTCATGTAGCCTTGCCAAGGATATTCGGTCTTCTGGGTCAAGGTGACGGTTTTCTTGCCGACTTTCACATCGGCCGTATTGCCGATGTAAAGGTTGACCCAAATCGCGTTGTCAGATACTCCGTAGATATAGTTGCCTATGGAAGGCAGGAAGCGGCAGATCTGGCTGGGGCAGCAGGCGCATCCGTACCAGGCCTTGCGGTGATGATTGCCAAGGGATTCCAATGGATTGACATAGAAGAAAGTGTCCCCGGCAAGGGATATTCCGGCAAGGGCACCGTTATACATAGAGCGCTCAAGGACATCGACATACTTGCTGTCCCCGGTGAATTGGTTCATCCTCCAGTTCCAAAGCACCATACCCACCGAAGCGCAAGTCTCGCAGTAGGCGGTCAGGTTCGGGAGGGAATAGTCGTTCGTGAATCCCTCATTGGTGGAGGACTGGCCGATACCACCTGTGATGTACATGTTCCTCAGCACGACATCGTCCCAGAGGCGGTTCAAAGCGCCGATATAGCCCTGGTCGCCGGTGTAGGCGGCCACATCGGACATGCCGCAATAAAGATACATGGCCCTGACGGCATGGCCGGCGATCTCGGACATATCCCTGACAGGAACATCATCCTGGTAATAAACCGGAGGCCAAGGCCTGTCGATAAGCTTTCCATAAGAGCCGTAGCCATGGCCTCTCTGGTCGAGCAGCCACTCGGCGAAATCGAGGTATTTCTTCTCTCCGGTGGTCTGGTAAAGCTTCACAAGCGCCAACTCAATCTCCTCATGTCCGGGCACCCAATGACGTTTGTCGGGTCCGAAAACGGTCATCATGTGGTCAGCCATCTTGATGCAGACATCCAGCAATTTACGCTTTCCGGTCACGTTGTAGTAAGCTACTCCAGCCTCGATCATGTGACCGGCGCAGTACATCTCGTGCTTGTCCATATTGTCCCAACGCTTGTCCAGGCCGGTCAGAGTGTAGAATGTGTTGATATAGCCATCCTCCTGCTGCGCCGCGGCGAACTTGTCGATCCATTCGTCGCATTTGGCCTCGAGGACAGGATCGGGATTGTTCTGGAGGGAATATGCCATACCCTCAAGAGCCTTGTACACATCGGAATCATCAAAGAATATTCCCGAGTGCTCTCCCTCCCCCTTCGCGGCGTTCTCGAAGTTGCGGATACGTCCTGTCTGGTTCTCGATCTGGTCTATGCAGACGTTGAGCGTAACATCCTTGTGGCTTTGCAGCCTGGGAGTCCAGAAGCCATCATCAATATTCACATCCGAGAACTTGACCGGAGTGATCATCTTCATTGTGGCCTCTTTCTTCTCCCCGCAAGAAGAAAGAACAAGGGCTACGACGGCAAGGATAAATACTGATTTTCTCATATTCATTATTAATCGGTTAAAGGGTGCCGGACAACCCGGCACCCTCAAAAGCCTGCTCAGAGGCGGGACATACTATTTGTAGTTAGGGTTCTGCACAAGGTTCGGGTTAGGAGTAAGGGCGCTTTCCGGAATCGGATAGAGAGCCACACCCTCGCCCTTCGCCTCATGAGAGAGCCAGTTCTTCTTGGTGAACACGCCGAAACGTACGCAACGGGTCCTGTTGCCGAACTCCCAGACGAACTCCCACTTGTACTCATCGTACATACGCCCGAACTGGATCGGGGAGGTGTCACCCTCCTTGATGGTCTTGCCGTAGTCCGAGGTATAATAGCCATACTTGTAAGAGGAATTCTCTTTCAGCTGGTCATCCGTGACGACAGCTTTCTCGGGATTGTTCTTGAAGTCGCGCTGGCGGACCTGTGTGACGAGAGCGCCGGCTCCCGGCTGCCCTGAACGAAGCAGACTCTCGGCCTTCATCATCAGGATCTCGGCATAACGGAAGATAGGTTGGTCGTTATCCAAGCTACCAGGGGTGCCAGGAAGCACCTCGAACTTGTTCATACGATAGCCTTCCCACTCCATGTTGAAGTTTCCGCTCTGGATATCCTTGGTATAGGAGAGATCAGGATAGGCTCCGTCAACGGCATCATAGATACACTTGATCGGCTCGGTTGTGCCGTACTTGTACTGAGGCCCATGGAGGAAACTGTCATCCAGACGGCTGTCGTCAGGATCGAAGGTATCGATGAACTGAGGGATAGCCATGGCCGATCCGGAGCCCCACGGCGTACCGGAGAGATTGAATTTCTGCTTGATAGGAGCACCCCATGAGAACAGATGGAGGCTGAAACCAGTCGCGAAGCTCTGGTCGAACGGAATGGCGAAGATAATCTCCTTGTTGGAGGCGCATTTCGCCTGGTCGGCCAGGAAGTTGTCCCTGAAGTTCTCGCTGAGCTGGAACTTGCCGCTATTGATGATGGCGTCGCAGGCGCTGATGCAATCCTGCCAGTGAGCGGTACCCGAATATACTTCGGCATTGAGGTAAGTCCTGGCCAGAAGCGCGTAGGCCGCCCACTTGTTCATCAATCCGTAACGCTCGCCACCCTGAACCTCGGAAAGGCCTGGAATCGCCTCCTGAAGCTCACTGACGACAAAGTTGTAGATCTCGGCCCTTGTGGTCTTCTCAGGAAGGTCCTGGGTAGGCTCGGTCACGAGAGGGGCGTCACCCCAGTTGTCCACGACAATATAGTAGTAGAAAGCGCGGAGAGCCTTGAGCTCGGCTATCGCGGCAGCCAGGGTTGAGCTGTCAAGCTCAAGCTGGTTGTCTTCCATCTGCTTGAGAGCGTTGTTGCAAAGACCGATTCCCCTCCATGTCGCGTTCCATGCCGAGGCGATCTCGCCCTGCTCGGAATTCCATGAATGGTAGTGCATACGACGATAACGGCCACCGTCATCCCATCCGGTTGAGTTCGGCGGCATGACAAGGACATCTGTCGTGGTGTTATCCATGGCCCAAAGGCCAGTGTGGCTTTGATAACTCCTCATCGGAGTGTAGCAGGCTCCAATGACGGGCCTTAGGTCTGCCGCTGAATACTTGTAGGAACTCTGCGTCAGGGAGCTATATACCTGCTCAGTCAAATCAGTACAAGCCGTGAAGGCAAAGGCGCAGGCGATTGAGATAGCTAAAAATATCTTTTTCATAACGCGGTCCGATTAAAATTTGAACGTTACACCAAAGGTATATGACCTGGTGGCCGGGTAGCGATAGTAACTGTCGGCTCCAGGGGTAAGACCGGTCACTGACACCTCAGGATCAATTCCTGAATATCCAGTGAAGGTAGCGACATTACGTAGGGTCGTGAACAGGCGGATGCTGCGGATGTTCTTGCTCTTGAACGGGATGGTATATCCGAGAGTCACGTTGTCGATCTTCCAGTAATCACCATCCTCGACATAGTAGCTGACGTACTGGCAAGGCTGGTCATCGGCGAGAACCGCCTTTCCGTAAACCTTGTCGAACGCGGTCTTAAGGACGTTACCACGGGTCAGCATGGTGGTGGTGGCCCACTTCATGGAGGTGAGGTTCAGGATCTGGAACCCGAAGGCGCCGCGCATGTTGATCTGGAAATCAAGGTTCTTCCAACGGATGGTGTTGTTCCAGTTGAGGAAGTGGGCAGGAATACCATTACCGAGGATCTGCTTGTCAGTAGGCTGCTGGTCGTTGATGGACTTGGGCTGTCCATCCTCGCCCTCGATAATCCAGTGGCCGGTGTTGTCGATATCAACACTCTTGAAGCCCCAGAAGTTACCCAGAGGCTCTCCAACCTTCAGACGGTGGGTAGTCTGCTGCATAGGCTCACCGGTGCTACCCTGGTCGGAATAATCAGAGGCCAGGAACTTGTCGTTCGAGAGGCTGAGCAGCTCGTTGCGGTTGTGAGAGTAGTTCATGGAGGTGTTCCATGTGAAATCTTTCTCACGGATCACATCCACGCTCAATCCGACCTCGATACCGGTGTTGAGAATCGAACCGGCATTAGCGGTCATGGTGTTGTAGATGTAAGGAGGTGTGGCCACCGTGTAATCCCAGAGAAGGTCGAGGGTCTTACGGTTGTACCAGTCGATAGTACCTGTCACACGGTCGTCAACCAGACCGAAGTCCAAACCGACGTTCCACTCGTGCTTGCGCTCCCACTTGAGGTAAGGGTTAGCGTTCTTGTTCGGCATCAGGGTCTGGGAGAAACCGCCGTTGTAGTAGCCGTTCGTGCCGAATGAAAGGGTGTTAAGGGACATGTAACGGGATGAAGGCTCAGTACCGGTCTCTCCATAACCGACCCTCAGCTTGAGGGCGCTGATAGTCTCACTATTCTTCAGGAAGGCTTCCTCCTTGATATTCCAAGCAGCGGATGCTGACCAGAAATTACCCCACTTGTTGTTCTCTCCGAACTTGGTGGAACCCTCACGACGGAAAGATCCTGAAAGCATGTAGCGTCCCTTGAAGTTGTAATTGACACGGCCGAAGAAACCGATGAGGGAATCCTCGCCCTTGTCGGAGGACATGTTCATGTAGCCGCTCTTATAACCCTTGTTGATCTGGGTACCGGCGCCCATGTTGTTGTACTCGTAGTCATCCACGGCGAAACCGGAGTTCTGCATCCAGTAGTTCTGGGACTCATTCCTCAAGTAGGAATAACCGGCGAGGACCGTATAGTGGTGATCCTGGGCGAATGTGCTCTGCCACTGGGCGGTGAGCTCCATCAGGTCCTGCTGGGTGCGGTAGGTTCCCCTGGAGGCGAAACCGTTCTTCGGGGTACGGGCGTTGTAGGAATGGGCGTGGGTCTCATAATGGCCCTGGATCTGGTTGTAGACGTTGGATGAGACCATAGCCTTGAAGTCGAGTCCGACAATAGGAGTGTAGGTTACAGCTCCCATCATCCTGAGCATCGTGGCCTCAGTGTTACCCTTGGTCTCCTCGAGCAAGGAAACGGGGTTGTAATAGTCGGTGATACCGGTATTCTCCGAATAAGAACCGTCAGGCTGGCGGATCGGAGTCGTCGGGTTGTAGTTGATATTGTTGTAGACAGAGGTATCGAAACTGCCACCGTCGGAACCGTTGTGATACTTCATGCGGAAACCATTGACAGAGGCGTTGATCTTCACCTTGTTGTCGAACATCCTGTGGTTGACCTCGATACGAGGGAACATCATGTTGTTGTCCGAGAGCTTTATGATACCCTGCATACCCCTGTACTCGAAGGACGCCACATAGTTGGTCTGCTTCGTGCCACCCCTTAGACTGATGTTGTAGATCTGGGAGATAGGGGTGCGGGTAATCTCGTCGAGCCAGTTGACGGAAGCGCCGTCATCGTGGTAGCCGACGTGTCCCTGAGCGAGCTGGCGATACTCCGCGGCCGTCATGTAAGGCAGGGAGCGGGTAATCTGCTGAGTTGAGACATAAGCGTTGACATCCACCGTCGTGGGCATCTCTCCCTGGGCGTTCTTGGTCGTTATGATTATAACTCCATTGGTACCGCGGGTACCGTAGATAGCGGCCGCGGAACCATCCTTCAACACGTCGATTGACTGGATGTCATCCGGAGAGACCTGGTTAAGGCTTCCGGGAATACCGTCAATAAGAACGAGCGGAGAGGTGCTGGCCTTAAGAGTCGTGGCACCACGAAGGGAAATCTGTGTGCTGGAAACAGGGTTACCATCGGGGTTATTGACGACCAGACCAGGAACCTTACCCTTGATAAGGTCAGCGGCGTTGGCGCCAGGGGTCTTCACGAAATTCTCTTCCTTGACGGAGGAAATGGCGCTGGCGACCTCAGTCTTTTTCATCGTACCGTAACCGATAGCCACTGATTCTTGAAGCAAGGTCGTGTCTTCCTCCAAAGTGACATTGTAAACATTACCGGAACCCAAAGTGACTTGGACTGTCGCGAAACCCAGACTACCCACCTCGAGAACTGTCGTTCCGGCGGGGACATCAAGGGCGTAACGTCCATCGACACCTGTGACGGTACCGGTAGTCGTGCCTGGGATCATCACGGACGCACCCGGAACAGGAGCTCCAGACTTGTCCGTCACGATTCCTGAAACATGTTTTCTGTTGTTCTGCTGTAAACTAGCGGAACCACCTGTCGCTGAGACAGCCGCCCCGGCCCAAGATGTGGATAACAAGGCGACGAGCAACAATGTAAGGACTCGTTTCATAGAATGGTTGATAATTAATGAGATAATGATACTTATATGTGGTTGAAATCGTTCGCATTTTACCCTAAACCTTCGTAATTTAGTAATTAATCAATAATAATACAAGGTGAAGTGTAAAAAATAAAACGATTAACGCCATATTTAGATATGACGCATAATAAAAACAATTCCGGGGCGGAATAAGCTTCCGTCCCGGAATTATATGTGAAAGAGTTACTTACTCAGCCTTCGGCTCCTCAGCGGGCGCTTCAGCAGGCGCGGCGGCCGGAGCGGCCTCAGCCTTCTTGGCGCGGCTACGGCGGGTCGACTTCTTGGTCTCCTTCTTCTCGGAAGCGAGAGCGGTCTCATTGAAGTCAACGAGCTCGATCAGGGCCATGTCGGATCCGTCACCGAGACGGAAGCCGGTGTGAAGGATGCGGGTGTATCCACCGGGACGATCAGCGATCTTCGGGGCGATCACACCGAACAACTCCTTGACAGCCTCCTTGTTCTTGAGATAGCTGAACACAGTACGGCGGGAATGGGTTGTGTCCTCCTTGGACTTGGTGATAAGCGGCTCGACATACATTTTGAGGGCTTTCGCCTTCGCTACGGTGGTCTGGATCCTCTTATGCAGAATCAACGAGGTAGCCATGTTCGCCAGCATCGCTTTGCGATGGCCACTCTTGCGGCCAAGGTGATTTATTGCTTTATTGTGCCTCATTTCTAAACAACAGTCTTTTTCTTGGGTTCAATATTATATTTTCTGACGTCCATGCCGAACTGGAGTTTCATCCGCTCGACCAAGAGATCAATCTCATTAAGCGACTTCTTGCCGAAGTTCCTAAACTTCATGAGCTCGTTCCTGGAGTAGGATACGAGATCGGCGAAAGTGTCGATTTCAGCGGCCTTCAGGCAGTTGTACGCCCTCACCGAAAGACCCATGTCGGAAAGCTTGGTGAGGAGTAGATGCCTCATCCTGAGGCTTTCCTCGTCAAGCTCCTTGGAGTCGGACTCCACAGTGCTCTCCAGGGAGATCTTCTTGTCGTCCGTGAAAAGCTTAAAGTGGTAGATGAGGATGTTAGCCGCTTCCTGGAGAGCCTGGTTGGGAGAGATAGACCCATCCGTGATGATCTCGAGGTTGAGCTTCTCGTAGTCGGTCTTCTGCTCGACACGCCAGTTCTCGACAGTCCAGTTGACCTTCCTGATGGGGGTGTAGACAGCGTCGACCGGAATGGTTCCGATAGGCGTGTTCTCATCCCTCATCTCCTCGGCGGGCACGAAGCCGCGGCCTTTGGTGATGGTCAAGGAAAGCTCGAGAGTGACTGACGGCTCGAGCGAGCAGATATGCTGCTCAGGATTCAACACCTTGAAAGAAGACAATCCCTTGGAGATATCCTCGGCGGTAAACTCGTTCTTTCCGCTGATGACGATATTCGCGACCTCGGTGTCGACGGATTCAACCATCCTCTTGAATCTGACCTGCTTGAGGTTGAGGATGATGTCCTGCATCCCCTCGATCACGCCTGTGATCGTCGCGAACTCTTGGTCCACGCCGGAGATCTTTATCTGACTGATAGCGAAACCTTCGAGGGAAGCGAGGAGGATGCGCCTCAAGGCGTTGCCGATTGTCTGGCCATAGCCAGGCTCAAGGGGCCTGAACTCGAAACGGCCGACGGTGTCGGTTCCTTCAAGCATTATCACCTTATCAGGTTTCTGAAATGCCAAGATTGCCATGTTATTTCTTTTTGGGTGTTAATCGTTACTTGGAGTACAGGTCAACTATGAGCTGCTCGTTGATGGACTCAGGGATGTCGGCCCTGGCCGGCACGTTCAGGTACTTGCCCGAAAGAGCCTTGGCATCGAACTCTATCCATGAGTATTTAGGGGCGGAAGCGACGCTCTTCTGGACAACCTCCAGACTCTTGGAACGCTCCCTTACAGCGACGGTATCACCCGGCTTGACCTGGGTTGAGGGGATGTTGCAGACAGCACCGTTGAGGGTGATGTGAGCATGGCTCACAAGCTGCCTGGCGGCGGCCCTTGAAGGGGCGACACCCATCCTGTAGACAACATTGTCAAGTCTGGACTCAAGGAGGAAGAGGAGGTTCTCACCCTTCTGGCCGCTCATGCGGGTAGCCTTGAGATAAGTGTTGTGGAACTGACGCTCGAGAAGGCCGTACATATAGCGGACTTTCTGCTTCTCCTTCAGCTGGATACCGTACTCCTTCTGCTTCTTGCGCTTGGAGGCCAGGCCATGCTGTCCCGGAGGATAGTTCCTTTTCTCGAAATCCTTGTCGCTTCCGAATATAGGCTCGCCGAACTTACGGGCGATCTTGGTGGTAGGACCAGTATATCTTGCCATAATAAACTCTGATTAATTAAATTAAACTTTACGGCGGCCCTTCGGTCTGCAACCATTGTGGGGCATGGGGGTCACATCGATGATCTCGGTGACGACGATCCCAGCGTTATTGATGGTCCTGATGGCGGACTCACGGCCGGCTCCGGGACCTTTCACATAGACTTTAACCTTGCGCAGGCCCGCGTCGTAAGCTGTCTTGGAAGCGTCCTCGGCAGCCATCTGGGCAGCGTAGGGAGTGTTCTTCTTCGATCCGCGGAAACCGCACTTGCCAGCTGAAGACCAGCTGATGACCTGTCCCTGGTTGTTGGTCAGGGAGACAATCACGTTGTTGAAGGTTGATGAAATATGGGCCTGGCCCGTAGCCTCAACCTTGACAACTCTCTTGGATGCTGTTGCTTTCTTTGCCATAATTCATCAATTTTTACTTGGTCGCTTTCTTCTTGTTGGCGACAGTCTTCTTCTTACCCTTCCTCGTACGGGCGTTGTTCTTGGTGCTCTGACCACGGACAGGGAGGCCGATACGATGACGGATTCCGCGATAGCAACCGATGTCCATCAGTCGCTTGATGTTCATCTGGACGGAGGAACGGAGCTCTCCCTCGATCTTGTACTCCTCATTGATGAGGTTACGGATAAGGGCCACCTGCTCGTCATTCCAGTCTCCGACCTTGATGTTGTAGTCGATACCGCACCTGTCAAGGATCTCCCTGGAGCTGCTGCGGCCGATACCGTAAATGTAGGTGAGACCGATCTCACCTCTCTTGTTGTTAGGTAAATCAACACCGGCTATTCTTGCCATAATTTATCTTAGACTTTTATTTGTTTTACAAAAAGCTGTTATCCCTGGCGCATCTTGAACTTGGGGTTCTTCTTGCAGATGACATAGAGACGGCCTTTGCGTCTGACGATCTTGCAATCATCGCTGCGCTTCTTGATGGATGTTTTGACTTTCATA